>PMTT01000296.1:4246-11943 GCA_003167275.1 Bryobacterales bacterium | reverse complement strand
CGAAATGGCCGATAGCCTGGTCCGCAAGGCGAAGGAGGTACAAACCCGGATCCGGGAGTTGGAGGGAAGTCAGACCCAACTGACGGATTCCCGGCAGGAAGCGGACCATCTGAGACGGGAGTTACAGGAGGCCCGGATGGGCGCGGACGCGGCGCAGGAGCGCTTCGCCATGGAAAGCCGAAGGACCAACCAGCTCTCTCTCGACCTACAGGCCGCAGGCGCCGCCAAACAGCAGGCCGATGCGCAGGTAGCCGTTCTTACGAATTCCGTCGCGGCTGTGGAGCGACAGCTTGCCCGGCATGAGTCCAAGACCTTCTCCGGGATTGTCAAAAGGGCTCTGCAGGTGGCCCTGGACATGTTCCAGATCCTCACGCCGGGGCCGCTTCGAGCGGCTGTCCGGAAGTATTATTTGAACTGGTTTTACTTTCGGATTTACCCGGAAAGACGCACGTAGGACAGCCACAAGCAAAGTGCCGCTTGCCCTTTCGCTGGAATTTGAGGCACTCCCAACTGCGCCGAGACGAGTCTCGGCGCGGCAGACACGAGTGTCTGCGCCACGTCAGTCAGCGGGTCAACTGAAAGGTGGTGACTGCGGCGTTGCCCCAGCCGGGGCCCGCGTCGGGGCGGATGGCTTTCACCTCGATGACTACCTTGCGCTTCGTCCCCTCTCCTACATCGCCTAGCGGGAGGTTGGCCCAGCCGCTTCCGGGGTCCTTGGCAAGGTCGTGAGAATAGACTTCCACGCCGTCGACTTCCACCCGCTGCAGCATGCGGTCCGGGTAGCCGCCGGGAGCGTACGGATCCATCACCTGCAGCGTGAGCGGCCGGGGCTTTCCTGTCCCAGTCAGCTCGCATACCGCCGCAGCCGAGTCGCCCCAGGGTGGATCGCCCTGGAGGGTCCGGATCGCGGCATTCTGGGTCGTCTCACGCGGCAGGCTCAGCGAGATGAGCAGGCCATGGTTGACCACGCAGTCGAGCTCCGCGCCGTGGTCGGCGACTTCCACGGGGAAGTGGTAGGTGCGCTGCTGGTCGGTATCATGACTCTGTACGTAGAGCTCCAGGCGCAGCCTCACGAGCAACAGCCCCAAAGTGAATGCGATGCCCACCCCTAATGCCAGGACCAACATCATGCGCCTGCCCGCCGGGATTGCCGTCAGGACTTCGTAGGCGGCCACGGCGATGGCCAGGATTTCCAATGCCGTCGCCGGGAAAAAGTATCGCCCCTGAGCCGCGACCGCGGCGTGAATGGCAAATTTCAGCAGGACCGCCGAAGCCAGCACCAGGACGGCCCAATTCCGCCTCCAAACGCCCACGATGAGGGCCGCCAGGAACAGCCCCTGTATGACCGCCATTTCGTAACGCAGCGGCGCTCCAGCGAGGTTAGCGAGCGTCACGCCACGCTCATGCAGCGCCGGCGGCAGGACTTCATCCGCCCTCAGGCTCCAATACTCGCTGACCTCCTCTCCCCGCACTGCAAAGGTGCACATCCCCTGCAGGATGCGGAGCGATTGAAAACCCGGCCGGCGAAGCGCTTCCCGAAAGGCGAGTAGCGCCGCCTGGGAGAGCAGCGCCTTGCGATCCCGCAGCAGGTCCGGCCGGACCGAGGCGACATAAGGATAGGGGTCGGTCCAGGCATTGGCGGCCGCGCCGGGGATGTACGCGCCCAGGATCGCGAGGCCCGAGTGCTCCGTGCTGAGAGTGAACCGTCCGGTGGCCACGCCGCGGTAAGCGACCAGGGCCAACAGGGGCAGCCCCGCGGCGAAGACCGCCACGAACACCCGCCACCACCCTCCCCGGAAGGTCACACCCGCCGCCGCCAGGAACAGGGGGAACAGCACGATCAGCATTTCCTGGCGCATGGCGACTCCCGCCACCAGGAGCAGGCCGGCGATGAAGGCCCGCGGCCGCTCCTCGCGGTCGTCAGGAGATTTGACCGGAGCTTTGACCAGAGATCTGACTGCCAGTGCCGCCAGGGCAACCGTGGGGAGAAGGACCCAGTTGTCCTGGGCCACCACTCCGGAGAAGAAGATCTGGCCGGGCCAAAGAGCCAGGGAGGCACCGGTCAGCAGGCGCACCCAGAAAGGCAACACTCCACGCCAGATGAGGAAGGGCAGGATGGGCAGGAGCCCGCAGGCAAACGCGGTAGCCAGGCGGGCCACGCTTTGGGGATCGGAGCCTGGGAAAATCGCGAACAGGCCGGAGAGAATCACGGGCAGTCCGGGATTGACGTATTCCCAGAACCAGCCATTCGTGAAGATCCCGTGGTCGTGAAAGAACTGGCCGAACGCCACCAGGGTAATGAAGTCGGAGGTCGGGATGGTGGGGAACGTGGTAACGAAGGCAAGCCGGGGTACCAGGCCGAGGATCAACAGCAGGAGGAAGGCAAGTGTTTCCCTGTACCTCTTCACAGGGACAGCTCCGGGAGTGATGCGCCGGGGCGGAGCCGGGCAGCCGGGAAACTGCCAGGGCCGGGAAGATATGCGTGGTTCAGCATGCAGTGTAAGGAATCCCAAATGTATCACGATGAAGATTTTTGATGGGGGCGAATGGCGGGGACGGATCCAATCCGTGGCGCGCCAACTCCGCGCTATCGGCCAAACACCTGGACCTCGGCGAGGCTCAGGTAGTCCGTGCCGTTGAGTTGCACGCGGACATACCTGCCCTTCTCCCCACCGGTTGCAATCGTAGCAGACGGGCCGGGAGGCACAGTCTGGTGACTCTTCCACGTGCCGGGGCGGTTTTGCAGCGTGGCGGGAGTGTCGCCTGGGCTGAACGGGGTATCGGACAGGAACACCCAATAGTCTTTGAGGCGAGAGGCACAACAGTCAGTGCGGTTCCAAATTACGATGGAGCCGACCGGCGTAGAATCGCCGAGATCCACTTGCCACCAGGCGCCGGATTCCCGGTCTGTGGAAGTGACGGAGCCATGCAAAAAGTTTCCGTCAGTGTTACCATCCACGGCTACATCGGCGCCGCTGACGGAGTCAAGAGAGCTGCTCTGGATTGCCGGCTTACGCATCGCCAGATCCGGCCCCGTAACTAACACCTGGACTTCGGCAAGGCTCAGGTAGTCCGTGCCGTCGAGTTGCACGCGGACGTATCTGCCGCCTGCTCCCCCGGTTGCCATGGTAGTTACCGGGTCGGGAGCCTGAATCTGATAGCTGGTCCACGTTCCGGGCCGTTTTCGAATCGTTCCGGGGGTGTCGCTCGGGCCGAACGGGGTATCGGATAGGAACACCCAGTAGTTACTGAGCCGGGAGGAGCAGCAATCGGTGCGGTTCCAGATGGCGATAGAGCCAATCGTCTTGGAAGAGCCGAGATCCACCTGCCACCAGGCGCCGGGTTCCCGGTCTGTGGAAGTGACCGAACCATGCAAAAAGTTCCCGTCGGTGTTGCCATCCACGGCCGCATCGGCGCCGCTCGCGGAGTCCAGAGAACTGCTCTGGGTTGCCGGCCTGCGCACCGCCAGATTATCCACCGAACCGATGGGCGATTCCTTGTAGATCGCATCCAGCCGCACCGCTATGCCGAGGGTGGCGAGGATGCCGAGCAGTAAAAGAACAAGGGCCGGTTTCAAGCTCCTGATCGCTCCCCAATCTTCGAAGACGTGCAGGCGTGTCAGGTGGGCCGCGCCCACCGACAGATCGGCAAAGCACAACACATCGAACAGCAGATTGAATGTGAACAGATGTTTCCGCGGATCATTGTCGTAGCAGGCGGCAATTATAAAAGCGCCGGCGGCCATGATCCCCAAGGTGGCAAGCAGACCGGCCGGCCGATTGCGCCAGATTACGGCGGCGGCCACATTGGCGGCCAGCAGCGGAAATAAAAACCATAAGCTCGCAAACCGCATCCGGAACCGGTCGTACTCCGTGAAGGCCTGGGTTCTGGTGAAGCAGGGCGCGCCTGAGTCCTTCGTATAATTGCCCAGATAGGGAACATCGTTGCTCAACGAGAGTGCCTCCTGTGCCATTCGAAGGTCGATCCGGGGATGGCGCAGGTAATACTTCAAGAGCGAGAGGCGCGTAGCCTTTCCGGGGAAGACACCTGCGAGCTGATTTTCCAACTCCCAGTACGTTTTATTGCTCCACCTGGCGGTATCCGGGTTCAACCCTAATTCGGCAAGGCTTCCTGCCGGGTCTGGAGAATTCGGAAGAACCCGGTCGTAAATTGCATTGAACAGATTGCTCTCCGGGTTTGGTGCGCGAGCCAGCACGAAGCCGGTGAATCCCATCAACAACAGTCCCCCAAGCATGGAGAGGTATCGCAGTGCGGGTTTGGTCCAGAAAAGCCAGACGATCCAACCGGCGGCAAAGAGGCCCAGAATCGCGTTCTGTGCCTTGGCGCCCGCGAGAAATGCGGCAGCCAGGCCAAGCCCTGCCATATGAATCCAGGATGGGTCTTCGGCTGTGATTGTCCACAGCCCGGCGGCCACGAAGGCAAACACGCCAAGCAGGGCCGCGGACTCTCCGTAAAAGCTGTTGAAGTAGGAAAGGTACTGGCTATCGGTCGACACCAGAAGCAGTCCGGCGGCAATCGCGAAGTAAGCGGGCGCCGGCAGTTTACGGGCGCTCCTGAGGATGACCAGAATCAGTCCCGACAGCAGCGCAAGGTTGACCCCGGAGACCCACCGGATATCCAAAGTTGTGGTCCGGCTTGCGATTTTGTGCAAAAGGATCGCGGCCCAGACGGGAAACTCTCCGCTGCTAAAAGTTCGGATGAGTTGAGCCGGAACGATGTTCCACTGAGAGACGACCCAGCAATCGATCCGGTCGTCGTAGGAGAGTTCCGATGGAGCCGACAGCCCGACTCGCGTGAGGAGACGATTATAGTCGCCCTGATCCGCAACCCCCAGGAATGGGGGGACGAACAAAAGATAAGAGGCTATCAGAAGGATCGAACCAACGACGGCAAAGTCCCATTTCCACGATGCGGCGGAAGTCATTTTCCTAGATGAACAGGCTGGCGGGAACGTGGAAAGACTCCGCCAGCTCTATACTCGCCTTTTTCCCCGGGTGAAGACAACCACAAATTGTCTACGCGGCCTTTGGAGGCGTGTGCGGCTGACCGTCGATTGTCTTTTCGGTGTCCTTCCGAGTGTCCGCGGGGCGGGCGTCGGTGGGTTCGACGCGAATGGGCGCCTGGACGGGTTGAGGGATGGCCACGGGCTTCATTTTAGGGGGCTCTGCGGTGGGGGCTGGGGGTTCGGACGGGGGTTCGGCAGGGGTCTCTTCGGGTTCCTGCGAAACAAAGCCAATTTCCTGTAACTTACGTTCTTTCTGGAGCTTGCGGAGGTCGTTGAGGGCCTTTGAGAAGCCTCGGACGGCGGTGGTGTGGTAGCGCAGCATGAGGCCGATCTCGCGGGCGCCGCAGTCGTCCGAATCGAATTCCTCAGCCATGATGATGCTGGCTCGCCGTTGAAAGAAGAAATACTCGGCCATCTGGTAGACGAGGATTTCTTCATTGACGCCGACGGGTTGGTTTTCTTCGATCAGGGCGGCGAGGAGTTGTTGCGTGTCGCCGTCAGATTCCCGTTGCAGCACAGGGATGCTGGAGGTGAAGCCGTGCCGGAAGGCGTTCTGGCGGACGGCAGCTTTGCCATCGGGGGTGCGAGGTCCGGTGGACCTTTGTGCATTCTGGCGATTGGCTTCGATTTGGGCTTGGGTGGCCATAGACGGAGTTCTCCTCTGGCGGCGTGGAAGGCCGCGGATTGGTNNCGGTTATAGCAGACGAGGGGGTGAAAACGTTCGCGGATGTCTGTATGTGGTTGTGGGGATTGGAAATATTAGTTGTGACTGAGGTTTTGGCGGGAGGCTGGATTCGGGGTGCCTATTAGCCTGCAACGCTGTGGCGTCATGGTAGGGTTGGACTATGAGCAAGATCAATATCCGCATCAGCGCCCATGCGAAAGCGACCTTGCGGGAACTCGCCCGGCACGAAGGTAAGCCGATGCAGGCGGTGTTGGATGAAGCGATCGAACGCTACCAGCGGGAGCGGTTTCTGGACGAAGCCAACGCGGCTTACGCGCGGTTGAAGAGCGACCCGGAAGCCTGGGAAGAAGAACTCGCCGAGCGGGAGCAGTCGGAGCACTGTTTCCGCCAAATCGGGTACACTCCACAGCAAATGAATGAAAGGAAGACCGCCATGGACACCGTAAACCTAGGCCGATACCCGATCGGGATCGTCATGCTGATGATTGCTGTTTGCGCCCCAAGCATACAGGCCGACACTACTTACACGTACACAGGTAACGACTTCGCCACCGCGATTTTTCCATACAGCACAGGCGATCGCATCACAGGATACTTCACCGTACCGACCACCCTCGTGGCCGGACTCTCACAGACCGAAATAAACCCCACCAGCTACAGCTTCATGGACGGGCTGAACACTCTCAACAACACAAATTCATTTATTATCGACTTCCTTCTCTCGACTGACCCGACCACCGACGCGTTCACGGGATGGAGCATATTTCTCACTTCGGGTATTGGCTTATCATCGCCATTTCCATCTCTCGACACCGAGGTATTTCCGTCCGTTCAAAGCGACGACGTGAGGGATACTGCTACGGTCCAAGCCTTCGTCGAGGACAACCCCGGCACGTGGACAGAAACCCTTAACGGCTTCCAGGGCGGTACAACTGCCGCGACGGTATCTCTACCAAACGGCCCCCCGGTGTCGGCAGTCACCGGAACAATTGGAGGACTCGGGACGGAGGACTACTACTCATTCTATTGGGCCGGGGGCGCATTCCTCGCCACCGGCTCTATAACTGGAACTCCAAACGCCGGAGCGTCTTACTTATTTTCAGAGGGTGTCGCGGGTACCTGTAGCAGCGGTGGAACCGAAACGCTGAACAGCGGCGACAGTTATACAAGTACGATTGCAATTGCCAGTCTGGCACCAGGAACTTACTGCATTGGGATCGATGCTAATAATTCGAACGACCCAGCCTTCTCGCTGACGTTCAACACGCCGGTTCAAGGTGCGGCGACGCCAGAGGCATCGACTTTTGTGTTGCTCTCCGCCGGCTTGGGGATGCTAACCGTGTTTCGCCTCAGAAACCGCTCTCCAAAAGCGTCCTAAGGTCACCAACTTCTGAACCAGACAGCTTTCTTTGAACGTGTCACTTTCAGAATTATTTGGCGTTATTTGGCGTGATTCCGTCAACATTATTTGGCGTGTTTGGTCTTCTTGAATTTGAATCAAATTCCGGCGCGATGCCAACAGGCCGACGGGGGCGTCGGCCGCGGACCAGGGGGTCCGCCCCACCAATGGTGTTTTTCAAGGGTGTCCGTGCCACATTGCTACTGACTAAAGACCTGGACTTCGGCGAGGCTCAGGTAGCCTGTGCCAGTGAGTTGCACACGGATATATCGGCCTGAAGTGCCGGGAGTCATGATCCTGACCGATGGATGGGGGGCTGCCTTCTGGTGGCTGCTCCATATGCCTGGCCGGCTCTGGAGCGTAGCTGGTGTATCGGTTGGGCTGAAAGGGGTATCGGAAACAAAAACCCAGTAATCCTCCAACCGGTCGCTGCAACAATCCGTGCGGTTCCAGATCGCGATGGAACCGATGGAGATGGAAGTGAGCAGGTCCACCTGCCACCAGGAGTTGGTATTCGCATTGGTCGAGGTAACCGAACCATGATAGAAATTGCCGTCCGTGTTACCATCGACCGCTCCTCCAGGGCC
>PMTT01000296.1:2971-4241 GCA_003167275.1 Bryobacterales bacterium | reverse complement strand
GCTCCTCTTAGTCCCCGTTCCCACGTTGCCGAGCGGAATGTTGGCCGAGCCGATCCAGGGCGTCTGAGCGAAGTCGTGCGAAAAGACTTCGACGCCGTCAACTTCGATGCGCTGCAGCATGCGGCCTCCCAAGCCGCCGGGAGCGGAAGGGTCGAGCACCTGGAGCATCAGGGGCCGGGGCTCTCCCTGCCCGGTCAGTTCGCATACCGCGACTGCCTGGTCTCCTGGGGCCGGGTCGCGCTGGAGAGTGCGAAGAGTCGCGCTCAGCCCCGGCCACAACGCGAGGAGCCGGCCCCGATCGACCACGCAGGCGAGCTCGGTATAGCGATTGGGCGGCGATGTTTCGTGCCAGGGCAGTCCAGGGGGCTGCAAGAAGAAATGGTAGGCGCGCTGGTGGGGGTCGACGTCCCGGCTTTGCACGAACGCCGCCAGCCGCGGCGCGCACAGGAACAGGACCACGCCGAACGGTATGCCCACGGCTACGGCTCGCGCCAATAGCAAACGGGCGGCCGGCCGGGTCATGGTACTGACTTCGTAGGCCGCGATCGCGATGGTCAGAATTTCCAGCGCCGTGGCTACAAAAAAGTGCCGCCCCAGGGCAGTGGTGACGGCGTGGAGGCCATATTTGAGCAGGACAGCCAAAACCAGGGCCAGGATGGCCGGGTTCCGCCGCCAAACGCCGATGANNGCCCCGCGCTCGCGGAGCGGCTCCGGCAGGGCTTCGGGCGCCCCCACGCTCCAGTACAGGCTGCCGGCCTCGCCCGAGACCGCGGAGGTGACCGCCGACGACAGAATTCGAGCCGCGTGAAAGGCCGGCCGCCGAAGCGCTTCTCGAACGGCGAGGCCCGAGGCCTGGGAGAACATCGCCTTACGGTCGCGCAGCAGGTCCGGCCGGGTCGAGGCGATGAAAGAATAGGGGGCGCTCCAGCCGTTGGCGGCCGCACCGGGAATGTATGAGCCCAGGATCGTGATGCCGCCGTGCGCCGTGGTGACGGCGAAGCGTCCGGTGGCGGCATCGCGGTATGCGGCCAGGGCCAACAGGGGCAGCCCCGCCGCGCGGGTGGCCGCGGCCACCCGCCGCCAGCCTGCCCGGAAGGTCAGACCGGCCGCCGCAAGAAACAAGGGGAGCAACGCAATCAGCATCTNNGTTCCGCCGCCAAACGCCGATGACGACTGCCGCCAGGAACAGGCCCTGCAGGGCCGCCAGTTCGAAAAGGAGCGGCCGCGCGGCGAGCGTTTCGAGCGCTGCCCCGCGCTCGCGGAGCGGCTC
>PMTT01000296.1:0-2884 GCA_003167275.1 Bryobacterales bacterium | reverse complement strand
ATGTATGAGCCCAGGATCGTGATTCCGCCGTGCGCCGTGGTGACGGCGAAGCGTCCGGTGGCTGCATCGCGGTAAACGGCCAGGGCCAGCAGGGGCAGCCCCGCCGCGAGGGTGGCGGCGGCCACCCGACGCCAACCGGCCCGGAAGGTCAGACCGGCCGCAACCAGAAGCAGGGGGAGCAACGCAATCAGCATCTCCTGGCGAATGGCAACTCCAGCCGCATAGAGCAGACCGGCGGTAATGGGGCGTGCAGAGTCGCCGCCGTCTGAAGATTTGATCAGCGTTCTTACGGCCAGCGCCCCCAGGGCCACGGAGGGAAGCAGAACCCAGTTATCCTGGGCCACCACTCCGGAGAAGAGAATCTGGCCGGGCCAAAGAGCCAGCGACGCGGCTGCGAGAACCCGCACCCAGAAAGGCAGCACCCTGCGCCAGATGAGGAAGGGCAAGACCGGTAAGAGCCCACAGGCAAACGCCGTGGCCAGACGCGCCATGGTGGTGGGAGGGACGCCCGCGGCAATTCGGAACAAGCCGCAGAGAACCAGCGGAAGACCAACGTTGAAGGACTCCCAAAGCCAGGGGACGGTATGGCTGATGAGTCCATGGTCGCGAAGGTGAAGACCGAACCCCACCAGAGCATTGAAGTCGGAAATGGGGATGGTTGGAAAGCTGCAGACGAAGGCAAGCCGCGGAGCCAGGCCGAGAATCAGCAGCAGGATGAGGACGACGGTTTCCCTGGATCTCTTCACACGTGGAACTCCGCGAGCGGGGCGTCTTTGCCGTAAGCAGCTTCGTAGGTGGTTGCCAGGTTCATTTCTTTCTGTGGGTGAGAGGGGTTCGCGGCCTCACAGGAACAGGTCGGCTGGAACGTGGAACAGTTCTGACAGCTTCTTCGCCTGGGCCTTGCTGATGGCGCGTTTCCCGTTCACGACTTCGGAGGCGATGCCTCGGGAACCGAACACGCCGAGCAGATCGCGCTGCCGGAGCCCATGTTCTTCCATGAGGCTCAGAAACCGGCTATGGGGTGTCGAACCCTCCAGGGCATAATTGGCCTCTTCGAACACCTCAATGAGCACGCCCAGGAGTTCCGCATATTCGCGCTCCTCGGGCGTCAGTTGGTCATAGCGGCTGTCGAGATCCTGCAACTCGGCGATGAGCCGCTCGTTTTCTTCTTCGGTGCGGATGACCGCCGGTAGCTTGCGCGCCAGCAAACGGCCTTATGCTCTCAGAATGAGAGCGGGCTGTCAAGCGGCGATTCGCGTAGCTTTTGGGATAGGAGATGTGGTAGCTTGTACTTATGGTGACTACAACTAGTGACAGTGTCGTCAGCGTGCGTCTCGACTCGGATGTGGTCAGCCAGCTTGACGAACTGGCGGGAGAGATGCAGCGCTCCCGCTCCTTCCTGATCGCCCAGGCGGTGGGCGAGTTCGTGGAGCGGGAATATGCTTCGCTGGTGGCGGTGCGTGAGGGCGAGGCGGACATCGAGGCGGGACGGTCGCTTGAGGGGGATGAGGTTCGGGCCTGGTTCGAGGACCTGAAGAATGGGCGGACTCGAGAGGCGCCGGCTGCCCGGAAGCGGCACAGTAAGTGAAGGTACGCTGGTCGCGGCGGGCGCTCTCGGACGCCGCTGGCATCTACGCGTACATCGCGGCGGACAATGCCGAGGCGGCTATGAGGATGGCGGATCGCCTTTTAGCCGCCGGTGAGGGTTTAGCGCGCTTTCCACAACTGGGGCGCCCTGGAAGGCTGACCGGGCGCCGCGAGCTGGTTGTGGAGCGTTATGTCTTGACTTACTCCGTCCGCCGGGGTGAGGTCCATATCCTCGCGGTGGAACACGGCGCGCAACGGAAGTAAGGGTGGTCTGCTACTCGGCGAATACCTGGACTTCGGCGAGGCTCAGGTAGCCTGTGCCGGTGAGTTGCACGCGTACATACCTGCCTTTCACGCCGGCAGTTCGAATGGTGGTGGAGGGATCGGGAACCAGGGTTTGATGGCTCTTCCACGTTCCGGCCCGGTTCTGGAGCGTGTCGGGGGTGTCGGTGGGACTGAATGGGGTATCGGATACGAACACCCAGTAGTCACTCAGACGGGAGGGGCAACAGTCGGTGCGGTTCCAGATCACGATGGAGCCGATCGCCTTGGAAGAGCCGAGGTCCACCTGCCACCAGGGGTGGGGATCCAGGTTGGTGGAAGTGACGGATTGGTGGAAGAAGTTGCCGTCGGTGTCGCCGTCGACCGCGGCCCTGGAGCTGGCGGTGTCGTAATCGAGTGTGCTGCTCTGGGCTGTCGGCCTGGCCATCGCCAGATGCTGGGCCGAGGAACTGCGGGCCAATTGAAAGCTGGTCCGCGAATTCCAAGCCCAATTCGCGCCCGGTTCCGGGTGGATCGCCTTCACCTCGATCACCACCCTCCTGGTCGTCCCGACTCCGACATTGCCTAGCGGAATGTTGGCCCAGCCGCTTCCGGGCTCCTGCCCAACGTCCTGGTAATAAGCTTCTTCGCCATCCAGTTCGACACGCTGTACCATGCGGCCTCCCAAGCCGCCGGCAGGCAAAGGATCGAGGACCTGGAGTACCAGGGGCCGGGGTTCTCCCAACCCGGTCAGCACGCATTCGGCGACCGCCTGGTCTCCTGGAGCGGGGTCTTGCGGTTGCAGGGTGCGGAGCATGGCGTCGACCCCGATCGTATAGCTGGCAAGGATGCCTTGGCCCACCGTGCAGGTGAGCTCCGCGGAGTGGTCCGGTGTCTGCAAAAAGAAGTGGTAGGTGCGCTGCTCGAGGTCGATATCCCGGCTCTGGACGAACGCCAGCATACGGGGCGGGAAAATCCATAGCGCCAAACCGAATGCCGCGGCCAGAGGCAACGATCGCGCCAGCAGCGGTCGCCT
>PMTT01000881.1:1621-4956 GCA_003167275.1 Bryobacterales bacterium | reverse complement strand
TTTTGGAATCGGTAGTGAGTGGCCAACCGTGGGGCGGACCCCCTGGTCCGCGGCCGACGCCCTCGTCGGCCTGTTCGCCGAGCGAACTCGTGTCGGAACCTGGGGAGATACCCTCTGAGATCAAACAGGCCGAACGGTCCGAAAAGGCCGACGAGGGCGTCGGCCGCGGACCAGGGGGTCCGCCCCACCAGGCTGGCCGGAAAGCAGACCTGGCTGACTATCTCACTACCTGGGCGACGACCCCGCCTTCCCGCAACTACCTCGACACCCATCAGACGCGCCTCGTCAAGACCCTGGAAATCACACCTCGCGGCGGCCCGGACGACCGAATCCTGGAAATGGGCGCCTACCTGCAAATCACGCCCGCCCTTCATACCAGGCTGGGCTACGGCCACGTGCGCGGCTGCTACTTCGGCAAAATGGGTCGCACCGACCATCGGGAAGTCACTTCCTCCGCCGGCGAGTCCTTCGCTTGTGACATCGACCACTTCGATGCCGAGAAAGACCCCTTCCCCTACCCCGACGCCTGGTTCTCCACAGTGCTCTGCGGCGAACTGATCGAGCACCTCTTTGAGGACCCCATGCACCTGATGGGCGAGGTGAATCGCATCCTCAAGCCCGGCGGCCACTTCGTTCTCACCACCCCCAATGTGGCCGCCCTGCGCGGCATCTCGGCGATCCTCCAGGGCTACCACCCCGGATTCTTCCACGCCTACATCCGTCCCGCCGAATCGGGCGAGGTGGACGCTCGCCACAACCGCGAATATACCGCGCGCGAAGTCCACCGGCTGTTCGATAACTCGGGCTTCGATGTGGCACTCCTGGAAACCGGCGAATTCCTCGACATCCCCCATCCCGAATTCGGCTGGGTGATCCACCTGCTGGAGCGCTACCGCCTGGGAACTGACCTGCGGGGTGACGGAATCTATGCGGTCGGGCGGAAGACCGGGCCGGTGAAGGACCGCTACCCGGATTGGCTCTACTCATGAGCACTTCCTACGTCATCCTGCACGTGAAGCTCGATCCGGACTCACGAGCGGTGCATGCCGAATTCATCGTCAGGAATTTCACTCAGGAGACCTGGACCGCCGCCGAGGGCTTCGGTGTCGGCTACCACCTTTTCGACGCCGACACCGGCACGCTGATCGTGGACGGCCCGCGCGTGCAACCCGAGCGCGACGTCAAGCCCGGCGAGACCATGGCCGTACGCATGGATTTCGAACTGCCTGCCGAGGATGGCCGCTACCAGGTGCTGCTTTCGCCCATGCGCGAGAACGTCTGCTGGTACTACGAGAAGGGCGGACCCTTCGTGCTGGTGGAGGCGGCCACCCTTCGCGGCGTCACCACGATGGGCCGTGCGCGTGTCGGCACTAACCAAACCCTGCAGCGAGAGCGATTGTGGCGTGGCGCGGGCCGGGCTCTGGTTTATCCGTTTTTGACAATCTGGCGCAACCGGAGCCTGATTCGGGTGATGGTCCGCCGCGACGTTCTGGGCCGGTACCGCGGCTCGTTTGGCGGCTCCTTCTGGACCGTCATGAACCCCCTGCTGCTCATGCTGACGTACTTCTACGTCTTCGGCTTCATCTTGAATTCGAAGTTCCCCGGAGACCCCAGCCGCACCGGCTTCGCCCTTTACTACCTGGCCGGCATGCTGCCGTGGCTGGCCTTCAGCGAGGCGGTGGGGCGCTCGCCGAGTGTTATGCTGGAGCATCGCAATTTCGTGAAGAAGCTGGTATTTGCGGTGGAAACGCTGCCCGTGGACCTGGTCGTTGCGGGGCTCGTGAGCGAAGTGTTCGCCATTATCCTGTACTGCGTCTTCCTGCTGGTGGTGGGTCACCCGGTTCCGCCAGCGGCGCTCTGGCTGCCGGTGCTGGTGATTCCGCAGTTGCTCTTCACCGCGGGTCTGAGCTGGTTTCTGGCGGCGCTCGGAGTGTTTGTGCGGGACCTCGGACAGATCCTCGGATATCTGCTGACGATCTGGTTTTTCGCAACTCCCATCTGCTATCCCGAGGATTCGCTGCCCCGCTACCTGTTGCCGTTGGCCAGCAAGAACCCGATCTACATCCTCGTGCGCGGCTATCGGGATATCTTCCTGCATCACCATGCGCCGCAATTCCCCTCGCTCTGGAAGCTGTGGGTGCTGTCGGCCGTTGTGTTCATCCTGGGCCACGCCTGGTTCTACAAATTGCGCAAGTCCTTCGCCGACATTATCTGACCCATGCACAAGTTCACCAGCGCGCTGCTCGCGTACGGCCCGTGGGGAGTCCTGCTCCTCAGCATTCTGGATTCCGCGGGGATTCCGATTCCGGCGGCGATGGATTTTCTGCTGGTAGGAGTCGGCGCCGCCAGCGTGAAGGCGCCGCAGCATGCCTATTTCACTGCGCTGCTGGCGGTGTTAGGCTCTACCGTCGGAAATATCCTGCTCTTTGTGGGTGCGAAGCATGGCCGAACAGTGCTCACCAAGGGTAATCCCGTGCCGGGAAGATTCCAGCGATGGTTCCAGCGCTACGGTCTGCTCAGCGTGTTCGTGCCCGCTGTGACCCCGGTAGTCCCGCTGCCGCTGAAGGTGTTCGTGATTTCGGCAGGCGCGTTCCACACTCCCTTCAGCCGATTCCTGGTGGTGATTCTGCTGGCCCGCATCATTCGCTACTTCGGCGAAGCATGGCTCGGCATACAACTGGGCGAGGATGCCAAGGGCTTCCTGATCCGCAACGGCTGGACCATCTGCGGGATCGCGCTGGCCGCTACCCTGGCGCTGGTTTTCCTGGTTCGGCTGAACGACCGCCGGCAGGCTCTGTAGCACGGGCATTCTTTCCAGGCATTCTTGCCGGCATTCTTGCCTGTGGGGTTTGTTTGCGAACTTCCCGGAAAACCCAAAACCCACACAGGCAAGGATGCCCGTGTTACAGCGCTGCCATTCCCATCAGCAGCTTCTCGTAAGCGTCCGTCACCGCATCCCAGGAATACCGTTCCCTGACGCGATCCATCGCCCTCTGCCGCCAATCCGCCAACTGCTCCTCACTCATCGCGAGCAGCAATTCGATCTTGGCCGTCAGCTCTTCCGGCTCGAAGGGAATCCCGGCTTCTCCGGCCACCTCGGCGTTCTCCGGCGTGTTGCGGTACAGGGCCACCGCGCCGCGGCCCATGGCCTCGATCAGCGCCGGATGGGTGCCCCCCACCTCGGTGGCGTGGATGTACGCGAAGCAGTTCGATCCCAGCTCGCGATATCCCGCTCCATAGATGGCTCCGGGCATCACGACGCGCGGGTCCGCCGAGTCGCGTACCTGCCGGATGTAATCGTGCGCGTAAGGCGCGTCGCCGATCAGCGCGAGCTT
>PMTT01000881.1:0-1472 GCA_003167275.1 Bryobacterales bacterium | reverse complement strand
AGCCGGTTCCACTTCTTGCGCTTGCGCTCGATGCCGTCCACGTTCAGCGCCACCGGCATGCCGAAGATTCGCGGCCACAGGGTGAAGATCGCATTGGCGCCGTTGCAGTAGAGGGCGACATCCGCGCGATGGACCAGCAGGTGGAGCGTCGAGAGGAAGGTGTGGGCCAGAGTATCGAAGTATTTGTGCCGGATGGTGGGCAGATACTGAAGCCGGACGCCGCGATATTGCGGATGGGACGGGCGCTCTCGGCAATAGACGGTGACCTGGTGCCCACGGGCCGCGAGACGGTTGGAGAGTTCTTCGGCGAAGGTCTCAAACCCACCGTAGTTGGCGGGGATGCCGCGCGTTCCTAGGAGGGCAATGCGCATGATGGGTGGCGCGGGCACTTGTGCCTCCGCGGCGAGACTCATCTCGACGCTTTTCGTAGCTGTGGGAATTACCAATGTTCGCGCGCACGTTGATGGACAAGGGAATACAGTGACCCTTCAGGTGCATCGAATAGGGGCACGAATCCATTGCTCTGGCAAGTCGCTCCCGAGCGGTTTCACGGCGTCAGATTGATTGTACCCAAAGATCCTGGGAGCCAGCCGGTCGAGGTTTTGCGGCTATTCGTAAACGTCCCCCCGGCGTGCGATCCGCATGATGGTAACGCGCTTCGCCCCGTCGTCGATGATGTACACCACGCGCCAGTCACCGACTCTGACGCGCCACTGGTCCTTGTACCCCTTCAGTTTCTTGCATCCCGCGGGCCGGGGAGTGTCGGCCAGCGTCAGAATCTTCCGGTCTACGCGGGTGAACAGCACATTGTCAAGCGCATCCAATTCCTTTTGTGCCGACGGCTTGATTTCGAGAGAGTACTTAACCATGCGGGTTGCCGCGCTTCAGGCGGCTGGCCCGGTATTGCTCGTATGGAATGCCCTTTTCCTTTCGGCGCGATTCAGAGACAAGACCGTCCCAGAAGTCCTCCCAGATGGCCCCGTGTTTTTTCAGGTCGATTTGAACGGCCACCTTGCGGCCCTTTTCATCGGTGACAAATTGGATACCGGTCATGGCTCTATTCTCCTTCACCTGACGGCATCGGCGCATGTACCGCCGCACTACGTCCTCGCCGTCTCCGACCGCGACAGCGTCCTCGCCATCTTCTTGGGTGCCTGCTTGCTCACCGGGGCGTATTGGAACCAGCTCGCCATGTACTCGTCGTCTACCCGCTGGCTCGCCTGAATCAGCCGCCGCTTCGCCAGCACTCGCTTCAGATTCTTCGCCAGGAACCAGAAGGCCCGCAGCGAGCTGTGCTCCCAGAGCAGACAGCACATCACCACCGTCGTATCCCGCGTGGTGATCGAAAGCCAGTTCCGCCAATAGAGATTGGGGGAGATGTTCTTGATGCGCATCAGGAAGCGATTCTTCACCGAGTGCATGTTGATCTCGGGCGGCAGCGCCCTCCGGTTCCCAGGCAGCACCTTGCGGAC
>PMTT01000877.1:7460-13642 GCA_003167275.1 Bryobacterales bacterium | reverse complement strand
TCCATTTTTCCGGCAGTCGTGGGAGCAACCACTCCCAGCACCACTCCCAGGAGAATTCCGACGATCACACGAAAATACAGCGTGCGATAGAACTTCTTCGGCGTAGTTTTGTGCGGCTTTTCCATTCAGGTAAACACCTGCCCATCTTCGGAGCACTGTACCAAAAATCCACAGTCCGTGCTTTCTGAATCGGACAAATAGGTATAATATAACCGTTAGAAAGGTAAAGTCTCATGCAGATCCGTCCAGAAGATGCTCTGGAGTACCATTCCGCGTCCCCGGCCGGCAAGGTGTCGGTAAATCCGACCAAGCCATGCCTGACTCAGCGGGATCTCAGCTTGGCCTACACCCCGGGCGTCGCGGTTCCCTGTCTGGCAATCGAGAGAGATCCCAGCCTCGCCTACAAATACACCGCCAAGGGCAATCTGGTGGGCGTGGTGACCAATGGCTCGGCGGTCCTCGGCCTAGGCAATATCGGGGCTCTGGCGGGCAAACCGGTAATGGAAGGCAAGGGGGTGCTGTTCAAGCGCTTCGCCGATATCGATGTATTCGATATTGAGCTGGACAGCGCCAATCCCGACGAAATCATCCGCACCTGCCAGATGCTGGAACCCACGTTTGGCGGCATCAATCTGGAAGACATCAAGGCGCCGGAGTGCTTCTATATCGAGGAAGAACTGCGGAAGACCATGAAGATCCCGGTCTTCCACGACGATCAGCACGGCACCGCGATCATCTCCGGAGCAGCCCTGCTCAACGCGCTGGAACTGGCCGGCAAGAAGATCGAAGAAATCAAAGTGGTCTTCAACGGCGCCGGCGCCGCCGCCATTTCCTGCGCCGCTCACTACATCAACCTGGGCGTGCGCCGCGAGAACATTCTGATGTGCGACACCAAAGGCGTGATTTATGAGGGCCGGACCGCCCACATGAACGCCTACAAGGCGCGTTACGCCGCCCCGACCGAGGCCCGTACCCTGTCCGAGGCGCTGGTCGGCGCGGACGTTTTCTTCGGCCTCTCGAGCGCCGGAGCCGTCACCCCCGAAATGGTGAAGGGGATGGCCCCCGACCCGATCATCTTCGCGCTGGCCAATCCCGACCCGGAAATCGGCTACAACGAGGCGAAGGCCGCCCGTCCCGACGCCATCGTAGCCACCGGCCGCTCGGACTATCCCAACCAGGTAAACAACGTTCTCGGCTTCCCGTTCATTTTCCGCGGCGCCCTGGACGTCCGTGCCACCACCATCAACGACGAGATGAAACTCGCCGCGACGCGCGCCCTGGCCTCGCTCGCCAAGGAAGACGTGCCCGACTCCGTCCTCCGCGCCTATTCCGTGGACCGCATCGAATTTGGGCGAGAGTACATTATTCCGAAGCCCTTCGATCCGCGCGTGCTGATCTGGGAGGCGTCCGCGGTGGCCCAGGCCGCCATGGATAGCGGCGTGGCCCAGGCCCCTGTCGAAATCCAGCACTACCGCGAAGAGCTCGAGCGCCGTCTGGGCACCGCCCATGGAGTGATGCGCGCCATGATCAACAAGGCGCAGAGGGACCCCAAGCGCATCGTGTTTACGGAAGGCGAAGAGGGCAAAATCCTGCGCGCCGCCCAAATCCTGATCGACGAGAAAATCGCCGTTCCCATCCTCCTGGGTAACGAAGAGCGGATTCGGGCCAAGGCGGCTGAGCTCCGCCTGCGCGTGGACCAAATCCAAATCGTCGATCCGCAGAATTTCGCCCGGCAGGATGTCTACCTGGAAGAGTTTTACAGTCTGCGGCAGCGGAAAGGCGTGACCCGCACCGAGGCCAGGCAACTGATTCTCAACCCCGTGACCTTCGGCAGCCTGATGGTGCGGCTCGGCGAAGCCGACGCTCTCATCGGCGGCCTCACCACTCACTATCCCGACACCATCCGCCCAGCTCTCCAGGTGATCGACGTACGTCCCGAACTGCATCGGGTGGCCGGCGTCTACGTGGTGATTACGCCCAAACGAGACATCTTCTTCCTGGCCGACGCCACGGTGAACATCGAGCCGGACGCCGAAGCCCTGGCGGAAATTGCCATCATGGCATCGGAAAAATGCCGGCGGTTCGGCAAGGAACCGCGCGTGGCCATGCTTTCCTTCTCCAACTTCGGCAGCACCTTGCATCCGCTGTCCGCCAAGGTCCGCGAGGCCGTGGAACTGGTCCGCCAGCGTGCGCCAGGCCTGATGATCGATGGCGAAATGCAAGCCGATACCGCTGTGGTTCCACAGATCATCGACGAGACCTATCCCTTCAGCACGCTCAAGGGCGGCGCCAACGTTCTGGTCTTCCCCAACCTGGAATCCGGCAACATCGCGTACAAGCTGCTCCACCGCATCGGCGGTGCGGAACTGATCGGCCCACTGCTAGCCGGCCTTTCCAAGCCCGTTCACGTCCTGCAGCGCGGCTCGGAAGTGAACGACATCGTGCATGTCGCCGCGGTGGCCGTGGTAGACGCGCAGGAAGTGGGATCGCCCTACCCTTCGCTCAGCGCCGCGACGAGATGAAGGTGGGGCAGGCGGTCTCCGCCTGCCCTCGCCCGCGGTCCTACCTCAGATTCCGATCGCTGAGCTAAGCCCGAGCCAGAAATCCAGGAGCGCAGGCGGCGACCGTCTGCGCCACCTCCTCTCAGATCGACGTCAGCCCTTCCCTGAGCGCGTACCTTGTCAGCTCGATGGTGCTGTGGATCTCCAGCTTGTCCATGATGTTCTGGCGATGCGATTCCACGGTCTTCGCGCTGATGTTGAGTTGGTGTGCGATCTCCTTGACCCGCTTCCCATCCGCCAGCAGCCGCAGCACCTCCTGCTCGCGCGAGGTGAGCATTTGCATGGGCGTCTCCTGCCGCTCCTGCGCGCAGGACTGGCGGACGAAGTCCTCCACCAGTGAACCCGTGATCGCGGCACTTAGGTAAGGCCGGCCTTCCATGACCGTCCGGACCGCCAGGTTGAGCTCTTCGAAGGCGCTGTCCTTCACCAGGTATCCGAGCGCGCCGGCGCGCAGCATCTCACTCACGAATCGCCGGTCCGAATGCATCGATAGACCGATCACCTTGGTGTCCCGGAGTTCGGTGCGAATCTGGCGCGTGGCCTCCACACCGCCCAGCCCGTGCATCACCACGTCCATAATCACGATATCCGGCCGCAACTCCCGGGCCAGCGCCACCGCGGTTTCGCCGTCCGAAGCCTCGCCGACGACGGTGATGTCCGCCTGCTGCGCCAAAAGGCTTCGCAGCCCTTCCCGCAGAATCCGATGATCGTCCGCCAGAAGAATCCTAATGCTCATGTTCCGTCTCCGCCAGTGGCGCCGAAACCTCCAGGGGCAGGTGGATCTTGACCGACGTCCCCCTCAGTGGTTCCGAACGAATCCGGATGTGCCCTCCCAGGTCCGTGACGCGCTCCTGAATGTTGAACAGTCCGAAGCCATCCTGCGATTCCGAAACCCCGGCCCTGGAAGCGGAGAGCCCGAAAGCCCCGCCCCGCCGGAATCCCTTCCCGTTGTCGGCCACCAGGATTTCCACGCTGTCCGCGCGCCACCGCAGGCGCACCGAGACCTTCCAGGCGGCCGCGTGCTTGGCAACGTTGATCAGCAGTTCCCGTATGGCCGAAAAGACGAACGCGCGGCTCTCCTCGGGCAATGTGCCGGACTCGCCCTGGCGCGAAAACACTACCCGCATACCGTACTGCTTCTCCATCCTCTCGCTCAGCCATTTCAACGCGGCTTCCAAGCCAAGCTGGTACAGGATCGGGGGGCTCAACTCGTAGGTGAGGGAACGCGTCTGTTGCAGCGCCGCCTCCACCAACCCCTGCACCTCCCCGATCCGCTCCAGGAGGTCGGCATCCTGAGTCGCCGTCCCCAGAGCCGCAATTTTCATCTTGGACGTTGCCAGGAGCTGTCCCAGGTTTTCGTGAAGCTCCGCCGCGATGGCGCGCCGTTGCCGGACTTCGGCCGCCGTGAGTTCCGCCGCCAGGGCGCGCAGTTTACGGCGATACTGATCGAGCTTCTCCTCGGTCCGCCTCTGCTCGGTGATGTCGCGGATCACGCTTACCACGCTTAGTAGCACTCCATCTTCGCCATAGAGCGGCATGACGCTGTGTTGGGTGTCGAAGGCGTCGCCATCCTTACGTCTCATCCGAAAGGCCGGGACGTGCAGATAGCCGGCATCTTTCACCGCCGTCTGGATCAAATCTCCAAAGCGGGAAAAGGCTTCTTCATCCAGATGCAACACGCGAACCGATTGTCCCACTACTTCATCCCGCTGGTATCCAAACAGCGTCGTCGTTGCCGGATTGCAATCCAGGATCACGCGCTTTTCCGCATCGATGATCAGGAGCGAATCGCGCAGGCTGGCGAAAGTCTTATTGAGCAGGAGTTGCGATTTCCGCAGCGCGTCGGAGCGCTGGCTGACCAGTTCTTCGAGGTGCTCCTGTTGGTCTCGCAGGGCGCGCTCGGCCCACTGGCGGCGCCGGATATTCAGGAACAGCAGGGTATTGACTCCGGCCAGGAAGAGAATCGCGGCTCCCGAAAGCGCCGAACCGACCCAGTGCCGCATGAGGAACGATTCCGGCACGTCCCCATATGCGTACAGCAACGGCGTCCAGGCCGCGAGGGCCAAGAAGCGAGTGCCACACGTCAGGAGGAAGGAACCCACGATGCACCTTGGGCGCGGTGCCCGGCAGCGCGGACTGCGTCAATACACTGAGGAAACAGCTCAGGTAAAACATGGATGTTAGCACACGGTGCCAGGTGCGGGGGCGTCCGCGGGCAACGCCACCGCCCACTGCAGGAAAACCCGGGCCGGGCAGCTTGACGCGTGCCTCTCTCGGGGCCATACTTCTTTCAGGCGCTATGGCCGCGGCGGCATTCGTCCTGCTGATCGCCTGCGTGAACATCGCGAATCTGCTGTTGGCGCGCGCGGCTTCGCGGGAACAGGAATTCGCCGTGCGGCGGGCGCTGGGAGTCTCGGGGATGCGCCTCGCGCGGCAACTGCTCACCGAGACGTGCCTCCTCTCGCTGGCCGGAGGCGCTGCCGGCGTGATGCTCGCTTTTTGGGCGCTGCCGGCGCTCAAAGCCATCATGTCCCCGACCATGCCGCGGGTGAACGCCATCCGGATCGACGGTACGGTGCTGGCGTTCGCAGTGGGAATGGCGCTGCTGACGGGCCTTCTTTTCGGCGTGGCTCCCTCGTGGCATGCGGTGCGCGGGCGGGGCATCGCCCGGTCGCGTTCCTCCCCGCGAAACCGCTCCGCCCGATTCCTGGTGACGGCCGAAGTAGCGCTGGCGCTGGTGCTGCTGGCGGGCGCGGGGCTCCTGATCGAGAGCTTCCATCGCGCCTCCACCGTCGATTTTGGCTTCGACCGCGAGCACGTGCTGACCATGAAGCTGGAACTTACCCGCCGGACCTACTCTACCGGCCAGCGCGTCGAGGCCTTCCGAGAGGAACTGGTGCGAAGGGCATCGTCCGTGCCGGGAGTGCTGAGCGCGGGCACCGTGTCGATTCTGCCGTTGGGCCAATTGGCCGGCCGGCTCACTTTCGATGTCGACGGACGGCGCATCACGGTCGACCACGCCGCGGTCAGTGCAGGCTATCTCCACGCCATGGGGATCCCGCTTCTGCGCGGGCGCTACTTCAATGAAGACGACCGTTCCGCCACGGCGCCGGTGATCCTCGTCAGCCAGTCGCTCGCGCGCCAATGCTGGCCCGGTGCCGACGCCCTGGGCAAGCGCATCGAGATTGACGACATCTGGTTCACGATTGTGGGCATCGTCAAAGACGTGCGGCAGGACAAGCCGGAAAGCGAACCTGCGGCCGCCGTCTACCGGCTCGCGCGGCAAATGCCCGAGGAGATGCAGGCCGGGATCAACGGCAGCTACATGGTGCTGGTCCTCCGTACTGTAGGACAGTCCTCCTGGCCACAGAGGAATGCCCGGGCGACAAGTTACAGCACCACTGCTACCGGCCTTATGGGCGACGCTGTCGCTCCTCTTATTTTTAGCGGGAGAGCTACAAAGAGGAACTCCCACACCTTTGCGGCCGCAAGCTCCTCCAGATTCAGACATTCGATAATGTGGATGCCCGACTCCACCAGCAGGTGTACATGCACCGGCATCGACGCGTCCGGCACCTTTTCGAAAGCCACCGTGTCTGACCCCGCCCCGTAGATCCCGCG
>PMTT01000877.1:0-7394 GCA_003167275.1 Bryobacterales bacterium | reverse complement strand
GTATCGATAGAGAACTTCCGCAGGCCTCCGCCGTACGACTGCGCCAGGGCCGCCTCCTCGCCTTCGTACAGTTTTCCGCCGCAGGAGAAATGGCACAGCGCGTCGATGTGCGTGCCTACGTGGCTGCCCATCGCGATGGCGTCGGAGGCTGAACTGTTGCCTGTGGGTCCAACGTATTCGCCGTGCTGCTTCACCAGGCTGAAGAGAAACGGCGGATGCGACGGGTGATGCGGCATCCCTACGAAATATGGCTGCGCAAGGTCATAGACCTTGGCAGCCGTCAGCAGACTTGTGAGGTTCTCCATAATCAGAAGCGGTAAGTCAGCCCGAATTGCAGAATGCGCGGCGAATAGAACATGGAACCGATCACGCCGAACGTGTTGGAGTTGATGTTCTGATCTCCGGAGTAGAAGGTGGCGTGGTTCAGCGCGTTGAAGGCCTCCATGCGCAGTTCCACGCGCTGCTGTTCGGTGATCTGCACCGCCTTCACCAGGCTCATGTCCGTGTTGAAAGTCCAGGGCCCGGAGAACAGGCGGCGTTGTAGGACGCCCAGCGTGCCCGCGCCCGGATTGGAGAAGATCTGCCCGGCGAAGTTTGGAGAGCCATCCGCATTCACGCCAGTGCCATCGGCCGGGTTGACCGCGGACGTGACGACTTCCATCGGGCCGTTGCCGGTCATCTGGAATTTGACCACGCCGTTGAGCTGCCCCATAGTCAGGCTGGTGTCGGCGGTGTTGTAGTAAGATCGCGCCTCGCGGTTGAGCGTCCCCCGTCCCGAAAGGATCGAGAACGGCGCCCCCGACTGCCAGACCATGGTTTCGCCGAAAACCCATCCGCCGATGATGCGGTTTAACTTGCGGACGCTCAGACGGCCTTTGCCAAACGGGAGCTCGTAGAATCCGTCCGCCTTGATCATGTGGTTCAAGTCGAAATTGGCGCGCGAGCGCTCGAGCGACGGATTGTTGAAATCCAGGAATGCCTGGAAGCGTGACTGTAAGTCTCCATCGCCGTCGCTGAGAACCTTNNAGCTGCAGCGAATTGTAACTGGAGCTGGAATAGTTGGTCAGCATGTCGGACGCAAGGGCGTTGGGATTCTGGAAGAAGTTGACCGAGCCGTTCAGCCCGTTAGTCTGATACAGCGTGGCCAGTTCGCCCGGCTCGCCTGTCTGCAGATAGTAAAGGACGTCGGCATTGCTCAACAGACCCTTGCTCGCGAGCTTCGGAAACACCGTGAGCTGCTGGCTGCCAGGGATGGTGGCGTTATAGTTCGGGTTGAAGACACCAGTCTTAGCCTGTGCCAGGTAGCCGTTGCTCTGGGCGCGCAGGAAATCGGGCAAGAAGCCGTTCTGGACGATCTGGACCTGGTTGAAATCGAACGCCCGGTAGGCGCCCACCACGTGATTGCCCACGTACCGCACCTCGGCCACGGTGCCTTTGAAATCGTGCTGAATCCCGACGGAGTATTGCTGCACATGCGGCCGGTTCAGGTTCGGATCGATCGTGGCCACTACGCTGAAGGGATCGTTGGCATAGTTTTGGGCGATGGAGAGCGGAACCTGGTAAGTGGGCAGAAAGATCGCGGGGGGGCCGTTGGCGACTCGGCCGGACAGACCGGTTTCCGCCGTGACTCCCTGCAGCCCGCCATTGGCCTCCAGCATGTTCTCGGGCGCAATCAGTTCCTGGTCGTTCACATAGCTGATGGAATAGCCGCCGCGGAACGCGGTCTTGCCATCGCCGAAGACGTCCCATGCCACTCCGATGTTGGGGGCGAAATCCTTCCAGCGGCGGTTATAGAATGGCCGGTTGACCGAGCTTCCGGCGAAATTCAAGGTGGCATTCGGATCGAGCAGAGTGTTGACGGCCGTGCCCTCCAATACCGGAAGCAGTTCGAGTGAGTCGCGCTCATCCGCCACACCCGGCAGTTGCCACCGCAGGCCCAGCGTGACCGTGAGCCGCGGCGCCAGCTTCCATTTGTCCTGCACGTAGAAGTCGTAGTCGTTGAGTAGGAAGTGCCGGACGAAGGGCGCCCCGGGAACGAATCCCGAGGTGCGGCTGGTCACATTGAGAGTCTGGCTGTAGCCATCGATGTAACCGCCCAGGCTCGCCAGCAGCGCGTTGGCGTTCGCCAGGTCGGTGCTGCCGATCCCCGGCAGGTTGTTCCGCGTCAGCGCCGGCTGTCCCGCACCCATCGCCAGGCTGTAATACGGGATCACACCACTGGCGTCATAGGAGCGCACCCGTATGTTCTGCCCATGGAAGCCGAACTGAATGTAGTGACGCCCACGCTGATAAGCCGCATCGTCGGAGAGCGCGAAGGTGTTGGTATTCCGGCCCTGCGGCTGAAACTCGTTGACCGGATCGGAGTAAGTCATCCCGGTGAGATAGTACTGGCCGAACTGCTGGCTGGAGAAAAAGTAGCCATAAGTCATGTTGAAGCCGGCGCGGACTTCATTGGTCAGACGGCCCGTGGGCGTCCACCGCAAGGAAGTCGACAGGAAATGCGCGTGAGTGGGATTCGAAACCTTCGGGATCGCCGAGTAGTCGTTCTCGAGGTCGGGCCGGTCCGAATTGTCGCGATTCCAGAGATACGATCCGCTGATCGCGAGCTTCGTCGAGACGTTATAGTCGATCTTGCCCGTAACATTGTCGCGGGTTTCATTGTCCCGCTGGTTGAAGCGATATCCCGAAGTATTCAGACCGTCGCCCACCAGGGTGTTGTTGATGAACCCGGGGCCGGGAACCTGGTTCAGCAGGCCTTGCATGATGGGATCGATCGTCGTAATACTCCTGAGTGAGAGCAGGTTCACCTGGTGCAAGGTCCCTCCCGTGTCGTAGTAGGAGAAGATGCCCTTGCGGGCGTTGGCCGTCAGGACGGTGGCGTCGGCGGGAGCCTGCTGGTGCGCCCGGACGGACTCATAGTTGAAATAGAAGAACAGCTTGTCTTTCCGGATAGGGCCGCCGATGGAGCCTCCAAACTGGTTCTGGTTGAGAAACGGGAGCGAGACGCCGGCCTGGTTATTGAACCAGTCGTTGGCTGAGAAGGCATTGTTCCGGTTGTACCAGAAAGCCTCGCCGTGAAACTGATCGGTGCCCGAGGGCGTGGAAAAGGCCGTCTCCGTGGCTCCTCCGGTTGCCGCCGCGTTGGCGTTGGAGGCAACCAGAGTCATTTGCCGGACCTGGCCCATCAGCAACTTGTTGGGAGTGTAATCGAGCGCGTTGTCGCGAATGTAGTTGTCCTGGATGTTGATCCCGTCCAGCGTCACGTTCGAGTAGGACGTCCGCAGCCCGTTGATCACGGTGTTCGAATTGCCGTTCGACACCACGCCGGGCTGGGTCTGGAGAACCGACAGCACATCGCGGTCGAGGATCGGCAGGTTGCGCAGTTCCTCCGTGCTGATGGTGCCGGAGATCTCCGCGCTGGTGGTGTCCACGCCCTGGACTTCGGCCGCGACGTCGACCGTCTGGGTGAGGGTGGGCAATTGCAGCCTGACCGTGGCCACATCCGTTTCGCGCGAGGCATCCACGGTGACGCCGCGGACGGCCGCCTTCATGAAGCCTTTGGCGTCAACCGTGAGGTCGTAATCGGCGGGGCGCACGCCAATGAAGTGGTAGAGCCCCTCGGCGGTAGTTTTGACGGACAGAAGCGGCTTCTGGCCGCCGGTTAAGTAGAGATCGACGGTAGCGCCCGGAACAGCGGATCCGGAACCGTCCACGACGGCGCCCGTAACGCGCCCGGAAAACTGGGCACAGACGGGCAGGATGGAAAGCAGACCCAAAAGCAGCAACCCACAAGCGATTCGCATATTCCTATTGAACCCCAAAACTTGGACGGACGTCGCGGGGAATGGTGGTACGTGGATGCCTTGTGAACTTCCGGGGGTTTTGGCTGGCAGGGCGGCGGTCCGATCCGGGCATCGCTTTCTTGTTGCGCCAAGCGGCGGGCGAACTGCGCTTGCTTGACAGGCGGGGACGCCTGTCCCACAGAGCAGATCTGACTGATTCCCGTCACGCCGCGTCGTTTACCTGGATCGCCAATTCTTTGCCCAGGGCCCGAAATGCGGCTTCGATGTGGTCGAGCCGGGAGTGGTGGTTCAAGTCGAACAACCGGTCGACGTTGGCGCTGGGGATCCCCAGACGCCGCGCCAATTCGGCCTTGCGAATGCCGGAGGCTTGGAACGCCAGGTAAAGAGCAGACTTGGCTGCCTGGAGTGCGGGCAAGCGGATCCTACGGTATTTCCGCCCGCGCGGATTGCTGGGGCGCGGCAGAACCTCTCCGTTGCGGATGTGTTCCCGAATCATGGTGCCCAGGGCGTCCGTGGCCATCTCCCGGGCATCCTGTTCGGTCTCCCCTTGGGTGATCCCCCAATCGAAATCCGGAAACGTCACCACGAATCCCCCCTCTTCGGAGGGCTCGAAGCATGCTGGATATTCCATGATCATTGCTCCTTGATCCCAAGTTGCTTGAGAATACCTCGATAGGTCCCCGTTTTGATTTCCTGGCTCGGATGGCGGGGCAGCAAAGTGCGCTTGCCTTTGGAGCGGACCACGAGGTGCCTGGTGGCCTGCTCAAAAGTGCACCCGAGTTTCGCCAGCTTACGCTTCAATTCGCCGGCAGTCACATCGGTATGCTATCACATCTGATAGTAAAGGGGACATTGTTTCGTGCGATTGGCCGGCTGACGCCTTACGCCAACCGGTAGGCTCATCCGCGAGGACGTCCGACGAAGAAAACGAAAACTCAACACAGGCAAGAATGCCCGTGCTACGGTGCGGTACGGTACCCTGGAAGGGGTCCGCTCATCAGCTTATGAAACTGCATGAAATTGCCGATCGCCTGGGGTGCCGCCTGGAAGGCGACGGGGAGTTGGACATCGCCGGCGTCGCCGGAATGGAACATGCCGGCCCCGGACACCTCACGTTCCTGGCCAATCCCAAGTACGCGCCCAAGGTGAAACACACCAAGGCCAGCGCCATCCTGGTTTCCGAGGCCGTCCACGGACTGCCCATCGCCAGCCTCGTCTCGGACAACCCGTACCTGGATTTCGCCCGCGCCCTGGCCCTGTTCTATCAGCCGCCCAGTCCGGCCCCCGGAGTCCATCCACTCGCGTACGTGGCGCCCACCGCGACCTTGGGCGAGAATTGCTCCATCGGGCCGTTTGCCGTGGTCGGCGACCACGTGCGCATTGGCCGCAACGCCGTGCTGCACCCACACGTGGTGATCTACGAAGGCGCCGAGATCGGCGACGACTTCCTGGCGCATTCCCATGCAGCCGTGCGCGAGTTCTGCCGGATTGGCAACCGCGTGATCCTGCAAAACAGCGTGGTGGTGGGCGGCGACGGCTTCGGGTTCGCCAAGCGCGCCGATGGCGCCCAAATCAAGATCGTGCAATCGGGCAGGACGGTGATCGAAGACGACGTGGAGATCCAAAGTCTCACCTCCATCGACCGCGCCACGGTCGGGGAGACCCGCGTGAAACGCGGCGCCAAGATCGATAGCCTGGTCCAGGTGGGGCACGCCTGCGTGGTGGGCGAAGACAACATCATCTGTGCGCAGACCGGCCTCGCGGGGAGCACCGTGCTGGAGCGGAACGTCCTGCTGGCGGGCCAGGTGGGGTCGTCGGGCCATCTGACCGTACATGAAGGAGCCATCGTCTACGCCCAGAGCGGAATCGGCGGCGACGTGGCGCCCCACACGCGCATTTCGGGATCGCCGGCGTTCGCGGCCAACGAGTGGCTGCGCGCAATCACGGCCTTCCCCAAGCTGCCCGATCTTCTGAAGACCGTGCGAGAGTTGAAGAAGCGAGTCGATGAGTTAGAGAAGCATGTCGAACCCAAAACTACCGCCTTGTGACACCCGGCGCCCCGTCGCCTATCTGAACCAGGAGTTCTTGAACAGCCCGGAGGCCCGGGCTTTGCGAATTCTGTCGGAGTTCCTGGAGCCTTTCGCCCACTTCCGCCGGGAGAAGATCCGTGACACGGTAGTCTTCTTCGGATCGGCGCGCATCCGGGAGGATGGGCCGCTCAAAGAGTATTATGACGACGCGCGAACGCTGGCGCGGATGCTGACGGAGTGGTCGGACCAGTTCACCAACAGCACTTACCGGTTCGTGGTCTGCTCGGGCGGAGGGCCGGGAATCATGGAGGCCGCCAATCGCGGCGCGTACGATGCGAATGGGAAGACCATCGGTCTGAATATCGGGCTGCCCTTCGAACAGTTCCCAAACCCCTACATCACGTCGTCGTTGAGCTTCGAATTCCACTACTTCTTCATGCGGAAGTTCTGGTTCGCGTACCTGTCCAAAGCGCTGGTCGTGTTTCCGGGCGGCTTCGGGACGCTGGACGAGATGATGGAGTTGTTGACGCTCTGTCAGACTCAGAAACTGGCGAAGAAGATCACGATTGTGCTGTACGGGTCGAAATACTGGAAGGAGATTGTCAACTTCGACGCCCTGGTCAAGTACGGGATGATCTCGCCCGAGGATTTGAACCTCTTCCAGTACGCCGACGATCCGGAAACGGCTTTCGAACTCCTGAAGGCCGGCTTGACGGCTCACGCGATGCAACCGGAGACGCCCGAGACCCCGGCCATTTCGAAGTCGAGGAACCCGCAGAAGCCGTCGGGTATGCTTTAGCTTGCCCAGCGCAGATCTAAGCTTGCCCAGCCGCATGCCGGTTTAAGCGGGCGGAAAACCACTCGGAGGAGACGATGTTCCGGCGCAAAGTAGCACCAGGAATCGAGATCCGGCAGTTCGAGATGCGCGATGCCGAGCTGGCTTTCGCCGCCGTGGAGCACAACCGCGAGCATCTGCGGCAGTGGCTGCCGTGGGTAGACTACACTCGCACCTCCGCGGACATTCGGGATTTCATCTCTCGCGTCCAGGTCCAATTCGACGCCAACCAGGGCCCTCAAGTTGGCATTTGGGTGAATGGCGCGTTTAGCGGGTCTTTGGGCTGCCATGCCATTGACTGGGCCAACCGCAGCAGCAGTATCGGCTATTGGATCGATGCCGCCCAACAGGGTCGCGGTCTGATCACGCGATGCTGTGTCGTGATGCTCGACTACCTGTTCCACGAAATGGCCTTGCATCGCGTGGAGATCCGCTGTGGGACCGGGAACCGCCGGAGTTGTGCGATTCCCGAGCGCCTGGGCTTCACCAGAGAAGGTGTGGTCCGGGAAGCGGAGTGGGTGAACGACCGTTGGGTGGACTTGGTGGTCTGGGGCATGCTCGAACAGGACTGGCGGAACCGGTAACGCGCGCCCCCAATGGGCGGTTGGCGCACGAGTCAAGAAGGCCGATTGACAATCTGATTGACAATCGGCCTGCAGGTTGACAACCTGCCCCACTCAGCACGCAAAACAGGAGCCTGGGGGTTAGGTCCGGTCTCCGCGATGC
>PMTT01000391.1 GCA_003167275.1 Bryobacterales bacterium | reverse complement strand
GCCCTGCAGTTGGCGCCACCGCTGCGTGAGATCCCTCTGTTTCCGGGCGTAGCTCCCGGATCTGATAACTGGATCGTGAGCGAAACCGTGTCTGCGACCTCCACAGGCGTCCCGATGGTACAGAATGTGGTCCGCCCCGTCCTGCAATACTACCCAGCCGACAAGCGTACGGCCGTTGGGACGGCGATGATCGTTGCCCCAGGCGGCGGCTTCCGAAATCTCATGATGAGCTATGAGGGTGTGGACATTGCTCGCCGCCTTAATGCAGTGGGCATCGATGCGTTCATTTTGAAATACCGGCTCACCTACACCGCTCCCAAGGCTGCAAGTGACCGCAGCGCCACTGAAAATCCGCAGCGCGGGCAGAACGTGCGTGAGTTGGCCGGCGCCGATGGTCAGCAGGCGGTGCGCATCGTCCGGCAGCACGCAGCGGAGTACGGTGTGCGCCCCGACCGTATCGGCATGATCGGTTACTCGGCGGGGGGCGCCGTGCTTCTCTCGGCGGTCACCGGGCCGCCCGAGTCCCGGCCCAACTTCGCCGCGCCGATCTATGCCGCGGGGGCCGATTCCGCCAAGCCCCCCGACGATGGCGCGCCGCCGCTGTTCATCGCGGTGGCGTCCGACGATCAAGCTGTCGGGTGGCAAGGCTCTGTGGAACTCTACAGCGCGTGGCGCAAGGCCAACATCCCGGTGGAACTGCACATCTTTCAGACCGGCCAGCACGGCTTCACCAAGAAGGGCGGCGGTGCCGACCATTATTTGGACCGCTTAGAAGAATGGCTCAGGCTCAACGGCTGGCTGACAAGACCTGGCGATGGAGTGCGACCATGATGCAACGTCGTAATCTGCTGAAAGCCTCCGCTGCCTGGGCGGCTGCTTCCTATAGCCGTGTCTACGGCGCAAACGAGCGCATTCGCATCGCTGGTCTCGGCGTGGGCGGGCGCGCGACCTACCTATTGGGTCTGGTGGCCAAAGCGGAGAATGCAGAGATTGTAGCGGTCTGCGATGTTTCCGAGACCCGTCGCGTGGCGGCGAAAGAGAAGTTTGCCCCAGGCGGCAAGGCATATCTGGACTACCGCGAAGTGCTGGACCGCAACGACATCGACGCAGTAGTGATTGGAGCTCCGGACCATTGGCACGTCCCCATGACGGTGGAAGCGGTGAAGGCTGGCAAGGACGTGTATGTCGAGAAGCCGATCAGCCACACCATCGAAGAGGGCGAGCGGGTGGAGAAGGTGGTGCTCAACTCGCAACAAATTGTGCAAGTCGGCTATCAGCAGAGAAGTTGGCCTCACTTCCTTCAGGCCAGGGAGATTGTCGCCGAAGGCAAGCTGGGCCCAATTTCATTGGTGCTGACTTCCTGGTACCAGGATTACGTGGTCAACCTCGAGACGCCTCCGAAAGTGGATGCCTCGAAGATCGATTGGAAACGGTTCCTGGGCGCGGCGCCGGATCAGCCCTTCGATGCGTTGCGCTGCGTGCGATGGCGCTGGTTTTGGGATTTCGGCGGCGGCCATTTGACCGACCTGTTCTCACACTATGGCGACGTCGTGCAGTGGTATATGGAGCAGCATGCCCCACGCACCGCGCAGGCCGCCGGCAGCCGCTATGCACTGCCACAATTCGAGTGTCCCGACACGATCAACGCGGCTTGGGACTATCCGGGATTCACCATGGTGTACAACGGTGCACTGAATGGCTCGCTCGACGGTGGCAACATCATTTTCCGCGGCCACCGCGCCACCATGAAGTTGAATCGCGATGGATTCGCGGTGTACCCGGAAGGCAAGGTGCAGCGCGAACTGACGAATTGGCCGCAGCCGGAGATTGTCGTGAGATCTTCCGCCGACGGCACGATTGCGCACATGCAGAACTTCCTCGACTGCGTACGAAGCCGCAAGGCGCCGAACGCCCCGATCCAGTCCGCCGTGTCCATTGCACGCGCAGCGCATTTGGCCAACACTGCATGGCGTAAGGGAACGGTGTGGACGGCCTGAAGTAACGCATCGCCTGGGTGTATAGTGCGAAGTCGGAGCCATATGAGATCTGCTTGGTTTGTTCTTCTTCTCGCCACTGCCGCAGCAGCGGAGATTTACCAAAACCCCGTCAAAGGCAAGACGGACCCTGCCGGATCCCCAACGACTGCGCAATCCATCAAGCGCATTTATGTTTTCGGTGACAGCTACTCGGATACGGGCGCAGGCTATCTGGACGGAAACGGTCCCACGGCTGTCGCTTATCTTGCTGAGCGGCTCGGCCTCTCGTTGGCGGTTCCGAACGCTGCGAACGCAAACACGCAAGGCATCAACTTCGCGGTCAGCGGTGCACAAACCGGACGCGGTGCCGGACGTAAGGTGAAAGATGCCCTGCTGGGGCGCGGTATGGTCGACCAGGTTGAGGATTTCGCTTCCCGCGTCCAGTCGAAGTCGATCGTTTTCGACCCCGATCACACCCTCTTCTTCCTGGCCGGCGGGCTCAACGATCGGCGGCTTCCCGGCGCCGAAACGGTTGCCAATCTGAAGGGAGAGATCCGCAAACTGTACGATCTCGGCGCCCGCCGCTTCCGCCTGGCCCTGCTCCCTACCGCCATTCCGGCCTTTAGTGAGGTTGGCCTGCGCCTCAATCCCGAGTTGCAGCGAATCCCAAGCGAAGTCCAAACCGAATTGCCCGGCGTACAGGTCAGCCTCAGTCACTGGGGGCCATTCTTCGACGAGGTGTATCGGAACCCATCCGAATATGGGATTGAGAACACCAAGGATGCCTGCGCCGGTCGGGCTATTTTCGATGAAGACGCCGCTCCCTGCGCCAAACCGTCGTCATTTTACTACTACCACGCCGGGCACCCCTCCACGGCGGTCCATAAGGCAGTTGGGGAGAAGGTGTTTGCCGAAATCATCAATTCCCGCTGACCCATTCTTCCTGTTCCTGGCCCGCCGCGGCGGCCAAAGATCGGTATGAAAACCGGTGCCGGCGTTTTCACGAGTGTCTGTGCCACATCGCTTATCAGGACTTCTTAGCGCAATGTTAGTGTGCCTGTCCCGGACCGTATCTTTAGTTCCGAGATCGGAATGTATTTGTACCAGCTCGCCGGGCTGGAACAGAAGTTCTATCGCGGTTTCGCCGCCGATAGTCCAATCGGCCTTCACGGGCTTGCCAGCGGCGTGGCTCAGACAGATCAGCGCGTAGTCGCCAGACGGCGCGCAGAATGACGCCTGGGGCGGGTCGCGATCGATGCGGATGTCCGCCGATGCAGTGAAGCTGGGCAGCATCCCCGGCGCAAAGCTACGCGCCCGCAGCCTTACGTTACGCTGGATCTCGATCGTGTCGCCGCAAACCGGCGAATCGGAGCGCGGCTCTGAGCCATCCATGGTACAGCGTAGGGTAGCGCCGGGCGGCGTGGAGATGGTCAGTTGCACAGGGCCGCTCACTGGTCCGGAGGGGAGCGGCGAGAGCAGGGGACGCGCGGCACGAGGCTCTTGACTGTCGCGGTTTTTCTCTTGACAACTTAATTCGTCAATGTTCTAATATTCTCGTGCTGGATGTCGAGGTCATACAGTCTCCGCAGGCCGCCGCCGCCGCGCTCGACCCGATCCGCGCGCGGCTCCTGGCCGAATTGTCGGAGCCCGCGTCGGCGGCCACCCTGGCCGCGCGCCTCTCCCTTCCACGCCAAAAAGTGAACTACCACCTGCGCACCCTGGAGAGCCACCACCTGGTGCGCCCTACCAGCGAACGCAAGTGGGGCGGCATCACAGAGCGCCTGGTGGAAGCCACCGCGTCGTCTTACATAGTGTCGCCCGCCGCCATGGGCCCCGCGGCGTCCGACCCTGGGCGCAGCCGCGACCGCCTGTCGGCGGGCTATCTGATCGCGCTGGCGGCCCGTGTCGTCCGCGAAGTCAGCGAACTCGTCACCCGCGCGCGCGAAACCGGCAAGCGCCTCGCCACGCTCTCGATCGACACCGAGATCCGTTTCCGCTCGGCCGCCGAGCGCGCGCAATGCAGCAGCGAACTCACCGCCGCGATCACTCAGCTCGCGGCGCGTTACCATGACGCTTCCGCCCTGGGCGGACGCACGCACCGCCTCGTTCTGGTGGCGCACCCGTTACCCCAAAAAAACAAGGAGACCGCAGTATGAGCGTAAAGAAGGAAGCCAACGGACGCCGTTCGGTGCAAGTGGAAGTGGAAGTACCGGGCACCCCGGAACAGGTGTGGCAAGCAATCGCCACCGGTCCGGGCGTG
>PMTT01000928.1 GCA_003167275.1 Bryobacterales bacterium | reverse complement strand
CCCGACTCATCGGGACGCAGTTGACGCCTCCACTCGACATGGCCGGAGGCACGAAATACGTCGAGACGGGGCGCTTTGCGCAGGCCAGCAAGCCTGCCCGCAACAGCGCGTTAGCCACCGCGTCATAATGGGGCAGGCACGATGCCCCTCTGTCTCTTCTACTGCGATCACCACGCCATCCCTCTCCCGCCGGGCCATAAGTTCCCAGCCGGGAAGTACGCCCTCCTCCGCGCCTTGCTGGCCTCCGACGGCTTGTACCGTTTCGAACCGGCGCCTTCCGCCGACCCTTCGACCATCCAACTCGCGCACGATCCCGAATACGTCCGCCAGTTCCTCGACGGCACGCTCGACCCGCGCCTCATGCGGCGCATCGGCTTTCCGTGGTCCAAAGCACTGGTGAACCGCACGCTGGCGTCGGTGGGTGGCACGCTGGCGGCGGTTGCCCAGGCGCTCGACACCGGGTTTGGCGGCAACCTGGCCGGGGGGACGCACCACGCCTTCCGCGCCGAGGGTTCCGGCTTCTGTGTCTTCAATGACCTGGCGGTCGCGATTCTGGCCCTGCGCCACGACCGGGACGTCCGCCGGGCAGCCGTCCTCGATCTCGACGTCCATCAGGGCGACGGCACGGCCAGTATCTTCGAGCACGATCCAGCGGTGCTTACGATCTCACTCCACGGCGAGAACAACTTTCCGTTTCGCAAACAAAGAAGCTCGATCGATGTCGGGTTATCCGACGGTACAACTGACGAGGAATACCTCACCCGATTGCGCGGGGTCTTGCCCGCGATCGCCGAATTCCGCCCGGAAGTCCTGTTCTATCAATCGGGTGTGGACGGGCTGGCGGGCGACCGCCTGGGCCGCCTCCAACTGACTCATGAAGGTCTGATCGAGCGCGACCGGCTGGTCTGCGCGTTCGCCAGGGAACGTGGAATTCCGATCGTGATCACCTTGGGCGGGGGCTATGCCGACCCCATCGCCCGCACAGCCGAAGCGCACGCCAACACCTTCCGAACCGCCGCCCACTTCTTTGTCGGCGAGACCACCCGCGCTACAGGTTTTCCCCGGTGTCACGGCTCGATCGTAAACGAGTGAGTCAGCACACCAACACCTTCTGACCTGCAACCTGCGGAGGCAGGGGAACGTCTGTCGGTAATGTAGAGGCTCTGACGAATGGTCCCGCGGGACACCAGGTTTTCCGCGGGCCAACCGGCGGGTGTTTTCCTCCGAGCGCCCGCCGGGCCTTTTACTTGAGTTTGCAGCGCCGACGTGGCGCGGACTCTCNNCTGCAGCCGCCTTTAAGGCGGCCCGTTGGCATTGCCTCGCCGCCCGCTGATTACTACCACACTCCCAAGGCCCGTATTGCGTCGCGCAGCTTTTCGGGTTCGTGGCCGGCCTCGTAGTAGGCCACCTTTCCTTCGCGATCGATCAGCACCGTCGTGGGCCAAGCCTGTACGTGGTACTGATTGACGGCCTCTTCCTTCGTATCCACCAGCGACGACATGGTGTATCCCATTTTCTGGAAGTACTCGCGGGCCAGCTCCGGCGCCTCGCTGTCGACGCCCAGGACCACCACGTTCTTGTCCTTCAGGCTGCGATGCAGCAGTTCGATCATCGGCAGGGCCTCACGGCAATAGCCACACCACGTTCCCCAGAAGTCCAGGAGCACCGTCTTCCCCCGCAGATCGCGCAGACGAACCTCACGGCCGGCCAGGTCGTGCAGCGTAAAATCCGGAGCGGGTTGCCCCTGGAGACTCGCGTTGGCCTCGCGCGCCAGTTGGGTCCGATTCTTGGCATGCGTGGCCGCCGGGTCGTACTCGAAGACGGAGGGCGCGAACCGCTCTCCCAGCCGCGCCAGCGTATAGTCGGTCTGGCGTCTGGTCGCCGCACCACTGGATGGCAGCGGCGGCTCATCGTAGGTGTCCCGGCGAACCAGGTGCGTGGCGGTTTCGATCCACAGTCTCTGGGTCACGCCGCGTTCCAGGTCGATCTGAACTACCGTACAATCGGTGCCCTGCACCTGCTCGTGGCCGGTGATCCGGGGAGCCCCGCGGCCCTTATCCAGCAGCGCGTAGGCCGCCATGCCCACGCCCGGCAGCGCGCCTTTGCCCTGCGGCATTCGCCGGTATTCGCCGGACTCGGGAAACACGGTCCAGTTCGTCTCCCCATCGGCAATCGTCACCTGGAGTTCGCGGTTGCTGGTAGTCTCGATTCGCGCTTTGTTTGGCGGTTGCCACAGCATGGACGCTTGGGACGAGCCACGGATCTCGCTCTTCCCGGTGGTACGGTTGGTCGTCAGACTCCATTCGAAACGCGCGCTCGGCAGATTGCGATAGGTCTCGGCAACCTGGTACAGCAAGGCCTTCGCCGCGAGCGTTTCGGGCGTGTCGGTTTGCGTCTTTTCCCGGGCGAAGAACTCCGCGTGACCTGGATCGGTGCGCCCGGAATCGTCGTGGTATTCCGATCGATAGGGCACAAGCAGACGCCCATCCGGCTGTGCGACCAGTTGCATGCGTACGGTACTGAAGCCATGCTTCCAGATCACCATAGGGATGCCGTTCCAAAGCTCGGCATCGGCCTCTCCCCAATCGCAGTCGGTGGGTTGGCAGGAGCCCCAGACGTGAACGATGGTCCGGTTCTGGACGCGGCGTACTTCCACCTGTGTCACGCCGCCAGACTGCCGATTCTCATTGATCCAACTGCCCGTCAGAAGGTCTGGAACAGCAGACTGGGCGGCCAGGCAGGCCGGAAAAAGCAAGAGCAAGATTCTCATGGTCCCCTCTCAGGCTATTAACGCAGCGGCTGGTCAGGTTGTGTAATCTAAATCGTGAGTCTCAGCCGGAACACGGTCACCGATTTTCAAAATAATTTTAAATCCTTGCAGCAACGGGACTTACTGCCGAATCCCAACTCATCAGACGCAGGTTTTCAGGCATCCCCCAGTTAAGATGGGCTTAGGTCTGCCCGTAGGGTATGCTTTAGCTTGCCCACCAAATTAAGAAACCGTTGATCTGGCCGGAGAAGTCACCCAAGCACGGGGCAAGCTAAAGCATACCCTACAAAAGGGGGTAGCCGCATCGATCGATGCGGACGGCCCCCGGATTCCTCTGATCCCCTAACTCACTTCTGAACTTCCGCCTCGATCGCCTCCAGTTCCTTCCCCGCCTCCGACCATTTCCCTTGCGACGCCAGTTCGCGATAGCGGCGCAGGTGCTGCCGAATCCGTTCCAGGCGCGGGTCCGCGTTGACGGCCGGAGTTTCGGGCTTTCCCGGGGCCGCGGGTGGAACTGGCGTACTGACCGCCTGCTGCACCAACTGCTGGGCGCCCGACGAAAGCTGTGCCAGCGCCTGCTCGTACGTATCGGTGTAGATCAGCCGGTTGCCCACCGCCAACACCACCTTCTTGAGCTGCGGCA
>PMTT01000025.1:5634-5834 GCA_003167275.1 Bryobacterales bacterium | reverse complement strand
CCGTCGTTGTCGTAATCGAGGAAAGCGGCGCCCGATCCGATGGATTCCATGATGTAGTCGGCCTTTCCCTCGTCGCCCGAGATCACGGGCGCGCGCAGGCCCGCCTTTGCCGCCACGTTGACGAAGCTGGCGTGAAAAGGCAGACCCGAGGGCTTTCCGCGCGGCGCCGGGGTCACATTGCGCGAAGCCATGCCGCTCGA
>PMTT01000025.1:0-5552 GCA_003167275.1 Bryobacterales bacterium | reverse complement strand
CGACCGTGAGGGAGCGGTGTTGACTGGTCACGAAATCCCCAAAATGGTTACGCACCCGAAGGGAATGACCCGCACCTGCCGCATTCTCGTGGCCCTTACGATCTCGATCATTCTGCCCGGCGCACGCGGGGACGATGCTGCCTTGCGCGATGCCGCGGCGGCACTCCAGAGCGGCGATTACACGCTGGCCGAATCCAGGCTGCGCGCTGAACTGAAGATTCACCCGGCCGACGCGGATGCCATGGGCCTGCTGGGAATGGTATTCGACGCCCGCAAGCAATTCACCGAAGCGGACGCGCTGTACCGGAAAGCCATCGCGGCCGCGCCTCGCTCGGCGCCGGTGCTTGGCCGATTTGCGAATCATCTGCTCGCCGCCGGCGATGAAAAAGCCGCGCACGATGCCTTCATCCGGGTACTCGCACTCCAACCCGACGATGCCTACGCCAACCTCGCGCTGGCGCGACTGGCCTTGAAGAACCAGGACGCGGCCCACGCCAGGGAGGCTCTTGGCTATCTGGATCGTCTGCCCGCGGGATTGCACGACGCGCTAGAGGCTGCTTTGCCGAGACTGATCGCGCTCGACCGTACCGGAGAGAGACAAGCTGCCGACGCCTTGTTCACACAACTCTCGATGGCCACCGAGAACGATTCGAAGCTCAGCTCATCCATTGGATGGACCTTGGCGCGCGCCGAACAGTACGCGCAGGCCGAAACTTTCCTGACCCACGCCCTGGCGGGCAATGCATCCGACTTTCAGGTCCTCTACGATCTCGGCGTGGTCGCCTTGTATGCACACGACTATGCCCGCGCTCGCGAAGTCCTGGAAACCGCCGTTCGCCAGCAGCCGGACAGTGCCGACGCGCTATACAGCCTGGCATTTGTTTACCATTCGCTGAAACAGCCGGAACCGGCTCTACGCCGTCTCGCCGAGGCTGCGAAGGTGGCTCCGCGGCGCGCCGATGTCGCACGTCTGATCGCCGTGATTACCGGCGAACTGCAAGCCAACGAGGACTCCGCCGCCGCGTGGGACCGTTACGCCGAACTCGCCCCCGGCGACGACACGGCCAGGCGCGAGCGCGGTTTTGCCCGCATCCACATGCGACAGTTCGATGCGGGAATCGCCGATCTAGAGTGGTACATTGCGCGGCATCCCGACGACCCGGTCGGCTATTACGAACTGGGCCTCGCGCAGAGCACCAGCGATCCCACCAAAGGTCTTTCCAGCCTCGATAAAGCCCTTCAATTAAAGCCGGATTTCGTGGAAGCGCGCTCGGCTCGCGGCGCTCTCTACTACCTGCAGGGCAAGCCCGATGCTGCCGTTCCCGATCTAGAGGCCGCAGTCGCCGCCCAGCCGGATAATGGTCTGATCTTGGACCGCCTGGGCCAGGCGTACCGCGCGCTCGACCGTCTCGACGATTCGATCCGCACGCTGCGGAAGGCCACTCAACTCGCTCCGGCCGAACCCACGATCGTGCTGCACCTCGCCAATGCCCTCGCCGAGGCAGGCCAAAGCGCGGAGTCGGAAACACTCATGGGCCGCTATCGTCAAATGCGTCCGACGCAGGCGCCGCGGGACCTGATGCGGTATCTCAGCCTCACGCCGGAGCAGCAGCGCTCCGACTATCGTGGGCGTGTGGAAAAGGCAGTCCACGATAAACCCGGCGACGCAAATGCGCAATTGCAATACCTCAAGCTTTCGCTGGAAGAAAGGCAGACCGATCAGGCGATCAAAACGGCTCGCACCATCGCATCGATGAAGGCTGGCCCCGCCATCCTCGCGGATGCCGGCCGCGCGATGCTAGAGGCACGGCAATTCGCGGGTTCGCGGGAGCTACTGGAAAGCGCCGCCGCTGTCGACCCTTCGGGCGCACTGGAATTGCCCCTCGCGATTGCCGCGTTCCGCTCCACTGGCGCGCAGGAAGGATTGAAGCACCTGGAGCGAGTCCCCGCCTCCGCGCGCAATGCCGACTATTATCTCGCGCAGGCGCAAATGCTCGATGCCGTGGGAAACAGCGCAGAAGCTTTGGCCTCTTTGGAGCGGGCTCTCCGGGCTGCGCCCGATCGCACCGAGATCTACTGGCAGGAAGTGGTTTTCCTCAAAAAGGACGGTCGCACCAAAGACGCCCTGGAGTTGCTCGATCGTGCCGAAAAGGCTGTGCCCCAGCAGCCTTGGTTTCCCGTTCTTCGCGCCGCATTGTTGGAGGCCGGCGGTCAGACGGAGCAGGCCCGCGCTTTGCTCGAGACTACGCGGCGGCGTTGGCCGGAAGTCGCCGCCGTCTGGGTCGCCGAAGGCCTAATTGTCGCCGTGCACGGACCGGCCGAAGAAGCACGCCGGCTGTTGGAAGCTGCGGTTTCGCTAGGCGCCCACAGCCCGGAAGTGTGGGCGTGTCTCGCCGACGTGACATTCCGCTCTGCCCCCGGCCGGATCGATGATGCGAAACGTGCGATCACCCAGGCATTGAAAGAAGCGCCTGACGATCCGGCCATTCGAGCCGTGCAACACCGTATCGAGTCGAAGGACCGGAATGCGGAGAGTCCACCGATCGACCCGGCAAGCCTGTTCTTCACGCGTCTGCCCCAGGACTGGTGATGCGAGCCAGTCCTGGGATTGAGGCGGGATTACGCATAGGCGTTAAAATAGCGCGACTCGCGAAGGCGACCCGGGTGTTGGGCGATGCACCTTCGCGGGCGTTCTTGGGCGCAACTTCCTAAGAGCCGACTTGGGGACATCTGCGCGTCAAAGAAGAGGAAATCGGGCCCAGCTCCGAGTAGCGCGTGACCGTTCAGTCTACCCCAAAACAAAACACCAGCTGTCCATAAAGCCGGCCCACGGAGTACTCCCCGGGAGGAAGCGGTGGCGTGCTCAACTTGTACGACGAATTGCCGTACCGGGAGAAGGTCACGGGGAGCAGTCCAGTGGTCGCAGTCCTCTTGGTAGACGCCCCAAGGGGTGAAGCGTGCAAGGTGGTGATGACAAGTTCCCGCTGCTTCTTTTTAGCGTCGAGCTTGCGCAGGCAGTAAAGCGCTTCAGGATCGGCTGCCGATGCCGCGAGTGGGGAGCGAACTATAAAATCCAGCGCGTCCTCAGACCGAAAGCGCACCGGCGACTTGCCGCCCGTCAAAATTGCGACACCTTTAGCGTTCATGACAATAAACCCACTGGCCTTACCCTGGATACTTGAAGTTTGGCGCTCTAGTGGTACAAGCTTCCCGGCGTCGAGCCGAAAAAACACATCGGAGAATTCTGGCTCGGGAGATTGGGCGAAGCAGGAAAGGGCGCACAATAGCCCTGCGCTGACGAGTTTCATAATCCGTTACCCTGCCGTAGAGTAACACTTTTCGGAGTTTTGAGTCGGCTTCGGATTTCTGAACGGCGACCAATTGAGGTGGCGGCACTAAGAGTGGATATACGGCGTATTAGAAACGCTCTGGTCAACGGGCTTCATGCAGCCATTTGTAAGCGCCTTCGGAAGTATTGATGTGCCAAAACCTCAACTGCAACAACGAGCGGGCACTGATCATGGTTGCCTGGAGCGAAACGTCGCCCGTGCCGAGACCCTGAGGGACCATCGCGTTCAGTTGGTACAAACCCGCGCTGGATAGCGGCGGTTTCTGCCGGGCGCTCATTGAGCGCAATACCGTTCGAATTGCCCGTCCGGGACGTGCTATGATGAGAACCAGAAGGGTAGTCTAACTACACTTCTCGTTTTCCCCCCTGAAACCAAAGGAGGAGCCGCATGCCGGTTCCCAACTCCAACAACAGTGACGAGTATCCCTACGAGTTACACGGGCCTTCCGTCGGATGTTGCAAAACAAAAGAGCCTCGTGATGTTTCTATTCGTTTGGAAGGGAGATATATCCTGAATAGCAATGAGCACTCTATGTACCGCTGCCTCGAGTGTGGAGGCTCTCGAATGGATGATAGGGGGTTGCTGTCATGCACCCTCTGCGGTGCTGCATGCGGCCCCCGCACAGAGCGGTGCTACATTGCTGGCGATACGCAAGCCAAATTGCTGGCCCATGGTAATGAATTGAAAGACTTTGGGCTGACGCTTGAAGAACACGATGTGCTGAACAAAGATGCCAAAACCACAATAGCAGCCATAGGACTAGTGATACAGATAGCGCGTGAACTGCAGCCGGGCGGCATGTTGCGAAAGCTGATCGTGTACCTTCGCGAAGAACTGGCAATTCCAAGGGATGAAATTCTACGGCTGCGATTGACCGAGCCAGAAGAGGTAGACAAAACACTCAACGAAAAGGACTGATCTTCACCCGCCGCGAGCATCACGCAAATATCGCCTTCGCCGTCGTCGTAGCAGTTCCGATAGATGAGCGCGGCGTCCGGCTTCTCCCATACGTTCTGTACCACACTCGGGGCATGTAAATTTCGTTTTGCTGGCCTTCTTTCAACTGCATAGAATATCATCTGCCAAGTTTGGGATAACACGGTTTTCGAGCGGAATAGGTGCCACTTCAAAAATGTAGTGGAAATGGCGGAAGGTCCTGACCACGAACGCGAGCGCGGATGCGCGGTTACTATCCCACTCGATTGTAATTTCCTCGCCCGCCCCAACAACCCGCATCGAGGGCGGCACCATGAAACCAGTCCCACCCGGCTTTACCTGCACCGCCTTGACCGTAGGGATTGAAACCGCCTGAGCGCGTCGCGCCCTTGTGCGGCGTTTAGCGTCCACATGCTTCTGCTGGTTCGCAATCTGATTACAGATTTGCCAGTCCAAGCTCTGAGGCGCGACAAACCTTTCAAGGGCGGCTTTTTGCTCGGCGGTCAAGGTGACGTCGCGTCTAATCCACTCGGGCAAGGAATTCGCGGTCTGTATGAAGTCGTCAAGGTCGTCCCGATTGAAGTTCCTCTTCAAACGAGTGAATACCTTCCTGAGCTTTTCGTAACGCTCCTGTGCCGTTCTGTGCAGCAATGGTGTGGCCTCGCCCGTCCGACAATTATTGTCCCACGTCCCACCCTTTTGGGGACATCACCTCCATCCACTTGGCCGTGTAACTAACCGCCCTACATGCCTTCCTCGTCACTCGATCTCCCGACCATATGCCGCCTGGCCTCTTAAGAGGAACGTCTTCGGGTATTGGCCCTCTCCGCAGAGTTTGAATGATCCGAAGTCTTTGTACCAGCGTTCGTCGGGCGCCTTGGGAGTGTGCTTGCGCCACTCTTCCAGTGCGAAGAGATCCTCCAGGGAAATCTCGCGTTCCTTCGCGCGGTCGACAAGTGCCCCAGCAAATCCGGCGGCAAGTTCCGCCACTGAATCGTCGGCATCAGTCGTCGAAGGTCATCTGTGCGAGTTCGTCGCGGAGTCGGTTCGTTTCCACTGGATCGGTGGACTTCTGGAATCTGTCCGCGAGCTCGAGGAAGGCCACCCTTCTCTCCTCATAGGAAGTGATGGCATCCCCCAGAAGATCGGCGAGAGCGCGGTCCCGGCTCACATGCCGGGAGAGCGCGATAGCATCGATCTTCGCGGCGATGTCCGCCGGTACAGGAATGTCGATAGTCTCAATGCCCGAAATGGTAACGGCCATAC
>PMTT01000001.1 GCA_003167275.1 Bryobacterales bacterium | reverse complement strand
GGGGCGGCCGGCGGCCACGCAGGACGGCGATATCGGGGTAGAGGTCCATTTCCCAGATGAAGTGACGGGCGCCTTTGGCGGCCTGGAGGAGCGAGCCGACGAGCACGTGCATCCGATATCTCCTGAGTTAGTTCTTGTTCAGGCGAGAGCAAAAACTTCAGGAAACTGGCCGCGCCAGTCTCGCCGACTCGTTCAAGCGGTGTTGGCTCATGGCGATTTCGAAAACTCGCAGAGTGGAAGCCACCATTGTCTTCGGGTTGAAATGAGTCAGTACGCGCTGCCGGGCAGCGACACCAAATTGGTGACGTAATCCCGGCTCTTGGAGCAGGAGGTTGATGGCGCCCGCCAGAGCTCCCGAGTCCGCCGTTGGAACCGTCAACCCCGTCTCGCCGTCGATCGAGACGAATGGAACGCCAGAGTCCAAATGAGTATTAATTACCGGTTTTCCGCAAGCCATGGCCTCAAGCTGGACGACACCGAAGGCCTCAGTGCGCACGATGGATGGCAGGATGAACACGTCCGCCGCGTGATAATAAGGCGCTAGATCATCCACTTCACCCAGAAATGTTACCTTGTCCGCGACGCCGTACTGTAGCGCCTGGCGCCCCAGCGCGACCCGCAGAGGTCCCCGGCCAATGATTAGCAAGTGGGCAGTGACTTTGCGCATCGATTGGATGAGGTATTCAAATCCTTTATAGTATACGAGGCGCCCGACCGCCAGCAGTATCCGCGGACCGAATCGCGATCGAATGGCGGCTATGGCTTCGGGTTCCGCCCGTTCCAGAGGCTCGGGATCGATCGCGAGGGGGATCACGTGGCAGCGCTCCTGGTGGCCCACAAGACCCGGAGAACTGTCGCGATACTGCGGTGACGTACAAATGATGGCGGCTGCCCGGCGGAGCGCCCGATCCAGGATGGGGGAGAAAATCCGCGCCAAGATTGGCTGCCGAACGGTATCGCTGTGATAGCTGATTACCAGCGGCTTCCGTGCCGCGGCGGCAAAATACGCCAGGATTGCGGCGGGATTTGGCACATGGATGTGCACAAGATCAGCCGGAATCCGACTCACCAGAAAAGGGAGAGACAGACAGATCGGAACCGAACACAGACGCCCAACGGCGCCGGTCCGGATCACGCGGACGCCGTCAACCAGCGTCTCGGAAGTTCGGACACCAGTAGCGGCAACCAAAACGGTGAGATCGACTTCGGCGCGCAGCGCATCGCAGAGCATTCTCAGGTGGCTTTCCATGCCCCCACGATAAGGTGGATAGTACTTTCCAAGTTCGAGAACGCGAAGCCGGGCGCACATAGAGATCTTCAGCTCGATTAGAGGGAGGTTACTGCTACCGCACTCCGATCCAAGGGCGAAGCACGCCCCATGAGCCCTTTCAGGTCGCTGTGAACCATTTCGGCAACGAGTTGCCGGAAGGTACAGGTAGGGCGCCAGCCCAACACCGCGCGAGCTTTTGTGGCATCGCCGAGCAACTGATCGACTTCGGCAGGGCGCTGGAAGGCCGGATCGACGCGCACATGATCGTGGTAATCGAGCCCGACTTCGGCGAAGGCGAGTTCACAGAACTCGCGAACGCTGTGCATTTCGCCGGTGGCTACCACGTAATCATCAGGGGTGGGCTGTTGCAGCATGAGGTGCATGGCTCTCACATAGTCTGCGGCGTGTCCCCAGTCCCTCCTGGCATCTAAACAACCGAGCCGGACTTCAGTAGCTAGTCCTAACTTAATCCGAGCGACGCCGCTGCTGATCTTGCGAGTTACGAACTCAAATCCGCGGCGAGGGCCTTCATGGTTGAACAGGATCCCGCTACAGCAAAACATGCCGTAAGCCTCGCGGTAGTTCATGGTGAGATGGAATCCCGCGACCTTGCTGATGCCGTAGGGACTCCGCGGGTGGAAAGGGGTGGTTTCGCGCTGCGGAGATTCCCGGACTTTTCCGAACATCTCGCTGGATCCGGCGAAGTAGAACTTGCATTCCGGCTGCAGCTCGCGGACGGCGGCCAGCATGTAGTGTGTGCCATCAATATTGGTGCTCATGGTGGAAAAGCCGTCCGCGAAACTCTCGGCGACGAAACTCTGAGCGGCCAAGTGATAACACTCATCGAAGCGATGGCGGCTGAGGATTTGAAATATGCTCGGGTAACTCTCAAGGGCGGCGGGATGGAGCTCCAACCGCTCGCCGAGATGCACGATCCGGCCGAGACGCCTCTCGGGCTCTTCGAGCGCGACGCGCCGCACGATGCCATGAACTTCATAGCCGAGGGTGAGCAGGTGCTCGGCCAAGTAACTTCCGTCTTGTCCAGTGATGCCGGTTATTAGAGCTGCCTTGGGCATACAGACTTCTCCCTTAAGCTGACTTGACGCATATACGGCTGCGATGTAAGTTCCGTCCCGCGATCACATCAGCGAGCGATCGTTCGACCCGCTCCACGGTGGCCTCGATCGGGAAATCCCGCTCAATTCGCTGCCGCGCTGCCGCGCCCATGGCGTTGCGCCCCTCTGCGCCCGAAGCCACTGAGACAATTGCATCCCGCAGTGCTCGGAAATCTCCCATGGGGTAGAGCAGTCCATCGATACCGTCGCGGACGAACTCCGGAATGCCCCCGGCGTTCGGGGCGATGACAGGCAATTCCGCGAGCATTGCTTCGGCCACGACTCTGCCAAAGGGTTCAGGTTTGACAGAGCCATGCAGAAAAACATCCGCATCGCGCCAGTACGGCCCCAGATCTTTCACCATGCCAGCAAAAGCAACGCGATCGGCTATGCGCAGTTCCTTCGCGATGTCTTCCAGACGTATGCGTACGCCACGATGTCCATCGGTCTCGTAGAGTTCATCACCACAAATCGTCAATCGCCAGTCTAGATTGGCTGGCAACGCGGCGCATGCCCGCAAGACGAGATCAAAGCCTTTCCAGGGCGCGAGGATGCCGGTAGCAAGGAAGCGTAGCGGCGCTCCCGAGTGGTGGCGCGGCGCAGTGGCGGAGTTGGAAATGCCGAACCCATTGTGGGCGACTTCGACTGGTATACCGTGCTGTTCCCATTCGCGGGCGACCGCGCTCGAGTTCGCGATGACCAACCTGGTGGTGTGCCGCGCCGCGGCAAACAGGAAGGGCGCGAAGCGCCGGGCAGCGACGAAGTCGCGTACATGCCAGACGTTTGGCACGCGAAGGAACGGCGCAACAGCGGCGGACAGTAAGTGGCTCTTGACGCCATTTGAGTAGATAACATCCGGACGCGCGGCGCGAGCCAATCTGGCCAGCGACCAAACAGCGTAACCGGATGCGAGTGCGGAGCGGGCGAGGCTTAATGCCCCGGAATAGCGGCCGGCTTTTAGCAATGCCTCGCCTAGCCGCCATTCGCACACGGGGATGCCTCGCGCAGCCGCCGCCGCGAGCAGCGAGCCTCTTTCGGGCATAGCGAGCAATACGGAGTGGCGACGTGCTATCAAGCCTTCCAGAACGTCCATTAGACTGAGTTCTGCGCCGCCGACGAGTCCAGATGGATTCAGCGCAAGGACCCTCACAGTCCATCCAGCATTTGCTTGACTCTCCGGCGCGCGGCAGACCAACTTCTGTCTCCCAGAGCGTGCTTTAGGCCGTTGTTCCCCAGCCGTTGGCGCTCCGCGGGACTATCCATGAGGGCTTCGACCTGCTGCGCGATGACCCTCGCCGTGTCTTCGTCGACTAGAATTCCGGTTTCCCCGTCCAGTACCGCGTCAGGTACACCGCCGCGGCGGAGCCCGATGACCGGCTTACCGAAACTACCTGCCTGCACGTGGACAATCCCAAAACCCTCGGCCAAGGTCCCCCGAGAGGTCTCCTCCTCGCGGCTGAACAGGCAAAACATGTCGCATGCAGAATAAGCATCGGCAAACGTCGGATCGTC
>PMTT01000393.1:5859-9829 GCA_003167275.1 Bryobacterales bacterium | reverse complement strand
GTCCAGCATGAGAGCCACACCCAAGGAAACCGCCCGCGTGGCCTGGGCGGAAGCTATGGAAGCAATGATCGAATTCCTGTACCGGCACAGGACCAAGGAACCCAAACTCGCCGCGAACCTCACTCAATTAGAACTGCCGAACCTTCTGTTGACTCTCGAACATCTCCGCGGCATAGCGGCCGCGGAGCGTGTGGTGTCCCTGGCGACTCGCCTCGAGTCGCTCATCGCCCCACTGGGTCGGGCCAGAACGCTGGCGCGCGTCGTGGATATTCGGGCCCATGAAGCCCGGCGACTCGGCGGCCGGAGCCACGCCCAGTATCTGGCTGAAAGAGCCGCGATCGAACGATCGATTGATCGGGGACGCTATGGCGAGGCGGCGGACCTGGGAAGATCGTTGCTAGCCGCCATGAATACGTCTGGAGACGACGCCTACCTGGAGGCCCCATACGATATTGCGATGGCTTACTGGACTCTCGGCCGAGCCTTGCAGATGAGCGGCGCCGCCGAGGAGGCGTTGAAGCATCTAGAAGAAGCTGGCAAGCGCTTTCGGAAGCTTGGGGCAGACCGGATGGCGAATGTGGTCTTAACTCTGCAAGCAGATTGCCTTAGCGATCTGGGTCGCTACGACGAAGCGGCGGATCTTTATGAAGAGTCGATTCGGATCGGCCAAGAAGCCGACGACTTAAGAAGCGTAGCTGTGAACAAAGGCCAGCTTGCTACCCTGCGAGCAGCGCAACGAAGGTATCCCGACGCGCTGAAGCTTCACGCAGCGGTGCGCGACGTTTTCGAGCAGCTTGGTGAACCGTCGTCTGTGGCCACTGCGTGGCAACAGATCGGCAACGTATATCTCGATTGCGGTCAGTACAACGCCGCTGAGAGAGCCTATCAGGACTCACTGAGGATTGAAGTGCAGGTGGGCAACCGCGCAGGAGAGGCAATGACTTTGGGCGCACTCGGGAACCTCTATTCAAAGATTGAGCGTCCCGAGGAAGCCGTCCTGTTTTACCGTCGAGCCGCCGAAGCCTTCGTCGAAGTTGGAGATTTGAGGTTCGAAAGCGTCACGCGATACAACATCGCGGATGAACTCGTTCGCCTGACGCGCTACGATGAAGCGCGCAAGGAACTCTTGCGGGCCATCGAGTGCGAACAGCCATTTGGACATGTGGCAGCGCCGTGGAAGATGTTCAGCGCCCTGAGCAATCTGGAAAGAGCCGTCGGCGATCAACCGGCAGCGTTGAAGGCCCGCGACCAGGCCGTGCAGGCATACCTCGCTTATCGCCGAGATGGCGGCGAGAGCCAGACGACCGGAGCACAACTCTGCGCTGCGATCGCGCTGGACCCAGACGCCGCGAGGGGCCGGCTCGCTGAACTGCGTCAAGAGCCGGACGTGCCGGCCTGGCTCACCGCGCTGCTCCCGTTGCTGGAGGCCGTGCTTGACGGCTCTCGCGACCCAGCCCTGGCCGACGACCCCAACCTCAACTACGCAGATGCAGCCGAGTTGCTTCTCCTGATCGAAGCCCTCGCCCTCCGCGATGCCGCGTCCGCCTGACCCTCCAGCCAAGATTTCACCCAGGACGCACACCACGCCCGCTGGTGCATAATAGATACCGGGATCGGAAAAGCATGGCGTGCTCCGCGCGCGAGCAGGCATAAGGAGTTTTCATGGCAAGTGACAGTGTAGATCGAAGGGATTTCCTCAAGGGTGTGGCCGCGACGGGGCTCACCGTCGGGGCGGCCAGTTCCGCGTTTGCGGGCAAGACCAGTTCCAAAACGACGGGCGGCCGGGTGCTCGGCGCCAATGATCGCATCAACGTCGGAGTCATCGGCTGCGGCGGGCGCGGCAGCTATGTCGCCGACCAGTTCACCCGATTTGCTCAAAAGAATACCGACGCCTGCCGGATCGCCGCCGTCAGCGACGTTTACGAAAAGCGCAAACGGATTCATGCCGAGAAGTACAACGTCAAGGGCTACCTGGATTACCGCGAGTTGCTGGCGCTACCCGAGATCGACGCCGTGATTGTGGCCTCGCCCGACCACTGGCATGCCAAGATGGCGCTCGATGCCATGGACAAGGGCAAGGACGTCTATCTCGAAAAGCCCATGGTCCACACCAACGACGAAGCCCGTCAACTGGTGGCCACGGTCAAGGAGACCAAGCGCGTCCTGCAGGTAGGGTCGCAGACCACGTCGGCCGACATCTGGTGGAAGGCCAAGAAGGCCATCGCCGACGGCATGATCGGCAAGATGCTCATGAGCCAGGGCTCGTATCACCGCAATTCGTTCGGCGGCGAGTGGAACGACGGCTGGCCCATCGACAAGGAAGCCGGGCCCGAAGGCAAGGGCGACAACTTCATCGACTGGAATATGTGGCTGGGGTCGGCGTTCAAGCTGGCTCCCAGGCGGCCCTACGATGGCGACCGGTTCTTCCGCTTCCGCAAGTATTGGGACTATTCGGGCGGCATCGCCACCGACCTCTTCTATCACGTCGTGGCGCCGCTGAACATCTGCTGGGACGAACCGCAGTTCCCGCAGAAGGTAATGGCGACCGGCGGCATCTATGTCTTCAAAGATGAGCGCGAAGTGCCCGACACCTTCCACCTGCTGGCCGAGTACTCCAAAGGCCACTCGCTGGTGCTGAGCTCGTCGATGGCCAATTCGCAGCACATCCCCGGCATCATCCGCGGGCACGAGGGAACCATCGTGATGGTGGACCATGGGAAGTTCGAGAGCATGGTGCCCTACATCACGGTGAAGCCGGAAGTGATCCGGGACAAGGCCGTCGGTGGAGACAAGTACGCGGAGAAGTTCGGCACCAAGGAAATCCAGATCGCGATCGACCAGACCGACCCCATGCAGGCGCACATCGGAAACTTCCTGCAATGCATGCACACCCGGGAGAAACCACATCTCGATGTGGAGACTGGGGCCCGAGCCGTGGTGGTGATCAACCTGGCCGTGCAGTCGTACCGCGAAGGCCGGACGCTGTACTGGGACGAGAAGAAGTGGAAGGCTTCCGACAAGCCGATTAAGGGGTAACATCTGTGGGGTATGCTTTAGCTTGCCGAACCTTGACGGACTGGTGGGCAAGCTAAAGCATACCCTACGCTGGCTTTTCGCTACTTCGCAGGCGGAAGTTTGACCTCGGCGCCCGATTCCTTGTTCAATCGCTCAGTCAGTTCCCGATCGATCAGCGAGACGGATGCCTGGTTGTGCGTGCTGCCGGTGGTGAAGTAGTGCAGCGTATCGCCATCCACCCAATAGGCCACGGCGGAGTAAATGCTGTGGTCTTTGAAAGCGATTAGGTAATGTGTGGATTCGCCCGCTGACGGCTCTTCAGCCTGGGCGGGAGCCGGGTAGATGTTTTGCGGCTGTACCCTGGTGGCGTACGGGGCGTCGCCCGATCCGAATTGGTTAATGATCACGGGCGGCTGCTGCGGAGGGTAGACTACGATGACATTGGGCTGATCCTGCCCCGTCGCAGCGGGGGCCGGTTGGCCGTAGTAGGAGCTGTCGAAGTAGCCGCCTCCTCCAACGTAGACCGGATAGGGATACAGAAATGCGCCGGGGCGGGTCGTCGTCACGCGGGTACGATCCCGACCGGGGCCGACACGGCCGATGCTGGTATTGACAAACGGAGAGCCGCTTGCGACGGGCGGAACGGCGCCCGCCGGATACAGCACCGAGCCGACGCCGCGTTGTTGGGCCGGCGCGGCAATGCTCGGTCGGGCGGCGCTTCCGGAGCTTACGACACCGCCGCGATTCTGCCCAAACAGCGCGGTGGACATGAGAAATAGGATGGCGAAGATACCTAGGGTCTTCATGGGACGGTCTCTCCCTGCCAGCATTGTACAACTTTGGAAGGGTCGTGGGGTATGCTTCAGCTTGTCGACCCATTACGGAAGCTTTGGCAAGCTAAAGCATACCCTACAAGGTTACTGTTTCTTGGCGGGTGGAGCGGCGGGCGCGGACG
>PMTT01000393.1:0-5800 GCA_003167275.1 Bryobacterales bacterium | reverse complement strand
TCCTTGGTGTTGTTGTCGTAATCGCGCTGCAGTTTGGCCTTGGCTGCGTCACTCATGGTGGCGCTGCCCGCGCGCATCTGGGCTTGAATCGCCGTGATGTCCGCGTTTTTCTTCTCGAGTTCCGTCCTCTTGGGGAGGAACTTGGTCTGCATGTCCTGTGCAGCCTTCTGTCCGTCTTTGGTCTGCAGGATGGCGTTCTGCACGTGGACGGTGGCAACCTTGAGGGGAGCCTTGGCAGGCGTCTGAGCCTGTGTCCATGCGGCCATTCCTAACATCAATGCGGGAAAAATTACGATATTCGTCTTCAACCTGCAACACTCCTAAAATATAGGTCGGGGCCGGGAATGCCCGGCCCCGACGGGAGACTCGCCATCACCACCAGCCTGCGAACTGCGGGCTAACCGGTGGGAGGCCTGTAATCCATTTGCTACTGCTTCTTGCCCGGTGGAACCGGCGGCGGCGTCCCGGCTGGCTTAGCAGTCGCCGGCGCGGTCCCGGCGGCAGGCTTGGGGGCAGCCGCCGGCGGCGCCGCACCTGCTCCCGGATGTGCCTGATCGTAGAGCTTGATGCACTCGGCTGTGATGTTGACCGACGGATCGGCCCACAGCACGGTCTGCTGGTTGCTGATGTCGAGCACCATGGCGAAGCCGTTTTGGGCAGCATACTTGCCGACCACGTCGAGCATCTGCTGGCCCAGGACGTTCATGACCTTGCCCTCTTCCTGCTGGACTTCGGCATCATAGTCCTCGCCCCCGCGGGTCATTTCCTTGTTGAGCGTGTCGATATCCTTCGCCATCTTGTTTTTGGCGTCGTCGCTCATGGTGGCGCTGCCCTTCCGCAACTGCTCCGTCATAGCGTCGATTTGGGACTTTTTCTTCTCCAGTTCAGACCTCTTGGGGCCAAACTTGGCGCCCAGATCCTGTTGGGCCTTCTGACCATCTTTGGTGCTTACAATGGCCTGCTGGATGTGGATGATCGCGACTTTCGTCGGGACCTGGGTTTGGGCGTTTGCCAGCGCGGCCATTCCCAAAACCAAAGCGGGGAAAACTACAAAACTCTTCTTCAAGCTGAAAACTCCTAAGTGTGAAATACTACCACATTGAAAGACTACCCGGCTGTTAAAAGGTCCTGCCGATGGTGAACCGGAACATCGTCCGCTTCTCGAAGAACGGGTAAGCCTGGCCATACGTTGCAATCGAATTGAGGAACGTCGCGTTGTTGGGGAACGAGGAACGGTCGGCCACGATGGGCGGCTGCAAGTATTCCCGGACCACGGATGGGTTGTAAGCGAAGTACAGGCGGAACGGCGCGTTGACCACCGGCAGCATGACTTGAAGCTCCAGACCGGTGGAAGCACGGGGCTTTTGGGTGCCGGGGGCAATCTTGACCAAACCGTCGAAGCCCGCCTGCGGGAATTGGGCATTCAGGTTGTCCACGCGGCTGGAAACCACGGTGAGCTGGTTGGAACGCAGGATCCTGTCGACGCCCGCATCGAAGAACGGAGCCAGCGTCACCGGCCCAATGATCTTGATGCGGTATTCAAAGTTGAACAGCCCCTGGGTATCGCCGCCGGGAGTGATGAGCTGATACGTGGGGACAGTCATGGTGACCGGCGAGTTGACGATGGCGCCATTGCTGACGATCTTCTGCGTACGCGCGCTTCCATCGGCATTCAGCACATTCACCGAGGCGGACGAGGGAATGAACGCGATGGGCGTGATGCCCCAGATCTCGAAGCCGCGGATATCCTGTTCGCCGCCCATGAATCGGCGGGAGAACGGCGGAACATACTTGCCGTCATAACCGGTGATCATCGAAGCCATGGCGTGAAACGCCAGAATGTGGCTCTTGTGCCAGGGCGCGGGCTTGAAGTACTTGGCGTCGACGGTCGGGCTCACGGTATTCACGTTGCCGCCCAGGATGCTGCCCGCCAGGTCGGTGGAAATGAACAGGCTCCGGCCGCCGGTCGGGTCGATGGGATGGTTGACGGTGTTATACGAATACGACGGCACGACGTGGGCGGTGCGGATTCCCTCCAGCGAATTGGGCCCGGCTACACCGCTGAAATTGATGTACTGAAAATAGTTGGTGGCGGCCGTGGTCTGCGTGATCACGGTGGAAATGTCGTAGCCCAAGGTGACCCCGACGCGCGCGAAACTGCGGCGCAGAGGATAGCTGGCGGAGACGTTGATCCCGTGGCTGTTCTGAACATAGTTCAACAGGTTCTGGGTGCCCAGTTGGTTGTAGAGCGGGATCAGGTTCTGGCCGGCCAGGATCGAAGCCTCGCGGCCCTGGTTGAAATCGAAGCGCCGCAGGTAAACCACAAACCCGAGTTGCAGAGGCCGGTCCAGGAAATACGGCTCGGTGAAACCCAGGCTCACGTTGCGCATGCGGGTCCCGAGCTGCGATTCGAGCGAAAGTGTCTCGCCCAAACCCAGGAAGTTGTTGGTGGAATAATTGAATCCCACGAAGCTGCCGGCGATTCCCGAGACGCCGCCATTCAAGCCGATGGAGTTCTTGCCGCGCTCCTTGACCTTGAGCGTGATATCCACGGTATTGGACTGCGGATTGCGGTTGATAGTGGCGGCTTCATCCTTCTTCAGCATTTCGAAATACCCAAGCTGGTTGAGCCGCAGGATGCTGTAATCCCACAACTGGGTATTGAACATGTCGCCTTCATCCAGCAGGATTTCGCGCCGGATGACCTTGTCGCGGGTGGTCGTGTTGCCCGAAAAATCGATGCGGCGGATGAAAAACTGCCGGCCCTCATCGGCGGTGAGGGTTAAATCGATCTGGTCCGTATTCGGAATGACATCGAATGACGGCTCCGGGACGAAATCGATATAGCCGAACTGGCCGTACAGCTTGCGCATGTTCTCGATGCCCTTGCGCAGCTTGTCGGTGGAGAAGGCGTCGCCCTTGTGCATGCCGAACAGGTTCAGCAGAACGGTGGGTTCGCGGAACAGCTTCACGCCCACGAACTTCGCCTCGTTCAAGTGGTACAACCGGCCCTGTTGCACCGGGAGCTGGATATCGGCGTAGATGCCGGGGTTGTTCATCTTGATCAGAGGCAGGCGCCATCCGCGGCCGCCCTTGGGGACGATCTTGACGGTTTCATCGAGCACCGTAGCGTTGAAATACCCTTTATCCTGCAAGGCGGAGCGCAAGCGCTCCTTATCCTCTTCAAGCTTCGCCTCGTCGTACGTCTTCGGGAAAAGGCCTTCGAAATAAATCGAATAGGGAATGCCGTAGGGGTGGAGGTTCTTCATCTGTGCGACCGCCCAACGGTTGGTAAAGCCGGTGAGGCCCTGGATCTCGATGTTCCCGACCTTGACCTTAGGACCTTCATCCACGTTGAAAACTACCTTGAGGGAGGAAGGCGGAATCTGCTCGACCTGGGGAGTCACGGTGGCATACTGCCGGCCGCGCTCGGCCAGAAAATCCTTAAGCGCCACGGTGGCCCTCTGGATCTTGTCGGGATCGTACTGCGATTCCACCGACAGGCCTACCTTGCGCTCCTTGAACCGGTCGAGTATCTCCGACACGGTGACGGAGTGGATGCCCTGATAGTCGATCGACCGGATGACGCGCCGCTCCACGATCACGAAACGCACGATGGTACCGATCTTGCCGGGCTCGGTTTCGAGACGGATGTCGTCGAATCGCCCGGTATTCCAGAGAATCATGTAGTCGCGACGCGCGAGGTCGTCGCTATAGGGGTCCCCCACCTTTTCGCCGATTTGGGCCTTGAGGGTGTCCTGCGGAACGCGCCTGATTCCTCGGAATTCGATGGTATCGATGACTGGTCCGCCCGCCGGCGCCGGGGTGGATGGCAGCGGCTTGGGGGTCTCGATTTGCGGCTGCGTCGCGGGCTTGGGTGGCTGCGCGGTATCGGGTGGGGCCACGGGTACCGTCTCGAATGGGTTCCGCGGAGGCTGCGCCGGGGGTTGTTGGGGCGGTGTCCCGGCCGGCGGTTTGGCGGGCTGGGGGGGCGTCCCCGCCGGAGGCGTGGACGGTGGTTGCTGTTGTTGCGGGGGCTGCGCAACCACTGGTGCGATACCCGATGCGCACAGACAGGCCGTAACGACGACCAGGCGGACGCGCCTGAAGAACTTCATGCAAGCATACCTTTCCACTCTGCGCTATGACGATTTACTCTGATGCACGGGGAACACCACTCGGCGAAATCGGATGTTCTAACTGCTAAGGCATTATTTTAGCTGATCCTCGAGGCCGCCAACAACGAGTGGGTAGGACTACAGGTGTGAAGGGCTGGCACAGGACGGGCTGGCCCGCAGCCGACCCCCTGAGTGGAACTGGTGCGAGCGGTTGCGGCTTTGATGCTCAGTGGGGCAGGTCACCGACCTGCCCTGTTTTGCCGGTTGCCGACCTCGTTCGTGACGCATCTTTGGAAACAGAGAAGAATAAATATTGCGTTTTGTAAGTATATTTAATTCTTATTGTTACGGGAGAATATCGAAAATTTGTGACGCATCTTTGGGGTTGCTTTCAAGGATGCGTCACAAGAGCGAACGCAAGAAAAACCAACACAGGCAAGAATGCCCGTGTTACGCGGCCCGAGGTAAGGACTGTGGCAAGGAAACGCTGAAGGGGGTGTCGCCGCCGCCGAGCATGGTGGGCCAGTCGATCCGGGCGGCGAACTGCTCGCCCATGGTTTCCAGGTCGGCGATGCGGGAGATGTCGTCCATCTCGATATCCGCCGAGAGGTCGGGTTCGAGGCGGTAGAAGGTGGTTTCGGGAAAATGCCGTGCCACCAGTTCGGTCTGCTGTTCCTCGGGCGAGTGAAGCAGGGCGTCCAGCACCCAGTTCAGCCAATCGGTGATCAGTTTGGGATCCGCTTTCCGGACGAAGCGGCCGGTGCCGAACGAGATCACGGTGGTTTGGCCGGGTTGGTAGCTTGGGTTGTAGTAGAACGCCTCGACGCACGCCTGGTAGACCGGATTCCCAGTCACGCCGACGCCGCCATCGACGACTTTGCCGGAAACGGGGGGCGGCATGGGCCAGGGGTCGAAATAGGTTGGGGCGGCGGCGCTGGCGGTGGCGCACTCGATGAGCCCCAGCTTGCCCGTGGCGCCGCCGTTCCGCGGATTGTCCTTCACGAAGTACCAGGGCTTGCCGTCGGCGAGGCCCTTGGCGGTGAGCAGAATGTCGATGGGAGAATCGTTCAGATCCCATTGGGCAGCGGCGCCGAACTCTTCGGTCAGCACCTGATGGAGGTTGGCGGCATCGTACTTGTGGCCGAGGGTGTACTGCCGCATGTCGTTCCACGGCTTGCCCGGTTTGAAGATCTCCTGGATGCGGTTCTTGTAGATGTTGACGATCTTGGATGCCGGCATGCCGGCCGCAATGGCCGACGCCAGCAAGGCGCCGGTGGATGTGCCTGCCACGAACGAGAACGTTTCGCGGGCGGGCTTTTGGGTGATCTGCTCGAGTTTCTGGAGCGCCAGGGCGGGGATAATACCACGAATACCCCCGCCATCGATGGACAGCAAGAATTTACGAGACATAGTTAGAACTGGTCAGAGGGCGGTAGTTCGGGCTCGAAGACCCCTTGCGTAACGCCGGGAACTCCGAAAACACGTCGAGACGAATCTCGACGCGGCAGACACGAGTGTCCGCGCCACGTTGGAATGCGCCCTCTTCCCCTCGCTTCTATGGTCTACCGCAAAGGGTGGCGCAAATTTGTGAGCGGAGGGTGGGCGTTGCGGGAAGGGGTTTAGTTTGTGCGGGTTGGCTGAATCAAATAAATGTGGAAAGGCTGTGACCGTCTTGCAGAACT
>PMTT01000185.1:3667-4916 GCA_003167275.1 Bryobacterales bacterium | reverse complement strand
AAAATCGGTTGCGGAATCGCTCGGGTATGCTTTAGCTTGCCCAGCCTTAGTTTCTTGCTTGCTGGTACTTCATATGGATGGGGCAAGCTAAAGCATACCGTACGGCAATCATGTTACAAGAGGCAGTATGAACAGACGGCATCTGCTTCAATCCGCGGCGTCGCTGCCGCTTCTGGGGGCACTCTCGTCCGCCTCCGCCGCACAGCAGAAACAGATGAAGATCACGGCGGTCGAGACCGATCTGCTGAAGAACCCGCCGGGCGCTCCGTACTACGACGCCATCCACCAGTTGGGCGTGGACAACGGCTCGGTAGTGCTGCGCCTGCGCACGGACGCAGGCATTACGGGATGGGCGCACAGTTCCTTCGGCATGATTCCCGGTGGACCGCGAGTGGTGCAGACCATCCTCCACGAGGAAATCAAGCCCGTCCTGGTCGGCAAGGATCCGGCATTCCCGCGGCGCATCCGGGCCGACCTGTGGAAGGCGCTGGAGTACCAGGGCGTGGGCGGTGTGGCGCAATTCGCGATTGCGGCCGTGGACATCGCGATCTGGGACATTCTGGGGAAGAACGCGGGGCTGCCGGTATACAAGATGTTAGGAGCGTACCGCGACCGCATGCCGGTCTACTCGATGTGCGGCTGGTATTACGACAAGGACGACGATCTCGCGCGCTTCCGCCGTGCCGTGGAAGCCGCGGTCGAACAGGGCTACCACGCCGTCAAGATCAAGGTGGGGCGGTATTCGATGGATGACGACGTCAAGCGGATTCGCCTGGCGCTGGACATTATAGGTAAGGGCCGGCGGCTGATGGTGGATGCCAACCAGATCTTCAACCGCAACGAGGCGTTGCGTCGCGGCCGCGTGTACCAGGATATGGGCTGTTTCTGGTACGAGGAGCCTATGCCGCCCCAGGAGATGGAGGGCTATGCCGAACTGGCTCACGCGCTCGACATGCGTATTGCCACCGGGGAGAACCTGAATACCAAGTACGCCTTCGCCGATCTGATCGCACGGCGCGGTGCGGACGTGGTGCAGCCCGACAATCGCCGGGCCGGCGGGGTTACCGAGTGGATGGAGATTGCGGCCATCGCCGATGGCTACGGTCTGGAGCTGGCCAGCCACGGAGGCGGGGCGACCAATCTGAATATGCTGCTGGCGATGCCCAATGCGATCTACATGGAGACCAGCGGCGCGCGCAAAATGGTGGATGGCGAGGTGGCCGCGCCGGAAGAGCCCGGCATGAGCAGC
>PMTT01000185.1:0-3657 GCA_003167275.1 Bryobacterales bacterium | reverse complement strand
CCCCCCGGTCCGCGCGCGACCCCCTGGTCGCGTTCTCCGTTCGCCACCCGTTTCTCTTCCTTGGCAATCACCGCCCTGGTTTCGTCCGCCGCCACCCTGCTGGGCGTCTGGTCTCTCGGGGGCGCCGCGCTGCCCACGACCGTCAAACTCGATAACGCCAGAGTGCATGTCACGGAGGTGACTTCGGGCCTGAAGGCGGTGCGCGAACGGGGCGTCCGCTCTGCCGATCAGGTGATCGTCTTCCTGGACGATTGCCGCTACGAGCGGATCGACCCGGTGACCGGCGAGAAGACCATCCGCGAGCGCAAGTCCGGCGACGTGATCTGGCACGACAAGGGCGAGGATGCTCCGCAGTTGACCAATGCCGGGTCGAAGCCTTACCGGGAGATCGTGATCGAGCTGAAGTGAAGCCCGCATGGGCTGGAAGCCGGCAGCGGAACGGCGAAGGCAATCGCAGCCTTCCAAGTGTGGTGAGCCAGGATTTGATATCCTTAGATGGCTAGCCGCTTCCGGTTGTTCCTCAGGGCGGCATCATCTTCAGGAGACCTTATGTTTAGTAATGCTAAGAATGGAGCGTTGCTCATTTCCGCCTTAGTCCTGGCGACAGGACCGGCATTTGCCCAAACCAACAGTCCATATTTCCAGGACCTACTGCCGGCGGGCTCTCCCGACAGCGCCTACTTCACGTATGTTCAAATCGCGAAGAACCTGGGTCTGGCCGTTCCTTCGGCTGTCGGCTCTTGCTTGCCCAGCAATCTCCCCCCCGGCGCCAGCACGCCGATCCTGCCGCCACCGGGTTCCGGTGCGGCCCAGCAGTTAGGTTGCCTGTACTTTGGACCCGACACATTCATCACCCGCGCCGAGACGGCTTACTGGGTCGTGAGATCGCAGATGGACGAAACTCAAATTACGAATTACCTGTGCGCGACCGGTGGCGATCCTTCGGGCCTGAGCCCGCAGTGCAACGGCGGCAACCCTGTCAGCGCGTTCGCCGATCTGGGGGTAGCGGGTGCGGCGATTGTGAACCCCTTCCTGGGTGCAAATCCGGCCTTGGGGATCACGGGCGTAACCCAAGCGCAGTTGATGCGTTACATCACCGTGATGGTTCGCCGCGGATACACGCAGGGATGTGGAACCACCACCGATCTCACGCTCGACTTCTGCCCGAACGACCTGGTAACACGGGCCCAGATGTCGGTATTCATCATCCGGGCGAAGATGAACAACGTCTTCCCGACGAGCCTTTCGGGGGCTCAGCAGACCACCCCGTACGGCGATACCTTCAGCTTTCCTCCAGTCCCGTACTTCACCGACGTCACGCCTGCCGATCCGGTTTTTGGTCCCTACTTTCCATACATTCAGGAGATGCGCGCGTTGGCGATCACCAGCGGCACCAGCGCAACTACGTTCAGCCCCGGGAACAACGTGACTCGCAAGGAGATTGCGACCTTCGTCGTGAGAGCGTTCTTCCTGTAAGTTGTCCCGTAGGGTATGCTTTAGCTTGCCCAACCTAATGGCAAGGGCAAGCTAAAGCATGCCCCACAGCGGTCTCTGGCGGTACTCTGGAGTATCGAAGANNGAGCGCTTTCCAGGCGCCCGCATCACGGTACTCGAAAAAGAGGACGGCGTCGGCCGGCACCAGACCGGGCACAACAGCGGCGTGCTGCATTGCGGGTTGTACTACAAGCCCGGTTCCGTGAAGGCCAGGCTGGCGGTCTCCGGGATCCGGCAGATGGTGGCATTCTGCCAGGAGAACGCCATCCCACACGAGATCTGCGGGAAGCTCGTGGTGGCGGCCGATGCTGACGAGGTTCCCCGCCTGCGCAGTCTCCAGGAGCGCGGCGCGGCCAACGGGTTGGAGGGCCTGCGCTGGCTCGAACGCGAGGAGATGCGCGAGATCGAACCCCACGTGGGCGGTGTGGCGGCCCTCCGCGTGCCCCAGGAGGGCATCGTCGATTACGCCCGGGTATGCGCCGCGATGGTCGAGAAGCTCACCTCGCAGGGTGCGCAGGTTGTGACCGGCGCCCGTGCGGCGCGGCTGCGGCATGATGGCGCGGGTTGGGTGATCGAAACGGCCGCGGGCGAATTCGAAGCGGACTTCCTGATCAATTGCGCCGGCCTATACTGCGACCGGGTCGCCCAACTGGCCGGAGAGCGGCGCGAGGTGCGCATCCTGCCGTTCCGGGGCGAATACTACAAGATTCGCCCGGAGCGCCAAGAGCTTGTGCGCCACCTGATCTATCCCACGCCCGACCCAGCCTTCCCGTTCCTGGGCGTGCATTTCACGCGCCTGATCCACGGCGGCATTGAGGCTGGCCCGAACGCCGTGCTGGCGTTCGCCCGGGAAGGCTACCGCAAGACGGATTTCAACGCGCGCGACCTGTTCGATGCCCTCACTTACGGCGGCTTCTGGCGCTTTCTGCGGCGCTATCCCTCGATGTGCTGGTATGAGCTGCGACGCTCGATGAGCCGCAAGCTGTTCTGCCGCTCGCTGCAACGCCTGGTGCCCGAGATTCAGGTGGACGATCTGGCGACCGGCGGCTCGGGAGTGCGCGCCCAAGCCATTGCGCCCGAAGGCGACCTGGTGCAGGACTTCCGCTTCATCGCGCGCCCCAACGCCCTGCATGTTCTCAACGCCCCCAGCCCGGCCGCCACCGCGTCGCTGGCCATCGGCGCGGAAATCGTCGGGTATGCTTTAGCTTGCCCAGTGTAGAATAAAAGCCAATCCCTTTCACACTCAGTACCCGGAAGCAGACACGCTTTCCTTTTGCCGGCGTTCCGTAACATTTCACGGGGCAAGCTAAAGCATACCGTACGAAACTGGGTTACTCGTTCCGCAGCCTCGACTGGCGGCAACCTGGAAGCTCGGATCGCGGGCCCCAGACACGCGCCGGCGGCGACTGCCAATAAAAATCCGCTGACCGCCGCGAACGTCAGCGGCTCGATCGTGTGGACGCCGAACAGCAACGACGATAGGAAGCGAGTCAGAATCGAAGCTCCGGCAATCCCCGCCAGCACCCCGGCGCAGGCAACGGTCAATCCATCGCGCAGCACCATGCCCAGGATCGACCTCCGTTCCGCGCCCAGCGCCATGCGGATGCCGATCTCCCTGGTCCGCTTGCTAACGGCGTAGCGCAGAACTCCGTACACTCCGAGCGCCGCCAGCACCAGCGCCACCACCGCAAGCGCCGTCAGGAGCATCATCGAGTAGCGCACCCGCCACGTCGAATCCAGCACCATCCTGTCCAACGCGCGAATCTCGTACGGGGCAATCGACGGGCTGATCTTGTGCAGCGCCTGCTTCACCACCAGAACCGTATTGTCGAGGTCCATGTTGGTCTTCACAATCAGATGGAAGAATGTCCACGGCGATTGATCCATGGAAAAGTACACCATGGGCTTGGGCTCTTCATCCATGCCGCCGGCGGGCTCTCCCGCTGTGACGCCAACGATGGTGTACCACGCGCTGTTGTTGCCTGGATACCGCAGGCGGCGTCCCACCGGGTCAACGCCCGCGTAATAACGCTTCGCGAACTGCTCGTTGACCAGCACGACCCTCAGCCCGTCCGCGCGATCGAAGGTGTTGAAGTATCGTCCACGCCGCAGAGGCACCCGCATGGTTTCGTGATAGGAATTGCTGACGTACGCTTTCCGCGC
>PMTT01000467.1 GCA_003167275.1 Bryobacterales bacterium | reverse complement strand
GCAAAGCCTCCGGCTTTGCCGGAGGATGGTTACTGCCCCAATTGACCGGTACGCACTAACCTTAGATGTGCCTCGGGCGATCACGCGCCTTAACCGGCGTTGCGGAAATGTTGCCGCCAAACGGGACCGCCGCGGTCTTTCCGAAAGGACCGTCTTTTGTCCACTATTCTGGCGGCGGTGCGCCACGCCGTTTCGAGGTCAAAGTACGACACGGCGATTACGCGGCCAGTGGCGGGCCTGGCGTCAATTTCCTGGGGTTAGGAGGTTCTGTAAAGGAACAGTAAAGGACTCAACAAGTCCACCGGCAATGGGGAGGGGCTTCCGCGCCTCTCAAACGGAGCCTAATCTGTTTTGCGATCCACTCAACCCGCGGGAATCGCGTGGCCCTCTGGAGTTGGGGTTCGCTCCCCTGCCCTGTCCCCGAGCCTGCTGCCCGCGAACGTCGTTTCACTCGGAGTGGGTCAGCGCTACCAAACACGAATAAGGCGCCAGCCGCATCCAGGACAGGCCTCCTGGCTTGTCCGGCGGATGGCGCCCGATGCCGGCAGCGTGATACGACCAGTTGAACTGGTTTAATGGTCAGGTGGCTTCAATTCGCACGGCAATGCGGCGTCGCTTTCCCCGGTGAGCGCCTTGGCCAGGCCAAAATCCAGAACCTTGACCGCGCCCTCCGGCGTGATTTTCACGTTGGCAGGTTTCAGGTCGCGATGAATCACGCCGCGATCGTGGGCGTATTCGAGAGCCTCGGCGATCTGCTGAGCGATGTGAATCGCTTCTTCGAGCGGGATCGGGCCGGCAGCGATGTGATCGGCCAGCGTGGGACCTTCGATCAACGCGAGCACGAGCGACCGCGTGCCGTTGCTCTCCTCGAGCACATAAATGGCGCCGATATTGGGGTGGTCGAGCGACGGGAGCAGCCGGGCTTCGCGCTCGAAGCGTGCCATGCGCTCCGGATCGAGCGCCAGCGCCGCGGGGAGCACCTTGATCGCCACGTCGCGCTTCAGCCGGGAATCATGAGCGCGATAGACCTCGCCCATCCCGCCCTGGCCGAGCAGGAAAGAACCTCGTAGTGACCAATCTTGTCGCCGGCAGACAACGGCATATGAGTATGAACAAGTCTACCGCCGTGCATCGGAAAATGGGGCCAACCGGTTTACGGCTGGCAAACGGCTGGATCGCACCGTATTCGTGCGGCGGCGTTTTGAAGTTTTTGGCTGCCTCGCTTACGGAGGGCACGGTGATCTGTTGCCAGGGCCGTTGGGCGTGCAACACCGACGCCCACAGTGACACACAGCGAGCGCGATCAGCGATCTCTTCATAGGAACTTCTTCAGGGGCTCCGTTCAGCGTGCCACTAGGCGAACCGGACCGAGCAAGCCGGAAATTGGCGGCGCAGGGCCTCGTCCTCGGCCTGCCGAACAGGTGCGCCGCTGAAGATGCCAGCTTTGGAAAGTTGTTGTTGACATTCCACGTGCCATCAGGCGTGTGGATGGCGCGCGGCACAAGCTGGCTCAGGTTATCGATTCCGGGAACCTGCACTTCGCGGTTGTCGCGGAAGTAGTCGCCTTCGCTGCGCTCCAGCGCGATCATGGTCTCTTCGTGGTTCAGGTGCACCAGGTATTCCACGTTGTACTTCTTGCACCACGCTGCCTGCTCGCCGAAGAATCGGTTTTGGAAGATCGCGCTCCACACGTCGTAGTAGTCGGCCCGGGCGCGGCGCGTCTCTTCGTTGGGCTCCATGCCGCGGCCGTAGAAGAACGAGGGGATGTAGGGCTTCAGGTCGTAGCCCTTGCGCGCCTGGAACTCCTCCAGCAGTTTGGGGGTCCATGGAATGGAGCTGCTGTAGTCCGGCTCATCCCCGAAGAAGCCCAGAACGATTTTGCCGAACTGGTCGCCGACGGCCTGGCGATAGGTTTCGTGGGTGATCTTCAGGAAGGCGCGGGTGGCCTCCGGATCGAGATAGTCGAGGAGCGAGTAGAGACCATCCTTGGCGCGCGTCCCGTCCTCGCGATTGAAGTTGCGGGTCGGCGAACTCAGGTAGATGTGACGCACGAAGACCACTTCCCAGGAGAGCCGGGGTTCGTTGGGAGTGGAGCCTTGGGCCGGCACGGTCCACTTAAGCTGGCCATTTGCGGGAACGGGAATCGGAATCACGCCTTCGATTTGCTGGTCCGTATTCGTCTTAGTGGCATAGATGGCCAATGTGTCAGACGGCGCCGGCATGGTGAGCGTCTGGCCGGGCGCGACGTGGACCCGGACATCGGCGACGATGCCTGCATGCCAAGCTGTGGATATTGCCGGCTGATGTTGCCGCCAGCGAACCCGCTGGGATAGTCGGATTCATCCTGGATCCATAGCCGCATCCCGCGTTTGGCGGCCTCCGCGACTGTGAACTTCACCTGGTCCATGTGCTCCGGCGAAAGGTACTTGGGCTCGCCGCGACCCGGCGAGAGGTTGACGATGAAGATGCCATTGGCCGAGAGCCGGTCGAAGTCGCGGACAATGCGGGCGCGGACTTCCTTGGGGTCAGTCCCGTTCCAACTGGCGAAGGGCTGGATGGCGCCGTACTCGCGAGGAGGCGACTTGAAGTTCGCTGCGACCTCGCGCAAGGACGGGATAGTGATCTGCTGCCACGGACGCTGCGCGAGCAAGGGCGCTGCCAGGAGGGGAAGAAGCAGTCGAACGGCGGACTTCATACCGACACCTCAGGGTCTGAAATGATCCTTCAGTCCAACAGTATACCCGCCAGCAAAGCGTGAGAAAATCGTTACGGTGCCATATTCCGTTTTTGGCAAAACATTTCAGTTTTGGTAGCGCGACGCACGACCGGCATTGACTCGAAAGAAAGCGTGTGATAGGTTGCTAGCCGATTTCGATTTGCCGAAAGATCGAAATCCACGTTCTGCGCCTGGAGGTTTTATGCGCCGTTGGGTTGCTTTGATGGTGGAAGTTCTTTTGGCGCCGGCAGCCCTGGCGCAAACCGATCGCGGCACAATTACAGGCACCGTGACCGATTCGACTGACGCCATCGTCGATGCAAGGGTTCTTTTGACGAACTCCGAGACGGGCGGCGGCGTGGTCCGATCCGGCGCCAGGGCAGTGGGGCACATCGGCCGCTTTTTACAGCGACTACCGCCAGCCACGCCGTCCCTCGGAAGCCGCGGGCGTCGGGCGCCTGTGTCGTCTGCGCGAGCGCCTCACCATGGAGATTCGCGCCGAGTTCCAGAATGTGTTCAACCGCGTTGTGATGAATGCCGGAACCTCCACCAACGCGTTGGCGACACAGGTGCGGAACACGGCGGGCGTGCCGGCCTCCGGGTTTGGCTACATCAACGCGAGTTCCATTGGCTGGCAGAGAAGCAGACAACTGCTGGCGCGTTTCCAGTGGTAACATAGCCGGTCCAGGACGCCATGAAATTGCAGAATCCAGTAAGATCGTTGACTCTGCTGCTTCCGATTGCGGGCATTCTGCTCGCGCAACAGTCGGATCGCTTCGCGGCGATCGCGCCGCGGATGCAGGAGTTTGTCGATAAAGGTGAAGCCGCTGGCGTCGTGACCTTGATCGCCACCAAAGACCGAGTCCTGCACCTCGGCGCGGTCGGCAAGACCGAAGTGGCCGGCGATCGGAAGATGCGGACGGATGACATCTTCTGGATCGCCTCGATGAGCAAGCCGATCGCGGCTGTCTGCATTGCAATTCTGGCGGATGACGGCACGCTGAGTTTTGACGATCCGCTGGCGAAGCATCTGCCGGAGTTTGCCGGCGCGATGGTGAACGAGAATGGCCAGACCGTCAAGCCATCGCGCCCGGTTACCCTGCGCGACGTGCTGACGCACACCGGCGGACTCGGGGAGATGACGAATCGCGATCCGCACCTGACGCTGGCGGAGACCAGCAGGAAACTGTCGCAGCAACCGCTGCGCTTCCAGCCTGGAAGCCGGTGGGCTTACTCGACGGCTGGCATCGATATTCTCGGGCGGGTCGTGGAAGTGGCCGGCGGGATGCCATTCGACGAGTTCCTGCGGAAGCGCGTGCTGGATCCGCTGGGAATGAAGGACACGAGTTTCTGGATTGCGCCCGAAAAGGAATCGCGCTGGGCGCATCCCTATCGCTGGAACGCGCAGACCGGCAAGCTGGAAGAGACCACCATCCCGTATCTCTATAAGACTGCGGTGACGGACCGCCAGCGTCCGCCGCTCGGTGGGGCCGGGCTCTTTTCCACCGCCGAGGACGTTGCGCGGTTCTATCGGATGATGCTGAATCAGGGATCGCTGAATGGCAAGCGCATCTTGAAGCCTGAGACCGTCGCGGAAATGACGCGCAAGCAGACCGGCGTCCTGACTGCGCGTCCCGGCATGCCGTGGGGGCTGGGGTTTTGCGTGGTGGAAGACCCGGCGAAGATGTCCGCCAACAGCGTCCTGTCTCCAGGGTCGTTCGGCCACGGCGGAGCGTTCAGCACGCAAAGCTGGGCAGACTCCGCCAGGGACCTTATCTCGATCCTGATGTTTCAGCGCGACGGAAAAGGGAATCCCGACAATTCCGACGTGCGCATTGCTTTTCAGGAGGCGGCCGCCAAGGGGCTTGGGCGATGAGAGTATCTTTATTGGTCGTAGCGCTCGCCGCGGCGGGCCCCGCCGTCGGGCAACGACCGCAGCCAAACCTGGTGGACAACATCAGCCGGCCTCTCCGCTACACGCCTGACGGCCAGGATTTTGTGATCGAGAACGGCGGCGAGTTTTTCAATCGCCCCCTCTACGGGGGCAATACCGCTTTCCGCGCCGATGCCGGCGACCAGCCTGAATTTTCTCTGTACCTGCCGGGACACGGCGGCAATCTGCGCTTCGGGATCAAAACCGCCGCCGGCGCGAAATGGCTGCATGAGGCTGCGCGCATCATCTCTCGTTATCGCCCTGGGGAGATGCTGTATGAAGTCCGCGATCCGCTGCTTGGCGCAGGCGCCGTATTACGCATTCATGCGATTGCCCTTCACCAAACCGACGGGCTAGCTGTGCGAATCGAGGCCGACGAACTCACGGCACCAGTGGAACTGATTGCCGCTTACGGCGGACTGAGCGGAAAGCGCGGCGCTCGCGACGGCGACATCGGCACAGAAGCGGTTCCCATCGGGCAGTATTTCCAGCTCAAACCCGAGTCCTGCCAGGACAATCATTTCGCTCTGGGGTCTCCCGGTAGCGGCGCGTTTGCATTGCGAGCGAATGCCGCCGCTATCGCGGGCCTGATGCCGCCGGGCGCCGCAATCGCGCTGGCCGATGCCCGGCGATGGACGTCACTCGACGGACTTCTGCGCTCGGCGACTCGGGATGCTCCGTCCCTGGCTGTGATTACCGCTCGATTGGCGATCGCTTCCGGCCCCCTTTATTTCGCGCTGCAACGGATTCCCGATTCCGGCACACCCGCGGTCGCGGAGGAACTCGCGACCTATCGTGATGTCACGGCTGATGGTCCTGGCGTTGATCGCAAGCCCTCCGCGATTCCGCTGGCTCCCGCCTACCGCACCGCCGATCTCCCCCGCGTCTTCGCGGAAGCCGAAGAGCACTTCCGCGTTCTCCGCGGGCAGATCGTGGTGGATACTCCCGATCCCTTTGTCAACGCCGCGGTCGCTGCGCTGAATGTCGGCGTCGATGCCGTGTGGGACTCGCCGCAGGGCGCGATCATGCATGGCGCGATCGCGTGGCGATCGAGGCTGCTAGGCTGGCGTGGGCCGTATGCCCCCGACGCGCTCGGTTGGCACGACCGCGCTCGCAGGCACTTCACCTATTGGGCCACGCGCCAGAATACCGACCCCATTCCGGCAAAGCTCCCTCCGCCCGACAAAGCGTCCAATTTAGCGCGCAGCGAAGCCGCTCTTCACAGCAACGGCGACATGTCCAATTCCCATTACGACATGAACGCTGTGTTCATCGACGCGCTGTTCCGCCATCTGCAATGGACTGGCGATCTGGAGTTCGCGCGGAAGATCTGGCCGGTGATCGAACGCCACTTGGCATGGGAACGCAGGCTCTTTCGCCGTGAGTACGGCCCTGAGAAACTCCCGCTGTACGAAGCGTACGCCATGATCTGGGCCAGCGACGATCTGGGGTACAACGGCGGCGGCACGACCCACGGTAGCGCCTACAACTACTACCACAACGTGCAGGCGGCCCGTCTGGCGCGAATTCTGGGCAAGGATGCCATTCCGTATGAAAAGGAAGCGGCGCTCATCGCCCGGGGGATGCGTGAATTGCTGTGGATGCCCAAACGGGGCATGTTCGCCGAGTATAAGGATTACCTTGGGCTGCAACGCATCCATCCCAGCGCTGCCCTGTGGAGTTTCTATCACACCATGGACGCAGGTCTGGTGACTCCGGAGGAGGCGAGTGCGATGGCAGATTATGTCGACAACCACATGCCCCACATTCCGGTAACCGGCGCCGGCGTCCCCGCCGATGACAAGTACCATGTCCTCTCCACTACCGATTGGATGCCCTATAGCTGGTCCATCAACAATGTCGTGATGGGAGAGAACATTCACACGGCGCTCGGTCTTTGGCAAGCGGGCCGGGCCGAGGAGGCGTTTCGCATCACCAAGAGCGCGCTGCTTGCGAGCATGTTCATGGGGATCTGTCCCGGCAACGTGGGATCGATGAATTATCTCGATGTTTACCGCAGAGAGTCGCAGCGCGACTTTGCGGACGGCGGCGGAGTGACTTCACGCGCCATCGTAGAGGGACTCTTCGGACTGCGACCCGACGCGATCACGGGCGAACTCGTGATTTCTCCCGGATTGCCCGCGGATTGGGATCACGCTTCGCTGCGTCATCCCGATGCCAGCATCACGTTCCAGCGCAAGGGGCTCACGGAGACATACGTGATCGAGCAGCGCTTTCCGAAGCTATTGCCGCTGCGCCTTGAACTGCCCGCGCGCGGCGACCGGCCCACGGTGAGTATTGATGGCCGCGCGATCGCTACCTGGCCCATTCGTGGTCCGGCCGCGCCAAAGTACACGGTCGTGGTCCGGTGGAAATCGGCCGTGCCTCGTCCGGCGTCTCGGCCAATTGTCGACCGAGAAGCGACCCAAGAATACTTCGATTCCGCCGGCGCCACCATCCCAGTCGACCTCACTCCTTATTTCAACGACCGTGTGACCCAGATCTTCAAAAACGAATATCGTTCGCCGCGCTCTCCCTTCGTCTCACTCGCTACACCGAAACAGGGCATCGGCGCCTGGGCGGGTCACGTTAACGCGACTGCCGACATCGACGACAGCGGGCTTCGCGCCCTCGCGCGCGCGGGCCATGATCGAATCACGCTCCACGATGGCGTCCCTCTCGCGACCCCTGGCGAAAACGGCGTCAAGAACGTGATCTTCGTATCGCAATGGGACAACTACCCACGAGAAGTCACAGTGCCGCTGTCCGGCAAGACTAACGGAGTGGTTCTCCTCATGGCGGGCTCGACCAATTTCATGCAGAGCCGTTTCGTGAATGGAGAGGTGGTGGTGACCTATGCCGATGGTTCGACCGCCACCCTCGAACTGGAAAATCCAACCAATTGGTGGCCCATCGAGCAGGACTACTTCATCGACGATTTCCAGTTCCGGCGTCCGGAACCGATCCCGCTTCGCATCGACCTGAAGACCGGCAACGTTCGCCCGATCAATATCGCCGCGTTCAAGGGTCGAGGCGGAACGGTTCCGGGCGGCGCAGCCACCGTGCTGAATTTCGCGCTGCAATCCAGCAAGGAACTAAAGTCTATGACAGTTCGAGCGCTGGCGAATGAAGTCGTGATCGGGCTGATGTCCGCCACCCTCATTCAGGCGCCTTGAGACTGTATGTCCGATTGAGGAAGGTCTTGGGCACCGGAACGACGCAGATGTTCAGTGACCGGTTGTCCTTCGAGATAAGAGCGGACTGAATCTCGATCTTCGTGCCTTCGCGATTGAACGTGGGGTGGATGTGATCCGCACCGGTTTTCTGCGGGCCGGCGAGCAGGTTCACCTCACAGCTATGGCGATCGTATAGCCAAACCTCATACTGGAAGTCGTCTGATGCGGCCCAGCGGCCGTCTTCCGATCCGGCGACGTGCCAATCCGAGCGGCCCTTGGACCACGCAGGGACCTGGCCGACGATTCGCATCTCGCGCGTCCGTAAATTCACGATGGCCACCCCGGTGGGATGTTCAAATGTCCCGGAGATGCCCCAGTCGGATTGCGCCGTCGCACTGGCGATGGAGCGGTGGCCGAGGATGGCGATTACCGCTTCATCCCTGTCGATCACGGCCTCGTGTGTGATCCATTCGTACGGCGCTTCCGGATAGAGGGGACGCAGGCCGGTGCCGTCCGCGTTGATAATCCACGTGCGCTGCGGCGCCTTGCCGCCCGTTTCCCAGCAGAAGACGATCTCGCCGGGCATCCACGGATTGGACTGCACGTGGCCGATGCCAAAGCCGACGTTGACGATGAACTTGATTTCCCCGGTCTTGAGATTCATGCTGCGCAGCCCGCTGGTGCTCTGCCGGAAGCGCGGACCGAACCCCGGCAGGAGCGTCTGCCCCTGCGACAGTTCCGTGGTTTCCGGCCCTTGCACGCGGAAGTACATGAAGTCGTCATTGGCATCCAGGCCCATGTTGCCATCCACCTGCAGAGTGGCTGGAATCGTTCCACAAACGCGCGTGTAGTTCGCAGCGGGCTTTACGGTCTTCGCCTCCACGTCGGCGAACAGCTTGGCGAGGTCGATCTCCAGAATCTGGCGCGGTCCGCTGGGGCCGCGTCCGCCGGCTGGGCCGCGGCCCGCTGGTGGAGGTCCCGAAGCTCCAGGGACGGCGCCCGTAGGCGAGGGAGCATTGCTGCCGCCGCCACCAACCAGGACGTACAGCTTCATCGCCTTGTTGCTCAAACAAAGCATTCCCGAAAAGCCCGTCTCGGTGACTTGCACGATCTGACCTGTCTCTTCATTGACCGCGAATGCCTGGGAGCCGGTCTCCCGCACGCCGCGGAAGATGAGCCACTTGCCGTCAGATGTCCACTGGCGGTGCGTCTGATAAATCTTCGATTGGTGGTAGGTATCCGAGCTGGTCAGGAAGGTGAGGGGAAGGCCTGTCACCGGATCGGGCACGATCTTCTTTTCGGATGGCCAGGTTCGGCCCATCTGGGCAAACGCGGCGGACGAGGCAAACAGTGCGGCGACGGCGAAACACGCGGCGGTCCTGATTCTCCTGTGATCCATACGGCCTCCCTCGAAGCGGCTCTTGTGATGCGATTTCAGTTTATATCGAATCGTTTCGAATTTCATTCTATGCTGATGATTCCGCGATGGAAGGCAACCGCTACGGCCTGAGCCCGGTCGCTGCATCCCAACTTCGAGAATACATTGCTGGCATGCACCCGAACGGTTCCCTCGCTGATTGCCAGGCGGCCTGCAATTTCTTTATTGGATTCTCCATTGACAATCAGCTTGAGTATTTCCAACTCGCGCGGGCTGAGTTCGGGACGGGGAATCCGCTCCGCCAGGCACGAGGCGATCTCTTGCGGAAGCGG
>PMTT01000038.1 GCA_003167275.1 Bryobacterales bacterium | reverse complement strand
TTGCCAGTGCCTTTGCCCTGCAGGCGCAGCAGAAGGGCATCGAACTCGCGTGTGATGTCTGGCCGGATGTGCCCGAAGTCGTGTCGGGGGATCCGACCCGGCTGCGCCAGGTCCTTACGAATCTGCTCGGCAACGCGCTCAAGTTCACCAGCAGCGGCGAAATCGAACTCCGGGTTGACGTTGCCGGCCGCGACGAGGCCGCCAGAACTATCAAGCTCCATTTTGCCGTTCGAGACACCGGCATTGGCATTCCTCCAGAAAAACACGGACTTATCTTCGACTCCTTCACGCAGGCCGATACCGGCACGACGCGACGCTTTGGCGGGAGTGGGCTCGGCCTCACGATTTCGATGCGGCTGGTGGAAATGATGGGAGGCCGCCTCTGGTTCTCCAGCGAGGTCCACAAAGGCAGTGTCTTTGAGTTTACGGTGCAAGTCAAAACTTGCGAGGGCAAGATTGAGGCTACAGCCCTGAAGCCGGTTTGTCTCCAAGACCTGCCGATACTCGTGGTCGACGATAATGCAACCAACCGCCGGATCATGGGCGAGCTGCTCCGAAGATGGGGCATGGAACCTGCGCTCTTCGAGGGTGCCGATGCCGCCTTCGCTGCCCTGCATGAAGCACATCGTGCCGGAACGCCGTATCCGCTTGTGCTGACCGACTGCCATATGCCCGACGTCGATGGCTTCGCGCTGGCGGAACGAATCAAACGGGATCCCCATCTCAAGAACACCAAGATGATCATGCTCACCTCGGCAGGACTGCGCGGGGACGCCGCGCTCTGCCAGCGTCTGGGAGTGGAAGCCTATTTGACAAAACCCGTTTGGCAATCTGGCCTTAGACAGGCGCTCTGGAGGGTTCTTCGCCATGATCCTTCCTGCGAAGCGCCCTTGGTGACGCAGCACTCACTCCGCGAGGAGCGGATGGACAAGGCGTCCTCTCCCTTGCGGGCGGAGCAGGTACCGCTCCGTATCCTCGTCGCGGATGACAATGCCGTCAATCAGAGGCTAGCCCAACGACTACTGCAGAAGCATGGCCATTACGTTGTGCTAGCGATGAATGGGAAGGAAGTACTCGGTTGCGTAGATCGCGAGCCCGTGGATATGGTCCTAATGGATGTGCAGATGCCTGAAATGGACGGGTATGCAGCCACACGGGCGCTAAGGGCGCGGGAAGAGGCAGGAGGTACGCATCTTCCGATCATTGCGATGACGGCTCATGCTTTGAAAGGCGACCGTGAGCTGTGCCTGGCCGCCGGAATGGACGGGTACATCGCCAAGCCCATACGGGCCGATGAACTCTTTACGGCGATCAGTCTCGTCTCAACAGCCGAATCCAGTCCGGACGCCAAGCGCCCGGCGACGGCTTGAGAGCCGCATCTGGACATCCATAGCGCTTGTACTCCCGCTCGCCAGAGTGTTAATAATGGCTCCAGACAGGTTGGACTCGCTGGTCGCTCATGTGGATTTCAGCACTCTGCGGCGTTTCGCAGGCTCTAGAGTTCGAGCAAAGGCGAACGCTACCGCCGAAAACCCCCGTCGCGAACGTTTTTCTGACCCGCGGCTGCGCGGTCGCGGAAAAAGAGGGGGGCTCATTTCCCTGGGCGCAGGGGCCCGGATTCCACCCCTTCTGCGCATTTGAGCGCCGGGTCGCTTCCGATACGGCGCTGACGCTTTTTGTCCATTCGCCTGGCGAGGACCAGCCTTGCCGCTGTACGATAAGCCGGTTTCACAGCCGTTATCGGAAGGAACAGCCTTCTTGAGGGCTGGCGTCGATGGATGCTGAATGAAAAGGAGCCATTAAGTCATCCCTAAAAGGACTCCTTCGAGAACACTCTCTCCGGCCTGCACCGTCGGCAGTCACGGTTTCACTTACAGTACGTCCCCGGCGCCTGGGCTTCCCAGCACCGAGAGCGCGGTTGCCCCGGTAGACGCGGCGTCCCGATCTCGCGATCAACGCGGGTGATTTGGACGGCTGCTCGTATCCACGTCGATGGAGTCAACGATCAAACACGCCGTACGGAAGTAGAGGAGAATGATAGGAGATGAGGAATCGGCGGACCGCGCCGCAGAGGTGCAGTATGAGAACGGCTCTGTTTGCGCTGCTCCCGCTGCTGGTGGCGGGGCAGGATCGGGACTTCTCGAAGATCGACGCGCGGCAAAGCCCGGCTTGGGCGCGCGACGCGGTGATCTACGAGATCAATGTGCGGACGTTCTCCCCGGCGGGCAACTTCCCGGGCGTTACGGCGCGGCTCGACGAATTGGCGAGGCTCGGCGTGAACGTGCTTTGGCTGATGTCCATCCATCCCAACGGACAGTTGAATAAAAAAGGTACGCTAGGCAGCCCGTACGCGGTGCGGGACTACTACGCCATCGAGCCGAAGTTCGGGACGGCGGCCGATTTGCACGCGCTAATTGACGGCGCGCACCAACGCGGCTTGAAGGTGATCATCGACATCGTGGCCAACCACACGGCTTGGGACAGCGTGATGATGGCTCATCCGGAGTTCTACAAGAAAGACGCGAACGGCCACGTCATCCCGCCGATCGCCGACTGGTCCGACGTGGCCGGGCTCGATTACAACAACGCGGAACTGCGTGAGTATATGACAAGGATGCTCGAGTACTGGCTGCGTGAGTTCCACCTGGACGGGTTCCGCTGCGATGCGGCTGGTATGGTGCCAACCAGTTTCTGGGAGCAGGCACGGCCGCGGCTGAACAGAATTCAGCCCTTGCTGTTCATGCTGGCCGAGTGGAACTCGCCGGATCTGATGGTGAGCGCCTTCGACGCCGATTACGAGTGGCCAATGCATAGCGCGCTGACTGACGTTTTGGAGAATGGCAAGCCCGCCAGGTCGCTGCGCGACGTCTGGAACGCGGAGCGCAAGAAGTTTCCATTGGGAACAATCCACATGTACTTCTCCGACAACCACGACGAGAAGCGAGCCATTGCGCGGTTTGGGGAGAAGGGAGCGCTCGCGGCGTCGGCGTTGGTGTTCACGATGGACGGCGTGCCGATGATTTACAACGGTATGGAGGTAGGCGATACGACAGAGTCGGGCGCGCCGGCATTGTTCGAGCCTTTGAAGGTGTTCTGGCCTATCGCCGAGCGGCGGTCGGAGTTTCGCAAGTTCTACGAGCAAATGACAGCGCTGCGGAAGCAGCACGCGGCGTTGCGGACCGGCGAACTGGAGTGGCTCGACAACAGCGACGAGTCGAGCGTGGCGACCTTCTTGCGGCGGGGCGAAGGAGAGGATTTGCTGATCGCGGTGAACCTCTCCAGCCGGCCGTTCACAGGGACAGTAAGCCGCGGCAACGGTTTTGTCCCGTTGGGGACACAGGCGGCGCCACTGCCAGAGTTGCGGCTCGACGCGTGGGGGTGGCGCATCTACCGTGCCCCGCGTTGAGCCGGCGGGAGCCTGCCGCTCCGCGGTCCAATATCTTTCGTAAGCACGCGTCTGCTGTTTCCGCTACTCGCCGTTTTTGGGCGCTGTCCTCGTGACATTGACTTGACCGATCCAACCGGAGCAGAAAGGCAACGGCGTTCGGGTGGCTGCGAGCCACGAACCCCAACAGGAACAGCCTCCCGCCGAAGCCTCCGGACTTTGCGAGCAGTCAGCGACGTGGCTTCGCATCTTCGTGGCGGTGAAACTTCGGGCTGCAGTGCCACCCGCGGGGCATGCGGGAACCAGGCGGCCGTCCACCAAGATTGGGCTTTTGCCGACGGCTTCCCCATTGTTTCCCAG
>PMTT01000946.1 GCA_003167275.1 Bryobacterales bacterium | reverse complement strand
CTCTGCGGGGAGTTCGATGCCCAAGAGGCGGTCGTAATTGAAGCGATCCGCTCCCTTCTGCGGAGACGCCTAGCTTCAATCGGGGCGCCGCTCGACGAGCCCACCGAGGAATCCGGGTCCGCTCGATAGCACCGATTCACCCCCTTTCGCGTCCCACGAATGCCTGATTTGCAAACAAATCGGTTGGAGGTCAGGACAGAACCTCTGGCCGATCCAATCCGAGCCGGCAGAATTGAACAGGCTGGCCTTTCAGGTCGCCCGCGAACCCTCTACAGGAACACGTCTCCCGCCAGAGCCTTTGGAGGTAGCGAGCATCGAGCGAAGTGCGGCACATCATCGTAGCGGTGAGCTTCGTGTCGCAGCACCACCCGCAGGGCATGCGTGGACCAAGCGGCCGTCCGCCTCGATTGGGCTTTGGGGGTAGATGCCACGTCGTTTCACTCGCTGTTGGCCATCGCCGAACGGCTCCCGATACTCCGGACACCCCGTTTTGCCTTAGCCGCACACCTTCACCAGACCCTGGCCGGGTTTTTCTGTACCGCGGCTGCGCAGTCGCGGAAAAAGAGGGGGGCCCTTTTCGCGTCCCACGAATGCCTGCTTTGTGAAGGGAAAGCGCCTTTCATTAACTGGAGCCCTCACCTGAGCGCACGGGCCGGCAGCGATAACGCCTGAAGGAGAGACTGAAAGTCCGCGGGCGGTTCGCAATGAACGGAGACGCCGTTTCCCGAGCGCGGATGAGTAAACTGAAGATGAGTCGCATGGAGTGCGACACGAGCGATTCGGCGCTCCGACGCTTCCACCGGGTGGTACTTTCTGTCGCCGATGACCGGGTGGCCAAAAGCTGAAAACTGCACTCGGATCTGATTCTGCAATCCCGTCACCAGCGTAACTCGAACGAGCGAAGCGTCTCGAAGACGGCGTTCGGTGAAATAACGAAGTTCAGCACGAGCGGCTTTGGGGTCGCTCTCAGGGGTCGACCTTTGAAACATTCCTTCTCGTCGAAAGTAGTGAACGAGCGTCCCTTCTTTGGCGGCGAGATGTCCGCGAATTACAGCGAGATATTGCCGGACGGGTGTATGGTGGAGAAACTGGCGAACGAGTGCGTCTCGATCCGCCTCGGTTTTTGCAAAGAGAAGGACCCCGGACGTGAAACGGTCGATGCGATGTATGACAAACGCTCGCTGTCGGCTCGGCTTCAATTCTGCGGAAAGAAGGGACCAAGCGGACTGAGCTTCGGAGCCTTTCACCGGCACGGCATTAAGGCCGGCGGGTTTATAAAGGGCCACGACGGCGTCGTCCTCGTAAAGCACGACAAGCTCTCGTGAAGAACCAGGCTTTCGCCGATCTTGCTTTCCTGAACGGTTATCCTTGCCTGGAAGTCTTCTCATTCGCGTATGGTGCGATCGACCCTGGCAGGCTGGCCGCATGATCCAGGTAGTTCGGACAAACGTTCGATCCCCTCGAAATCGTACCAGCATTTCCAGCATTGCAGATAGGTATCGCCATTGAGATTGGTACTGCAATACTCTTTTGCAACGGATGAACCCCAGAAATACTGTGACCTTCAGAGATAAATGGTGGGGTTTCTTCAGCGGTATTTGACGCTTTGTTGCTCCGATGACGAGGGTGCTGCGGGCCGCTTCGACAACATCATCGGTGATCACCGACAGGCCGTGGATAGCGCTTTTCTGACCCGCGCCTGCGCAGTCGCGGAAAAAGAGGGGGCTCATTTCCCTGGGCGCAGGGCCTTTTCGGAGGAGGTAGCGAGCATCGAGCGAAGTGCGGCGCATCATCGTGGTGGTGAGCTTCGTGCCGCAGTACCACCCGCAGGGCATACGTGGACCAGCGCCAAACTGTAGTGATATCCTCCTATTGCGTACCGGGCCAATGCCAGATCGGTTCGTTCGGCGCATTTTCTCACAGCCGCTTGCGAAGCGCGCGGGTTATACAATTTCTGTTTTTGAAGGAGGACGCGTCCATGCCTGATTTTCACCCTGGCTTCAGCCACGGCCATACGCCGGCCGGCCGATGGTCGGAGGTGCAAAAGAATCCGAACAGTCCCAACGCCCCGTTCGCGTTGGAAACACTCTGCAAGTTGCGGGAACCCGAGGACCTGATCTGGTGGGCTAGTATGCGAATCTGGGACAACCCCCTCGCCCAAAGGCACATAGATTGGTACTTGAAGGGCTCCGGGGCCGACTTCAATGAGAACGCCGCCCTCAAAATCGTGATGGAGAAGGACGACGGCATCCGGTCGGCCATCGGCCGGCGGCTCCCGAATGGCCAGACCAGCGGAAAAGTCACGGACTATTTCAAGCTGGAACAGAAACAGTACGGCCTCGACGACGCCCGTACTGCGTGGGGCGCCATTGACCGGTTTGATTACGAAGCTGACTATGATGCGGGCACCCTTCATGTCTGGTTCAAAGATCGCTACGAATGGCACCCGTATTATCCTGGCATGTATTCCGCGCTGGCCGACGACGCCCCCGCGCGCGAAACGAATTGCCTCCATGCCGCATTCGTGGAGATGAAGTCCAAACGCGCCGCCGATTTCTGGATGGTTGGTGAAGCCACCGTGGCCCTGAAGGGGATCCCCGGATACACACTCGGAGGTAATCTGCCGGACTGGTAAAAGGGGTTTTCTGACCCGCGACCGCTACAGCCGCGGAAAAAGAGGGGGGCTCATTTCCCTGGACGCCGGGGCCCTGATTCCACCTTTTCTGCGTCCCCCACCTGCGTAAGTTTGCTTGTTGGGGAGGGGCCTCCTCAGCTCCCCAAAATGAGTAGGCTCGCGCCGTTTCAATTCGACGCAGGAGTCGGCCGGCGAATACCCCCCCGGGGACGTAAAGCGGGACAAGAAGCAGATCACCGAGACGCCGGACAGGTGCACAAAACGGTCCAGTTCGGCCTACGCGTTCCTCTCAGCCGCGCCACCGTGCAGGTGTACGGCAATTTGCTGGCGTCGCTGGAGGAACCTTCCTGGGGCGACGTTGGTGAGCGAAACGCTTCCCAAGCGAAGTCCTCACCCAACGCTAACTTGAATTCTTCGTGAACAGCTTTCGAATTTTGGCAATTTCTTCACTGGATGGCGGCCAGTCCGTGTCGCATGTATTGCAGTGATGAACCAACGTACCGGATTTCAACTCTTCTTCAAATTCTTCATGGCTGAAGGTAACTGTCTGGTTGTGGTCGCTCGGACATACAATTTCGAACTCCATGCGGTCGCTCATGAGCCTCCTGCTGCGTTGCGAATGTCTCGACTTGCATCGCCCGCTTGATGCGCTGCCTGGCAGCCAACCCAAAAAACCGCCACTTGGTCAATCCGCACCTGGGCTTGTTAGATCAGTCTTGTCAAGTCCTTATGGTAGCGCGAGCCTGCGTCTCCCCGGTTTTTGGGATGGCAGGCTATCCACCCTGTCACCAGCATCGTCGTGGTGAAGTGATCAGCCAGAGGCGTTTCCGGGATCTCCATCTCAGCCTCTCGGCTATTTGAACCGAGGCTAGTGTGTAGCGTGGCGGACCGGGGGCGACACTATGAAGGCGGTTATCGGACGACTTCGCTGGATTGAGGGTCGAATCGGAGATAACGTTCCGCGGTGACGGGTTCCGCGCCGTCTCGATTCCCCCCCAAGTACGCTCGGTGAATCCTAAAAGAGATCATCTTGGACTGCTTCCTGATGCAGACATCAACTGCCCTTTATTTGGACCGATAGGATTTGAGCACATAAGCTCTTGGAGGCCGGACTCAGCCTATAATGGAGGCCACATTATGCGCCTCCATGACAGTTTGGACCGGCTGGCCGTAGCCAAGCCAGACCTGGATTTTGCCATTCAGGATGTACGCCATATCAGTTACCGGCAGGCGGCGGCAGAAGCCGATCGGCTGGCCAATGCTATGATCGGCGCCGGGCTTCGAGGTGGAGACCGTGTCGCGGTGCTGGCGAAGAACAGCATCGAATACGCCGTTCTCTATTTCGCTGCCTCCAAGGCCGAAGTTGTGCTGGTGCCGCTGAATTACCGACTCGCGGCACCCGAGTGGTCCTTTATCGTCAATGACGCAGAAGCCAAGGCGCTGTTCGCCGGGCAGGAGTATCTGACGTGCCTCGACACAATTCGCGCGGAACTGCGAACAGTGAGTCAGTTCGTGTGCATCGATTCGGAGGCGCCCGGTTGGACTTCAGCTGGCGAGTGGACGTCCCGCCAGCCCGCTGCCGACGCGGGGCGGAGCGAGGACGCAAATCCGGAGGCTGTGCAGATGTACACGAGCGGCACTACCGGCAAGCCTAAAGGGGTCGTGCTGACCCACCGAAGCTTAATCTCAACGTCAGAAGTCTGAATGCCGTGGTTCGCCGGCGAGCCCGCCCATCGTTACCTGGTTGCAGTGCCCATGTTCCACATCTTCGGTGCGGCGCTCACGCTGACCACCCCGCTCGTCCAGGGCACGTTGTTCGTCATGCCGGAGTTTCAACCCGCCGCGGTGCTTCGTGTGCTGCGCGAAGAGAGAATCGCGGTAGCCTGGCTGGTACCGGCGATGATTCAGGCCTGCCTAAATCACCCGGATGCCGCGGCCGGCAGGTACCAGACTCTGCGAGGAATGGTTTATGGAACGTCGCCTATCGCGGAAGCCACGCTGCGAAGGGCTATGGATGTTTTTCGTTGCGAATTCCTCCAGGCATACGGGATGACCGAAATCGCGCCGTTGACTGCACTGTTTCCTGCGGATCATCACCGCGCGCTCTCGGGCCAGTCAGGGCTCCTGCTGTCCGCGGGACGCGCAGTGGATGGGGTCGAGTTGCGGATCGTGGACTTTCATGATCGGGACGTGGCTCCGGGCACCGTTGGCGAAGTCGTGGCGCGCGGCGCGAGCTTAATGGCTGGTTACTGGAAACACCCCGAACCCACGGCAGAAGCGGTGCGCGGCGGCTGGATGCATACGGGAGACATGGGGTACATAGACCCCGAGGGATATGTATATATTCAGGACCGGTTGAAGGATATGATCGTGTCGGGAGGCGAAAATGTCTACCCGCGCGAAATAGAGGAGGTCCTGGCCGCCATGCCCGCCGTGGCGTCTGTGGCCGCCATTGGCATTCCGGACTCCCGGTGGGGAGAGACCGTCAAGGCGATCGTCGTCCTGCGTGATGGCGAGCACGCGACCGAGCAGGAGATCATCGACTTCTGCCGGGGCAAGCTCGGTGGCTACAAGCTGCCGCGTTCTGTCGACTTCCTTGATCGCTTGCCCTGCACCGCGACCGGCAAGGTATTGAAGCGTGAGTTGCGCGAGCCGTACTGGCGCGGGCGGCCCCGGCAAGTGGCAGGCGCCTAGTGTCTGCTTGGAACATCGACGCCGTGGGGTTTTTCGGTGGAAGTAGCGAGCATCGAGCGAAGTGCGGCGCATCATCGTGGCGGTGAGCTTCGTGCCACAGGGCATGCGTGAACCAGGCGGCCGTCCGCCTCGATTGGGCTTTGGGGGTAGATGCCACGCGTTTCACTCGCTGTTGGCCGCGGCACTCTTTAAGCCCGGCTGGGTGTCTGGCCCGTTTTGGCCCCAAAATCCCAAATCATTACGCCTGGGGGCCGCCAGGATCAATCGCCGAAAGGCTCCCGATACTCTGACACCCGATTTGTCCTACCAGGTGGCGCCGCCCGGCAATAGGCTGGGTCGCGGTCTTCTTCGTCCGCTTCCGCGGCTGACGCTTTTGTGACCCGCGGCTGCACAGGCTTCGGTGCCATTCGGCGCTATTCGCCACCGCCGCGGACCAACAGCTCCTCCGCCGAATCGAGGCAGCCCGCCGGCGCCTACGGAAAAGCGACACGGGACCCCGGGGCGTAGCGGAAGTTGCTCTGGCATCGGGCAACGTTCTTTCTCCCAAACGCTCCTGTTCACTTTGCAGTCTTCGACAACCCCGCCGTGCCCCTTTCCGGGCGGTTTCTCCAACCGCCGCCGTTTCTCCCTCCAGTTGTGCATACTCCGCCAGCACGGCCGGTTTCTCGATCACTATGGAGACGTGCCGGTCCTGGTAGTTGCCGAAGTTGTCGTACTCCAGGGCATTTTGCGCCCCGGCGGGCATACCCTCGGTGGGGGACATGGTCGGATTGGTCTGCATAGCGCCCCCCAACAGGCACATGCCGCACAGACCGTCATCGTCGAGTTCAGCGCCACACTGAGTGCAGAGTTCCATGAGATATTCGCCCCCTTATCGCGCCGCGGCCCGCAGGACCGCGAGCTTTGCATTTACGGTGGCGAGGTCGCTGCCGAGATAACCCAAAAAGGGGCTGAAGCTGGCGGGCAGCGTGCCGGCGCGGTCCAGCCCCGTCAGCACGCCGAGGGCTTCGGTCAGCACCTGCGCCGCTTCCTGCAGTTCGCCCAACCCCTCGGCCGCGCTGGCGGCACCGGACTGGAGCAAGAGCAACTGGCCTAACTGCCCGATTACATAGGCCCGGTTAGCCTGAGCCGCCGGCGTGGAATCTTCGATCCGGCGGTACAGGTCGACGGCCGTTCGCAAAGCTCCGACTTGCGCCGGCCACGGAGACTCCACCTGACGCAGGTACCCGGCCCACTGCACCCACCCGGCCGCCAAATCCGCGCGGACCTGCCCGGGAGTCGCTTCCCGGCCGAACAGGGAATGGTAGTCGCCCTTTTCGCCGGAAACCAGCCATTGCAGGCGAACCGCGATCTCGCGGGAGGCCCCTATGTTGCCTCTGAGCGCGGGACTCTTCGGATCGGCATCGCTCTGCGCGGTCGCGTGGGCAAGCGCCTCCTTCGCCCATCGCAAAGCCTCTTCCCGATTGCCGGTGAGTTCCATCAGCGCGGTGAGTCCATGTTCCGCATGCCGCAGACTGCCCTGGGCGGCAGCATCGCCGGCACTTGCAGCCAGGACTCTAGCTGCTTCCTCGCGGCTTCGCTTGAAGTCGTCCAGTGCCTTACCCCATGAAGCCGCTGCCTCGCCGGATTGTCCAAGTTGCAGTTGGAAGGAGCCGATTTGGGCGTAGCGGTAGGCCAGTTCAGCCCAAAACGAGGCGTTCTTCACCGGCGCCAGGGCGTCCAGCGGAGCGGCCTTCCGCGCCATTTCGAGAGCTTCGCCAATCTGGCTCGAGTCCCGGATGGCGTATCGGGCGTAGTCATAAACGGTGACCAATCCGAGGCGATATTTTTGATTTGCCGGCTCGGCCTGGTATATCGGTTCCAGCACAGCGATCACCCGGCGGCAGAGGGCTACCAGGCCGTCGCGTTCTTGTAGACGGTAGAGAACTTCAAATATTTGCGCGTACGTACTCGCCCATTGCGCGCGGAGAACAGGAGTGTCGAGCCTTTCCATCGGAAATCTGTCCAGTGCCTCCCAGGCCCGCCGGTGACTGGCGATGCTCTCGTCCCGGCGGCCAGCCCGCATGTATATCCGCCCGAGGTGCATGTTCGCGCTAGCGACCGACGACGCCGCTTGGATACTGGTTGGCTGGTCCGCCGCCATTTTCCCGGCGATTTCCACAGCTCTCCGGTCAACCTCAATCCCGCGATCGTACTCGCCCAGGTTGATGTAGCCTCCCGCCAAATCGTAGAGGAAATCCAACAGGGGTGCTACCGCTGTTAAATCGCCGCGGCCCCCGGCCGCGTATTCCGCTTCGAGGAATGGCAGGGCCTTGACCGCAGCATCCACTTGCTGGCGGATATCGTGCTGGCCGAAGTAAAGCCAAGACAAATCCCTCCATGAGGCGGAGAACCCTTGCTGTGCAGGCTTGCTCTTGGGAGTGCGTGCCACCACCTTCTCGTAGTCTGCGATCCCCGAGCGGTATTCGGCGATCGCCTGCGGGCCACGCCCCATCGCCTGCTCTCCGGCCGCCATGCCGCGGTAAGCTTCGCCGCGCGCCAGCCAATCCTCGTCGCTTACTCCCGCGCCTACACACAGCTTCTCGGCCAACTGCAGCGCCTCGCGATAGAAACCCATGGCGGCTGCCCGGTCGCCCGCGGAACCTGTGGCCGAGGCCAGAGACACGATGCTTGCAGCCAGGACGCGCGCATATTCCTTCCGGTCCGGATGTTCCTGAACCAGGGTGCGGTTGAGAGACTCCGCGGCACGCCGGTGGGTGAGGGCCGCCTGCGGCCCCAGAAAGGAACTAAGATTGCCGGCGATCTCGGCATGGATCTGCGCGGCCATGGCGGCGAATTCCGCGTTCTCGGGATAATGCGCGGCCTCGGCCTCCTGACTGGTCAAAGCCTTCTGGTAGTAATCCAGAGCCTCCGCATTCCGGCCCGCATGTACGAGGACTCTCCCGAGTCCCCGGTGCGCCAGGCTGAGATCCATCTGGAAGCTGGCATTGCGCGGATCCGCCGCGGCCAGAGGCGTCATCAGGGCCACGGCCTGCCGCGCAGGTTCGACCGCTTCGCCGGTGCGGTTGTGCTGCACAAATTCGATCCCGACTTGCGTCAGAGCCATGGCGCGATCCCTTTGATACTGGGCGTTGCCCGGCTCTTCCCGCACCAGGGCTTCCAGTCCGGACAAGGCCGGCTCCAGCGTTTTCAGGGCCAAATCGTCGTCCTTTTGAAGCAGGGAGGTTCCCAGGAGGATTTGGCTGGAATACAAACGCCAGCGCGCTTCCGCTTCCTTGGGATTCACTGCCACGATCCGCTGCCGGATTTCCACCGCCCGCCGGTAATCCTCCTGCAACTGGTACACGTCCGCCAGATCCGCCTGCGCCCGGAGGTTGGTGGGCTGATCGGCCACCGCTTGCTCCGCCATTTGTAACGCCCGGCTCAATCCTGCCTGTTTTCCGGCTTCAGTGCGCTCCAATTGCGCGCTTCGCCGGTATGCCTGGATGAGTTGGTGGCGCAACTCGGGATCGCGCGGGTTCGCCTTCGCCAGCGGCTCCAGCAACTTGAGGGAGCGGGCAACGCTCTGGCGCGCTCCCGCAGTGTCGTACAGACTGGACCGGCCCGGATCGTATTGCAGTTCCGACACCTTCAGCCAGGCTGTCGCCATCTGCCGCTGCATGCCGCTGCCGCCGGATTCCTGCTCCGACATGCGATTCAGGTATTCCACCCCGCGCCGCACCATCGCTTCGCGGGTCGCAGTGGTCCCCGAGAGGTCGCGCAGGCCGTCGCCGATCTCGAAAATCATAGAGTTGGCCAACGCGCTGACGTCGCCCAGCCGCGACTGTGCCAGGGCGGCCTGTTGTACCGCACTCTCTTCCTGCCGGCGGGCATCGGCGGCATTGTCTTCGGCGCGCTTTTTCTCGATTTCCGCCTCGTGCCCACGGGCGATCGCCTCAGCTCCATTGGCTTCGGCGCGCGTCCGCTGCTCGACCGCGACGGTGCGCTCATGCCGCGCCACTCCCGCCTGCCACACTGCGGCCCCGAATCCCGCCACCAATGCGGCGGCCGCCACCGCGCCTGCCAGAACGGCAAACTTGTTGCGGCGGACGAACTTCCGCACGTGGTACAAGCGGCTGGGGGGACTCGCCAGCACCGGGCGGTCTTCCAGGTGGCGGTTGATATCCGCCGCCAGGTCGGCCACCGCCTGGTAGCGCCGCTCGCGGGCTTTCTCCACCGCTTTCATGACAATCCAGTTGAGGTCGCCCGAGAGTTCCTGGCGTAGAGCCGCTAATGCCGTCCGCCGCCGCTCGGCGATTTCGGTGGCCGAGGCGCCCAGCCCCGTCAGCTTGGCCGACATGCTGGGAGCTTCTTCTTCCCGGATGATGCGCAAAAGCTCGGCCATGCCGGCTTTCCGCAAAGTGGCGTTGTCAAACGGGACGGCCCCGGCCAGCAGTTCGTAAAGCACCACCCCGAGGGAATACACGTCCGAAGTGGCGTCCACCGCCCCGGTCATCACGTCGGCCTGTTCCGGGCTCATGTACTCGGGCGTGCCCACGAATTGGCCCAGTTCGGTGAGCAGGGTGGCGTCGGACCCGGCTTGGTCCATGGCTTTGGCGATGCCGAAGTCGATCACCTTGGCGATGGCATGTCCGTCGACCTCCGTGACCAGCACGTTGGACGGCTTGATATCGCGATGGATCACGCCTTTCTGGTGGGCGTGCTGAACGGCTTCGCACACCGGCACAAACAGCCGTAGCCGCTCCACAGTGTTGAGGCGGTGCTCGTCGCAATAGCGGGTGATGGGGATGCCGTCCACGTACTCCATCACGAAGAACGGGCGGCCTTTTTCCGTCGCGCCGGCGTCGTACACGCGGGCGATGTGGGGATGGTCCATCAGGGCCACCGATTGCCGTTCGTAGGCGAAGCGCGAGAGCACCTGGCTGGTGTCCATCCCCAGCTTGACGACTTTCAGAGCCACCATGCGGTGGATGGGAGCGGTCTGTTCGGCCAGGTACACGGTTCCCATTCCGCCTTCGCCGAGCACGCGGAGGATCTGGTAGTTGCCGAAGTTGTCGTACTCCAGAGCATTTTGCGCACCGCCCGGCGTGCCCCCAGGGATACCTTCTGTGGGGGACATTGTCGGATTGGTCTCGAATGCGCCCCCGAGGAGGCACATGCCGCACAAACCGTCATCGTCGAGTTCAGCGCCACACTGAGTGCAGAGTTCCACGGGTAAACCTCCCCCGAACAGACATATCCCCTAAGATGAAGTGCCCTAATGATACTTCAAAGTCTGATACGCGCGGAGCCCACTATTTCCCGCTCAACGCCGACGCCAGAAAGCGCAGTTCGGCGTCTACCAATTCCGGACCGGCAACGGTCGCCGCGACTTCCTCGCGGAGCAGGTCGCGATAGCGCTTCCGCAGGCGGTGGATCCCCGTTTTTAGCGCACCTTCCGTGACGCCCAGTTTGGTGGCCAGGTCGCCATAAGGCGCGTCCCCGCCGCCCATTAAATGTGGCTTGAGGCTATTGAAGTGGTCCAGGCGGCCGTGGCGCACGAATTCCTCGCGCAGGCGGGCGTAGACGCGGTCCAACAGGGCGCGCGCCCAACGCCGCTCGTAGATCCGCTCGGGAGTCTCGTTATGCGCCGGTTCCCGGGTGTAGAGCGACTCCGCCGTCGCGATCTCAAACGGCAACGGAGGAACTCCGCCGCCGCGTTTTTGCGCGTTGTCGCGGTCTTTCTCGTCGGCCAGAAAGCATTTGAGGCAGATCAGCAGGAAAGCCCGGAAGTTGCCCTTCTCAGAATCCGCCCGATCGAAGTAGCGGCGTGCGAGGAAGCGGGCGAAGAATTCCTGGACCAGATCCTGAGCGTCCGCGGCGGCGTGTCCGCGTTTGCGAATGAAGGCGTAGAGAGGGTACCAATAGATGGCGCAAAGGGACGCGATGGCGTCGCGGCAGTCGGCGTGGTCCGGATCTGCGGCTGCGAGCACCAGGGTCCAACTGGTCGTCGGAAAATCGCTCCGGCCGACTTGCGTCAACATGGTGGTGCCGATTAGGGTATCACGGGGATCGGGTGTCGTGGGTTTACCTCACTCATCATGCTATTCGGAAAGCGGGCGGGAAGGTTACAGGAATTCGGAGGAATTCGGGCGGTGAGGAGTTTGAGGTGCCTGCCCTGAGCAGGCCGCGGCGAGATTCGAATCCCGCCGCGAACGCCCATTGGCCATTCCTGGCCTAGTTAAATACCGAGTTCACCTGAACGTACGTTTGCTCCAGGAGGGGTGCCCAATCGACTCCCGTCGCCCCAAGAGCCGTGAAGTTGTTTTCGTTGAGGAGGAATACGTAGCCGGGCCCCGCGGGTAAAGCTGCCAGCACATAGGGCGGCACCGTGAACTGTCCGGCGCTCGCGGGAACAGTGCAACTGAAATTGGCCGATGCACCCAACGTACCCGATGCGGCTGTGGCTGTAGGGGCTGAGCTTCCGTAGATCTGCACATACGAGTTCGATCCCCCGCCGCTCCACGTTACAGACAATCCCGCCGAACGCGTGATCGCCGCCGCGGCGCTCGGGTTCGTCCAGGTCCACGACGTAGTCGGCAGCGCGAGGGTTCCCATAAAACTGCCGACGTTAAGGCCGCCAAAACCCTGGAAGGCGAAGTTGGCGCCGGTTGCGGGAAAGAAGCTGGATGGCAGTAGCGCGTCGCCGACTCCCCCGGGCACGGTGACTGGCGTGCTGCCGGCCGGACCGGAGACGCTGACGGAGCCGCCGTCCAGTCCTGTTGTGTTTGGCGAATCGGGCGATATCAGACTCTGGCTGACTACGCAGCCATTCAGTGAGGGCCAGGCCCCTACGGATTGTTTCAGGAAATTAGGGAAATCGGAGCCATTGTAGCCGGCGAACTCTGCAAGCGCGTAATTGTTCGAATTCCCGGGTGGTTGCAGAGCGATCCCGACTACAGCCGTCTTCACCGTTGGCTGAAGCAGTAGATTGGCGTTGATGCCGAAGGCGGGGTCGGAACAGGGCCCGTTCCCTATGGGAAGCGTCATGAAATTGGTCGGTGTGCCGGCCGCGGTTACGCCCACCACCGACACATTGCAGCCAGTGGGAGCCGAAGCCGGGATCGTGACATTGACCTGGTTCAGGCCCGGATAATCGAACGAGCCCTGATACGGAATCGGGGCGTCGACACCGCCCACGTAGACATGCGCCAGGTTATTGATGTTGAAGGGGGCCGCCACATATTTCGTATCCGTCGCCGCGTCCGCGCCCAGACCGGAACCGTACAGTACAACCGTAGTTCCCGGAGGAATGGAGTTGGCATAGCTGTACGGCACGAAAGTCGCCGGGTTCAGCGCCGCGCCGAGGCCGGTTCCCGTGCCGTCATATGAGGCAAACCCAGGAGCGGTCTGCACCACCTGGAAGGAGTAAGGCGCACTTGTCTGGCCGCCATAGCTCACCGTAATTTGAGCCGTCCCCAGGGGTGTGTTGGAGGGAAGCACCAGGGCCAGTTGCGTGGCGCTGGTGTAATAGAAGGCCGGCGTCAACGTAGTGGTGCCGGAAGTCACCTGGACGCTGGATCCGTTCAGCGTGGTGGGCAGCCCCTGCGTGGAATCCTGCAGCACGGCCGCTTTGGCCGGGTCGGCCAGGCCTGTTCCGGTGATCACGAACAGCGCGCCCTGTGCGATCCCGGAATTAGGAAAAACCGCCGGCGTGTAGCTGTAGTTACTCATTGCCGAGGTGATGATCGGCCCCGGGGATGCGAGCGAGACAACCACATTATCCAACCCCTGGATCTGGTCCGGCGAGGTCTGTTCGGCATTGTCGTCCACCCAACGCAACCGGAGAATCTGGCCATTCTGCCAGACGGTGGCAAGGCCAAATGTTGTGGGCGGGACGTTGGTAACCCCTACGGTGTTGGGCACGACTACGCCGGAGGGGCCGGCGATGGTGGGATTGAGGCTCGGCACGTTCACCCAGGCTCCGCCGTTCACGCTGTAAAACAGTTGGTAGCCTGGAAGCTCGTTGGGCGTTGAGACCGCGGTGAACCTGCGAATGTCGTAGGAGACGATCAAGCCGTTCGAAGCACTGCCCGACGCGTTGGTCAAGTCCAACTCGAGCGCCGACCCGCTGAACCCGGTGGGCGAGGTGGCAAGGACTCGATCGGACGCAGAATCGCCTTGCGCGTTGAAGCCATTGTTATTGGTCGACGTGGGTGCGGCGGATGGGGTCAGCGGCCCTGTCGTGGGTACTATCGTCGCAACGCTGTTCGGCCCATTGGCGGTAATGTTCCCCGTCCAGGTTCCGTTATTGGTCCCCGAATTACCCTCCAGGACGGTCCAACCAGGAGGCGGAGTAGTGCCGGTGGGTCCCATACTGTCAAAATTCTGAGTGTAGGTGGCGACTATATTCTGTTGTCCTGGGCACAATGTCCCCAGGCAGAGTACAGCCGTGAAACAGAGCATTCGCGAAACATGTAACTGATTCATACAGCATCCTTTCAACGAATCGAGTGCAAGATCTCCATATCTGGTTTCTCTCGCTCATCATGCTATTCGGGAAGCTGGCGGAAAGGTTACCGGAATTCGGAAAAACTCCGCAGGCCTCACTCCAAGGAGCTACAATTCGAATCCCATCATCGGCATCCGCTGCGGCATTCCTTCAACGCGCCGTATCGAAAGCACTGCGGTCCCACCACTCCGGCCGCCCAAAGCTGTCACCGTCTGCGGTGCTTCCGATACTGTCCCAGGCGTCGAAGGACGTTGGCCGGATTAGGACTGATAAGTCGGCCATCCGTTGCCGCGGCTTCCGGGATTGCTCCTAAGCAGTCGCGCGGCGCTGACCCACGAGGCGCGGAGCGCGTGTCGCAAGGTCGGGGCCGTGAAACCGACTTTCCTTCTATTGGGCCGGCGGCCGTGGGGCCGGCTTCCAGAACTTCCGGTATCTCTCGACCACACTGATCCATTCGCGTCTCCCACTTGCGTGTTTCGGATTTTGGAGGCACCGGGATCATGTCAGAAACCTATGCTCGATCCACTCCACAAGAACACGCCTGCGCCACAAACCAAGGATATTCTGACTCGCGACTGCGCAGTCACGGAAGTAGAGGGGGCTCATTTCCTTGGGGGCAAGGGCCCGGATTCCACCCTGGTTGCAAGCCGACGGAGAAGCAACGAATGATCGCGGATGTATTCGTCCACATCGCGGTAGTAGTCCCGGTTTTGGATTTATTGGATCCGCGGTTCACAGGCCGAGGTTGGCGACATGGGGCACTTCAAGTACCGCGTGGATGGGAAGCGTCTCCATCGCGTGCGAGATCTGGGTTTTTCTGATTAGCTCGTGAATGGCCCCGTAGCAATTCATCAGTGAGGCGGTGTTTCTCTTCGCAGAAGGGAAGCCCTGCGCCTTTAAGCGACGATCCGACTTTTGGCGACACGTTTAAACCCGTGATTATACCGTCGTCCCCGCCTAATGGGATCAGCACCTTAGAACCCAATGTTGCGGTCTCAACATAGTTGACGGGGTATAATTTGGCAGCGTGACGGCCCGCGTTTCAATAGGATCCGCCGATAGAATCGTGACCGGTCTAGCTAGGACTTGTGCTCATCGA
>PMTT01000325.1 GCA_003167275.1 Bryobacterales bacterium | reverse complement strand
GACCTCTCTGGTTTCGCGGCGAACCTTCACCTGGAACCGGTCTTCGAGGAGTGCTTGAAGCATGGGCCCCTCCATCATTTCCTGGCTGGCAGTGTCCTCCGCTTTCGCCTCGATACTGTACCGGTCCGATTGGACCCAGCCAGGTGCTCCTTCGATCGGCACCTCGATCGGCAAATGATGGTAACGGCCATTCGCGTATTCCAGGAACGCCTCGCGGATCATGAACAAGACGTTGACGCAGTTCACGGTCAACCTTCCGGGAGACACCTTGAAATTGCCGACTCTCACGCCGCCGCCGCCGATGTCCGCCTTGCAGGGCTTGATGGAGGCCACCTCGAATTTCGGAGTGGCCGTTGCCGCAGATTGGGCAGGAGCCTGGGCACGGATCGCAGGCGCGTTCATCAGGCCCACAACGACAGGTGGCGCAAGAGCCGCCATCCCGGCAACTGCGAGCGCTGCTTTCCTGGCGAAGTTCAGTCTGACTGTCACACGGTGATTCGCCGGTGCCTCGATTCTCGTTCCAAAATCTTAGCGTTGAACGGTGCAGTGCCGTGATCCTCGCAGAGTTGCGAGTTGTCCCCGCCGGAGCGTATTCTCATTCCAGGCCCATGCACGCAGCCACGCAACTCTCCTGGAAACGCACCCTAATCGCATTGCTTCTGTTCGGGACCGCTTTCGGTTACCTGGAAGCGGCGGTGGTCAGCTACTTGCGCTCCCTGCACGAACCGGTTGTTCAGCGCCTCTACCCAAACCGCGCTCCTGGCGACCTGTTCCCGCTCCTCACCCTGGATCAGATTCGTACCGAGGCGCCAGAGCAGATCAGTACGCTGGCAGTCGAGATTGGGCGAGAGGTCGCCACCATCGCGATGCTGGCGGCGATTGCCCTGGCCGTCGCTCGCAACGCCGGCCAATGGGCGGCGGCTTTCGTGATCGCCTTTGGAACCTGGGATATTACCTTCTACCTTTTCCTGAAAGTACTGCTCGACTGGCCCGCATCCCTGTTCACTTGGGACATTCTGTTCCTGGTCCCGGTGCCCTGGGCCGGACCGGTGCTGGCGCCCGTGCTGGTGTCGATGGCGATGGTCGCGCTGGGCTCATGGCACCTGCGAAGTGAGGCGTCAGGACCTGGAGTCCGGATCGGCGCCATCGAGTGGGTGGGAATCGTCGGCGGCGCCGTCGTGATCGTGGTCTCCTTCGCAATGGACTTCCGGCACGTCATGTCGGGTGGCATGCCGCACCCGTTCCACTGGCCCGTATTCGGCCTGGGGATGACGCTGGGAGTCGGAAGCTACGTTCGGGCGGCACTCAGCGGGACACGGCTGCGGGCGATTCCGGTGGCAGCTTAACGTCAGTACCCTCTCCGAGCCGCCACTTCGTCCGCCGGGCGTCGCTGGATCGTATACCGGATGACAGACGAAAACGGTCAAGGCGAAAACAGCACATTCCGAATGGAGGAATCATCATGGCCACGAATCAGGAAGTTCTGCAGCATATCACGGGGCACACCGGGGGAACGCCCCTGCAACTGACCTGGCAGAACTTCACCCCCGTGCAGCAGCCGCGCATTCGAGGGCGGGACGCCTTTACGGATGCGCCTTTCAACATCAATGTTGGGTTTCCCGCCCATCCGGACCAGGACGGCTCCTATCGCTTCCAAAATGTCCGGATAACGGTCACCATGAGTCGGGCTTCGAGCTGGGTAGTCAACGGCAAGCAATCCCCCGCTCTGCTGGACCACGAACAGGGACACTACAATATCACCTGGCTGGTGATGCGCGAACTTTGCCGGGACCTCCTCGACGTCGAATGGGACGCCACCGTACTCGCCGCAACCTCCGGCACTTCGCATGGGCAGGTGCAGGCACGTCTCCGCCAGGATTACGACCGCCTGACGCGGACCGCCAGATCGGACGTTGACCGGCTGAACACCCAGTACGACAGCGTGCCGGAGGCCAACCACGGCCTCAACGCCGGAGGTCAAAGCCGGTGGGATCGCTTTTTCCAATACGTGATCCGGAATCAGGAGAGCGACCTGAGCTCGCTCCTGTTGTTCGGCGCTGGGACGCCATCCGGGTTCTAAAGCGGCGCATCCCCGGTGTGGGTATTCGTCCCGGCGCTTCAGCCGTGCATATTACAATTCCTGTGTGTCTATCTCACGCCGGAGTCTGATCGCGTCAGCCGCTGCATTGCCGCTTCTCGCACAACCAGGTCGACAGCCTCTCAAGATCGTTGTCGCCGGCGGGCATCCCGGCGACCCCGAATGCGGCTGCGCGGGAACGATCGTCCGCTGTAGCGACGTGGGCCACCAGGTGGTGCTGCTCTACCTTAACCGCGGAGAGGGGTTCTGCGGCGGGGCGAGCCTGGACCGCTGCGCCGGCATTCGCACCGCGGAAGCTGAAGCCGCGTGTAAATTGCTGAAAGCGCGCGCCGTATTCGCCGGCCAATACGACGGCCGCGCGGTCGTCGATCCTCAACATTATGAGGCGTTCGACCGCATCCTCACCGCGGAGAGCCCCGACGTGGTATTCACCCAGTGGCCGATCGATACGCACCGCGATCATCGGGCCATCTCCACGTTGACCCTGGATGTATGGCTAAAGGGCGGCAAGAAGTTCGCCCTCTACTATTACGAGGTTGCCGAGGACACCATGATGTTCTCGCCCACGGACTACGTCGATATTTCTTCGGTGGAATCGGGCCGTCGCGCCTCCTGCTATCTGCACGTCTCTCAGCAGCCCGACAAGTGGTACCAGAAGCAGGTCGAAATCACACGCCGCCGTGGCGCCGAGAGCGGCTTCGCGCAAGCGGAAGCATTCGCCAGGCACCCGGAAAGCAGGCGGGTTCCGCTGCCGTAAACGTGGGAGGGCTACTCGTCGCTGCCGCCTTCGGGGATTGTGACATTGTCATAGAGACCAGCTTCGAACGCGTCGCGGGCCGTTTGGCGACGTTAGGAACGTCGAGTACGTCGATTTTCAGGGGTAGAATGGGCCATTCTACCTCTTCTACGGCGCGATGATCACGAGGTACTCTTCGGGCCCTTTGGCCGGCACCAGTTTCAGCCCGAGTTGCTCCTGCAGCGCGGTAAAGATCGATGGCCCTGCATCCGGCTTGTCGGAGTTCTGTTCCCTTGTAAATTCCAGGTGGATATCAAACACGCCGGCGATCCCGGTCTTGTTGATGACCGGACGGCCCGTGATCCCTTTGCCGAGAATGGCCAGGATGAAGTTGTCGATGCTGATCCCCCGCCAGTACCTTGTTAAATTCGTTCCCGACACTCCCCCAACGTTACGACAGTCCCCTGGGCCTTTCGGTGGCGGCGGATCCTGCGGCGTCTTGTTCCAATCGACCGGAGTGCAACTTCCGTCAAACGGCTGCAACTTGGGCCCGCCCTTGGCGACAGTCAGCTCATAGACCGGGACCTCTCTGGTTTCGCGGCGAACCTTCACCTGGAACCGGTCTTCGAGGAGCGCTTGAAGCATGGGCCCCTCCATCATTTCCTGGCTGGCAGTGTCCTCCGCTTTCGCCTCGATACTGTACCGGTCCGATTGGACCCAGCCAGGTGCTCCTTCGATCGGCAGCTCGATCGGCAAATGATGGTAACGGCCATTCGCGTATTCCAGGAACGCCTCGCGGATCATGAACAAGGCGTTGACGCAGTTCACGGTCAATGAGGCGCTCTGCAAGAGCAGCACCCGCCTCTCCAGCATCGATTGCTCCCTGTCGATGCCCGAAATCGACCTGCAACTGCAGGCGGCCAAGAGTTTTCAGACGTGGCTCGATGGACAGTACGGCGGCGCCGGCAAGGGCTGGTTCCAGATCGTAACCGACCCGGTACAAGCCACCAATGCGATCCAACAGGGTAAGTTGGCGGTCGTGCTCGGTATCGAGGTCGACAATCTTTTCAACTGCCACGTGCAAGGCTCGAACGCTCCGGTGAACGGAGAAGGACCCACCTGCGATGCCACCTGCGATGCCACCTACGTCTCTCAACAACTCACCAAGTACTACAACCTGGGCGTCCGCCACATCTTCCCCGTTCACAACTTCGACAACGCCTTTGGAACGCCGGCTGCCTGGCAGGACGCCATCAACGTCGGCAATTATGTTTCGGAAGGCAACTTCTATAGCGCCTACGACTGTTCGTCCTGAACGACGGATTCTATCTGAATCCCACACAGGAATTGATCGAGTTGACGTTAGGGTTCAACAACCCACGCTTACCCATCTATCCCTCCCCGCCGTGGGCCACGTGCCACTTCGGGCCAGGCCTGACCTCTTTGGGACACCCTGATCCAACAGGCGATGAACATGGGAATGATGATCGACGTCGACCACATGTCGATCACCGCCTTCAACAACACCATCGGACTGGCGAACCAACAGAATCCGAAGTATGGCGGCATCGCGGCGACTCACGTCCAATTCTTCGACTTCTACACCAAGACTTACGCCGGCACCTCGAACGGTGACCGTCACGAGCGCATGCGGACGGCTTCACAATTGCAGAGCCTCAAGAACCTGGGCGGAGTCATCGCGGTGATGTTAAAAGACGACGTGCAGGATACCTCCATGGGCTGGTGCCTGCCGGGAGTAAGCCTGCTGACCTGTGCGCCGTCGCCCCTCGGTCCCGGTCCCATCGGAGGTCAGTTCACGATTGACTACGGCGGGCTGACGAATGACTGCATGTACTCAACCAAGGAATGGGCGCAAGCCTACCTGTACGGCGTGAATGCCATGGGAGGTCCGGTAGCCATGGGCAGCGACTTCAACGGCATCGCCGGCCATGTGGGACCGCGTTTCGGCAGCGGCTCCTGCGGCGGAAACTGGGCGGAGAGAACGCGACAGGAAGCGGCCAACAATCGGCTGGTGTATCCATTCACCCTGCCCGGCTTTGGAACGTTTGACAAGCAGGTCTCCGGCCAGCGCACCTTCGACTTCAACAACGATGGACTCGCGCATATCGGACTGCTTCCCGATATGGTCGCCGACTTGCAGAATGTCGGGCTCACCGACCAGCAATTGCAGCCGTTGTTCGGCGGCGCCCAGGCTTATATCAATAGCTGGAGTCTGGTCGCCCACGTGCCGCCTCAAATCACCAGCGCCAATACTGCCACGTTCCCGGCCGCGACCGCGGGTACCACTTTTACCGTCATCGCCACCGGAAACCCAGCTCCGACATTGAGCGTCTCCGGCGCCCTGCCGGGCGGAGTCACATTTAACTCTACGACGGGCGTGTTCTCCGGCACGCCGGGATCCAACACCCAGGGCAACTATCCGCTCACCATCACCGCAAGCAACGGGAACCTGCCGAACGCCACCCAGAATTTCACGCTGGTGGTTGGACCGACTCCCGCATTTACCAACGACCCATCCGCCATCGTGTTCGTGGGCTTCAATAGGACGGTATCATTCACTTCGCCGCTTCTCACTACCATCTTCCTGGATGGGACACTACCGCAAGCCTTGACCTTCAACAGTCCGATCGCTTCCGGCACGGGGACTTTGAGCGGCATCCCGTCCATTGGCACGGGCGGTGTCTATCCGTTGACGGAAGAAACCAAGTTCGGCATTATCGTGACCAACTCGCAGCCGTTCATCCTCTATGTGTATGAAGCCCCGGTAATCACCAGTACGAATAGCCTGGACACGAGTGTCGGCGCCTCCGTCTCGTTACAGGTAGCCGCCACCGGCTATCCGGTACCCACTTTCAGCTTCGCCGGCACGCTTCCCAAAGGTGTGGACTTCGATTCCACGAAAGGCCGGTTCTTTGGCACGCCAGGCAGGCACCGGTGGTGTCTATACGGGATCCGTCCTTGCCTCTAACGCAGATGGAACCACGCCCCAGAGTTTCACCCTCAAGGTGGAAGCGCTACACATCATCACCAGCGTCAACAACGCCACTTTCACTGCAGGGACAAGCAACTCGTTCACCGTCACAGCAACCGGGAATCCGCTGCCCCTGGTCGGCGCGAGCGGAGTCAGCCCCGCGGCGCCGCGGCTCGGCATCACCAGCAACGGCCTGGTAGGCGTCCCTCCAGTTACCGCGGTGGGCAAATACACCCTGACAGTGACCGCTGTCAATGGCCTCGGCACTGTCACTCAGCCGTTCACGCTTGACGTGAAGGCCAACCCGGCGATTACCTGGAATACGCCAGCCTTGATTCTATTCGGCAGCGCTCTGGGTGCGGGTCAGTTGAATGCCACGGCAACCATCCTCGGCGTGGGTACGATTCCCGGCAAGTTCGTCTACTCGGCGCCTGTGGGAACCGTGCTGCCGCCGGGTCAGAATCTGATATCGGTGACCTTCACTCCCACCGATGTGACGAAGTACTTCATCGGCACGCAAGAAGTCTTCGTGACCGTAAACCTCACGCCCACGCAACCGGTGCAACTGATCACGACCCAAGTGCTGTCGCGTGACGCGAACAACAACGTCGTAGCCACGATTACGGTTGCGAACGCCGGAAGTTCGACGGCGCAAAACGTCACCCTGAGTTCGGTCAAGATCGGGACAGTGGCTGGGGCGATCACGCCGCCGTCCGTGGCCAGCATCCCCTCGGGTGCAACGGCCGTTTTCACGGCGACCTTCCCTGCAGGCTCAGTGCCAGCCTCCGGGGCTCCGGGCAGCATCAGCATAGCGGGCACTTACACGGGCGGCACCATCAACTCGTCGGGGCGCATCGTACTGCCCTAGGCGAGTTTGGCGGACATTAGCGCAAGGGAAAACAAAGGAGAACAAAATGAAGACACAAATATGGCTCCTCGCCGCGCTCTTATCGGTCGCCGGCCGGGGACTCGCTGCCGACATAAGCGTCAACCTGGACGCGCCATTTCAGTTGGTGAATCAGGGAGACATCATTGCCTTCCTGGGCACAATCGTGAACAACGATGCGGCGATCGTTGACCTGAACTCCATCGAAGTCAACCTGAACGGCCTAGGCTTCTCAGTGGACGACGGCGCGTTTTTTAGCGGTCCGCCCACAGTCGATGCCAGCACGGGACTGCGGCTGACTCAGACCATCGACTTCGAAATGTTCGACGTCACAGTAGCTTTCGACGCCCCCGTAAGGCTCAGTACTGGCACTGTGACAATCGTGGGCGGAGCTGAGGGCCCCGGAGGGTATGACCCGACCACGCAAAACGTGTTAGGTTCGTCGGACTTCCAAATCACGGTTTCGCCGGAACCTTCAACGCTCGCCATCACATTCACGGCGGTTGCGGTTCTCTACCTGCTTCGCCGCCTCAGAGGCAAACTCAGTATGCGGAGGGTACAAGCATGAATATCGCCAAATCGACACTGTTTCGTGGTTCGACCCTATGGCTCGCTATCGCTTTGAGCGCGGCCATGGGGCAAACCCCGGCCGCCGAGCAGTGCGCTGCTCCGAGTGGCTCTGACAAGAACGCGGCTGACGAAACCGTAGCGGTAATCGCGGGTCAGTCGATCTTGAAAAGCGACCTCGACAATGCCGTGAAATCGACGATCATGGCGCTGCGCAATCAGGAGTTTCAGATCAAGAGCAAGGTCCTCGAGGATCTGATTCGCCAACGCGTGGTGGAAGCGGAAGCCAAGAGACAGGGGCTCACCGTCGAGCAACTCTACGCCAAGGAGGTCGATGCGCGAATTCCCACTCCGATCGATGCCGAGGTCTACGCTTACTATCTCGGTATCCGATCGCAGATCAACAAGCCGTTCAAGGAAGTGAGAGCGCAGCTTCAGGCGAATCTGAAAGCCCTTGGAGATCAAGCAAATGCGTGACGACTATGTCGACTACCTGCGCGGCCAGGCCGATATCGCGGTGATGTTTCAGCCGCCCAGAGTTGGCGTCGACTACGATCGGAACCGGCTGCGCGGCGACGCCAAAGCTCCCGTTACCATCGTAAAGTTCGCGGATTATCAGTGTCCTTACTGCGAAAAGGTCGAAGCCTCGATCCGCGAACTGCTTGAGAAGTATCCAGGCAAAGTGAATGTGGCATTCCGCGACTTTCCACTCACCTCCATTCATCCCTACGCGCAGAAGGCGTCGGAGGCAGCACGCTGCGCCGGGAAGCAAGGAAAGTTCTGGGAGTACCACGATGCCTTGTTTGACCCGCAGGCGAAGCTTGACGAACCAGGCTTGAAAGCGCAGTCGCACACTCTGGGGCTGGATGAGAAGGCATTCTCATCTTGCCTCGAGTCCGGAGAGTTTGCCAAAGAGGTCGCACGAGATCAGGAGGACGGAAAAAGCGCCGGGATATCCTCGACGCCCAGATTCTTCATCAACGGAATTTTCCTGAATGGCGCCCAACCGGTCGCCGAATTCGAGAAGATCATCGACAGTGAATTGAGATCGGCCACAAACCAGCCCGCCTCCGGATCGTCGCGATAGGCCCAGTGGACGACTTACTCGCTTCCAGGCGAGGGCTGGTGGCGGAACGAGTAACGGGATGCCGGCGCGACACAATTTCCTCGGGCCGGCATGCCCGACTGCCCCCCGCTTGCGGCGAAATGGGCAATCCGCTTCTGCGCTACCAATCGAATCGCACAAGATTCCCCATCTCGAAGAGGCCAACGCACGGAGCTGGTGGACGATCGGCGTGAAGGGTTTGCGGGACCAGGATCAAGAGATACTGAGATGAGCCATTCATGTTCACCATCGAGCCCATCGGCTATGTGCGAAGCCCTTATCAGGATGCGCGTGAGGTTCCGCGAGGACTGGGCGCGGAGCACGCGGCGGAAGGCGTGCTCGAGATACGTCCTGAGTTCGAGGCCGGGCTGACCGACATCGAAGGCTTCTCCCACCTGTTCGTCATCTGGGCGTTCGATCGCTCCGAAGGATACGAACTGGTCGGAAAGCCGCCGACCGACGACCGGCCGCACGGCGTCTTCGCCACGCGCTCACCGCGCCGCCCGAACCCGATCGGTCTGACCGTGGTCGAACTCCTCCGCCGCGAACGCGCGCTCCTCTACGTCCGTGGAATCGACATGCTTGAGGGCACCCCGATCCTCGACATCAAACCCTATCTCTCCAGCATCCCGCAGGAACGGCTGCGCCGGGGCTGGCTGGCCGAAGCCGAAGCGCGTGCCAGAGAAAAGAGGTAGGGCGGATGTCCCGAAGCGCGTTGCCTCCCTTGGCCACCGTGAGGACATAGGTGGCCAGCATGTTGGTCGCGCGGTGAATCGTCAATTGAAAGCGATCCGTAAGGAGCAACGGAGGAAACGGTGTGTGGGATGCTGGACTCGTTTGCGAGACGGGCCCTGCATCCGTCAAGCTCGATGAAGCCTCCGAGAGTTCCTGGATGTTCTCCGGATGGCAACCCATTAATAACATTGGTCGGGGCGGGGCGATTTGAACGCCCGACCCCCTGCGCCCAAGGCAGGTGCGCTACCAGGCTGCGCTACGCCCCGACATTCTACTTATTTGATTCTAAGCCACTTTCTGTAGTTGTGCAATGCCATGGGTGGCGTAACAGTTTGGGGATTCCGGGTACCAGCGCGACCACCGCTCCCTTACGGTCGCGGCTCGGTTGCGGCTGTTGCTGATTCAACGTGAGTTACCGATCTGACGGCCGTCAGTGATCGGTTGCCGGTTCCCGAAACCTGCTCCTCGACTTGGTGCTCAGCTTGCCCTACATCCTCTTTAGCCAGATATTTCGCGTGTAGTATGCTCCTGTCGATTCGACCTCGATGCCGAGCTTGCCGCTGGCGCGGAAGTAGGTGGGGTCGTTGTCGATAAACACGGAGATCAGGTGGCCGTTCATGTACATGGAGTGCGTGTTCCCCTTGGCAACCAACATGAACTGGTTGTAGTCGTCCTTCTTGAACCAGGAGTCGCGGGTTTCCTTGTCGGCGATGGTGGCGAGCACGCGGCGGACTCCGGGTTCCGCCAGGACAACGGTCCCAGGAGCAGCGGCAATGCCGCGGCCCAACTGCTCGTAATACTGCCCAGGGTAGGTATTGTTGGCGTCGAAATCGAACTGCGGTCCGGCCATGTCCCACTTGGCCCGTTCCGCCATGCTGGGAGGAGTTCCGGGGTTGGCGCACTGCGGCCCACGTCCCGGCCCTCGGCCGCCGCCTGGCGCTCCGGCTCTGGCCCCCGGTGCTCCTGGTGCTCCCGGGCCTCTGCCGGGACCTGCTCCGCGGCCTGCGATGGCGTTCGCGAGAATGCCGCCACCCCCGCGGCCCGGGTACTTCAGAGCGACATTGCTATCGGCGGTCATGTAGCTCCGGTATTGAATGCCGCCGTTCACCTGCCCGGTCCCCTTGGACTCGAACTTGAGCATGAAGTCGCCGGGTTCGCCGCCCTGCCAGACAATATAGATCGTGCCGGTCGGCTTTTCACAGGTCGGCTCGACATAGATGGCGCCGTCTTTCACGCTCCAGAACCTCGGATCGCCGTCCCAACCGTTGAGCGTCTGGCCGTCGAACAGGGAGACCCAGCCCTCGTTGTCCGCGTAATCGAAGGGCTGTCCGCCGCGTCCGAATCCGCCCCCACGGCCAGTAGGAGCACCCGCCGCGGCAGGAGTTCCGGCAGGCGCCGCTGGGGGCTGCCCGGCTGGAGGAGGCGTTTGCTGCGACGTCGCCACGCGCGCCAGCGCGAAGAGTGCGCCCAGGCAACCGGTGACGATCAGCGCTTTCCTTGGTTTCATGCGATCCCTCGCCATCCCGTGGCCATTAATTTAAAACGAACATGTAGAGCGCACCGGCGCCTGTGGCGAGCACGTGCTGCTTGCCATCCAGCATGAATGTCTCGGGCGGACTGGACAGGCCGCCGATCTGGGAATACCAGATCGCCTTGCCCGTAGCCGCATCCCAGGCTTCGATGTTCTGCCCATCGCTGAGGAACAGCAGACCGCCGGCCGTCGAAAGCAGGCCGGAACTGCCGCCGTTGATTTCATGCCGCCAGACGATCTTGCCGGTTTTGTAATCGATGGCGATGATGTGCGTGCCATAGTTCAGGTTGGCTCCGCCGCCGGTGCCGCCCAAGCCCATCGATCCGCGGGGATCGGGATCCATCAGATAGTCGATCCGCATGGTGTTCTGTTCATGGATGTAGAACAGGCCGGTATCGGGCGAGAAGGTCGGGGGAGGATAGTTAGTCACATCGTTATTCACCAGCGCACCCGCGATGATGGCGTCCTTGTTGGGATTCCGCTTGGGCTGGCCCTTGGCGTCGAGGCCCATCGCCCAATTGTTGACGAGCCCAAATTTGCTGGTCAGCAGGTGCTCACCGGTGACCCGGTCGAGAACGAAGAAATATCCGTTGCGGGTACCGGTCAGGACCAGCTTGCGCGGGCGGCCGTTGAACGGCATGTCGGCGAGGATTGGCGTCTCGGTGGAATCCCAGTCGTGCGTGTCGTGGGGCGAAGTCTGGTAATACCAGGCCATCTTTCCGGTATCCACGTTGACCGCGACCAGCGAGCAGGTGTACAGGTTGTCGCCCTCGCCCCGACCCGTGGTGTAAGCGGGCGTGGGGTTTCCAGTCCCGTAAATGTAGAGATGGGTTTCGGGATCGTAAGAGCCGGGGATCCAGGTGGAGCCGGCGCCGTGACGGGCGGCGTCCAGGCTCGCCCAGGTGTCGACTCCCGGATCGCCCGCGTTCTGGGGCGTCGAGTATAAGGTCCACTGCAGGTTGCCGGTCTCGGGATCGTATGACTTGAGATACGCGGGCGAGTCCATGTCGTTGCCCGTGCCGACGATCACATGATTGCCGAGGACCATGGGCGCGTTGGACGAGAAGTACTGCTGGTCGAAGCTGGCGATCTCCTTCTTCCAGACCTCCTTGCCGTTCTTGGCATCGATGCAGACCACCCAATCGTCATGCAGTTCGAAGTAGATGTAGTTGTGCCACATACCCAGTCCGCGGGTCTGCAGGCTGGTGCCGCCGCGGGTCTTCCAGTAGTAGTGCCAGAGAACCGCGCCGTCGCGGGCATCGATGGCCCAGATGTTGTCGGGCGACGAGGCGTAGATGATGCCGTCCACGAAGAGGATGCCGCCGCCCGGCCGCGCGGGGCCGCAATTGTTGGCTTCGCCCGTTCCCAGGCCGCCTACGATAATAGGCGCCGGCGCTCCGCCGCCTCCGCCACGGCGGCCACCGCCGCCACCCCCACCGAAGCCGCCGTCCGGAGCCGCGGGAGCAGTGCCGTTCGGCCCGCAGGCAGTGGTGATATTGGTATTCACCCACTTCAGGCTCAGGTTCTTTACGGTGTTGGTATTGACCAGCTTCAGGGCGCTGTAGCGCTTGCCGGTGAGGTCGCCCGAATAGCTGGTCCACTGATCCTTGAGGGGCTTCAGCATGTCGGAGGGATCGAGGCCAGCAGACTGTCCAGGCAGCAGCGCCGGCGTAACCAGCAGGGTTGTGAGGATAAGTAGTTTCTTCATGGTCGTTCTCACTTCACGGTGGCCAAATATGCGGTTACGTCGTGCATGTTCTTGTTCTCGGGATCGTCCAGGGCGAGGACCATCTTCTTATGTGCCTCGTTGGGATCCTTGACTTCCACCTTCGGCACGTCTCCGTTGCGAGCGATGGATTTTCGGGTGCCATCGGCCAGCGTCAGGATGACCAGAAAGTCGTCTTTGCGAACCAGTTTGCCTTCGAATCTCTTTCCGTCGGCCATGGTCACGGTGACCGGGTTGCCCGCGCCTCCGCCGCCACGTCCGCCGCCGCCACCGAACGGATTCGCAGCGGAAGCCCCCGCCACCCAGGCGTTCTGGAGGGCCCGCGGGTCAGAGTATTTCGAGGCGATACCTTTCAGATCGCCGGTAACCGAATGGCAACTGGCACATCCCTTCGCGAAGTAGGTTTCGCCGGCTTTCGCGTCGCCGACCAGGATGTTCAGTTGCAGACCCACGGGATTCCGGCCGGGAGGGCTGCCCTGTCCCCCGGAGGTGGCCAGGACGCTGTGGAGGTACTCGGCGATCGCCACCGAATCCGTCTCGACCAGGTTGATCTTCGGATTGTGGCCGGCCACGGCTTTGGCGACCAATTCGCCATGCTGATCGCTGAGAGCGGTCCCCGAGCGGAGAAGGCTCGTCCCGTTGGGAGCCCCGCGCAGGTCGGCCGCGTGACAGGAGGCGCAGTTGGTTTCATATAGCGCCTTGCCGCGGGCCAGCACGTCCTGACTCGCGACGGGACGGGTGAACTGCGTGAACCCGCCGCGCCGGCCGCCTCCGCCGCCTCCGCGGCCACCACCTCGGCCGCCCTGTGGAGGCGCGGCCTGGCCGCCTGGCGGTGTCTGGTTGGCCGGCGGAGTCTGGGCCAGCAGCGCGGCGGCCGCGAGCGAAGAGGCCGCCAGCGTCATCATTCGATATCGGAGTGTCATTTTCATCCTTGCGAGTGCATCCCTATGGTTAGCCGGCCACGGTCAAAACACGAGGCGATCCTTCTGGGCTTCCATTTTCTTGAAATCCAGATCCGGCACCTTCTTCAGGTCTTCCAGGGTTTTGAACGACCCCTTGTCGGTGCGGTACTTCACGATTGCGGCAGCTTCCTTTTCCGAGAGGCCCAGCCCGCTTCCCAACTCGGCTGCCGAGGCCTGGTTCACATTAATGGTGGCGGCCACAGGCGCGAAATTCTTGGAGACGTAGTCGAGCACCGCCTTGAATTGGTCTTCCGTGCCCTCCGCTCCGGAGGAGATCATTGTCTGTATCGTCGCGACCCACTCATCCCGGCCCTGACGATGCCCCTGGATGACGTCGGCGTCATGGCAGTTTCCACAGAGCTGCAGGGTGACGTCTTTACCCGGGCCGTCGGGCCATTGAGCGAAAGCGTTGGAGCCGGTCAAAAGCCACGCGCCGATGAGCAGTGCCGGCAGGCGTAAATACTTGATGTATTGGATCATGATGATTTTCGCGGCAGTGTCGATGCGGGTAAGGCGGCGAGCGCCAGCTTTCCCAAGTTACGCCTGGCAAGATCCACGCGGTCTTCCCTCCTGTTGAGTCCTGCAAGGCATTCTACTACGGTGCAGGGTTGTTGAAAGAAGGCGTGTTCTCGCAGGGAATTAGTTACGTCGAGCGGGCGCCAAAGTTTTTGCGCCGATGCGCATCCCGGGCGAACTTTGGTTTCGGGCATGGAAGTCCTTTCCCGATTCGAACCGGCTCACCCGCCAAGGTCAGGTGGGGAGTGGGGGGTGTTTTCGGGTGTTGGGGGATTGAAGGCGGGGAACTGGGGGTGGGGGATATTGGGAAGTGGAGACGGAGACGCAGGCCGCGGGTTTTTTGCGTGTATTGTAAGAGGTTTGGTTACTGTGGGTTGAAGGGGATTTTCAGAATTTTGTGACGCATCTTGAGGAGGGGCTGCAGGCACGGGTCCCAGCGCCACGGATTGGCAAGCGTCGGTAAGAAAAGGCAACACAGGCAAGAATGCCCGTGTCACGTGGGATGGTTGACAATCAGCCGCCAGGTTGGCGACGGGCACCGCTGGGGCAACCTGGTCTACGGCGGGGGCCATTTGCGTGGAGTCCGATAGATCTCCAGAGGCCGATTGACAATCGGCCTGCAGGTTGCCAACCTGCCCCACTGGGGCGGGGGGCACGAAGGGTGGGATTGGGTGGAGATCGATGATGCGGGTCTTGGCGGTGGGGCGGTATTGCAGGGCGATGCCGAGGTCGGCCAGGGCCAGGGTTTGAGATTTCAGATGCTGCGAGACGCCTTTGGCGGTGGTGTAGTGGGGGGATGGCGGGAGGAGGTCCAGGAGGTCGCTGGCGCGGCCGGTCCAGGGGCCTTGCTGGTCGACCAGGGTGCGGACGGCCTCGACGGTGGGGTCGGGCGGGGGCGGGTCATGAAAGGCCTGGCGCATTTCCTCCTCGGTGCAGCCTAAGGCGGGGGCGGCGGCCATGGCCCAGGCGAGCGCGTCGGGCGCCCGTCCGGTGGGGAGGTTCATTTCGGGAATGCGGCGGAGGGCGGTGCTGACGGCATTGCATAACGCGGCGAGAATGGCGGGAGAGGCGGTGCCAAACGCGGCGCCGAGTTCCGCCTCGCAGCGGCGACGGTCGGGAGGGAGTGGGGCGAAACTGACCGTGAGGGCCCGCTCGGCGAGCGAGGCGGGGCACTGGAAACGGTCGGTGACGGTGAGGAGCATGGGGCGGCTGACGGATTTCAGGATGGGATCGGAACTGGGGGTACCGGGCTCGCGGACGGTAACGCCGACGCCGGTGGAGAGGCGGGTGAGGGCTTCGGTGAGATTGGGGGAGAGGGTGGAGATGTGGTCGAAGGCGAGGATCCAGT
>PMTT01000951.1 GCA_003167275.1 Bryobacterales bacterium | reverse complement strand
CCATGGAGACAGACACGAGTGTCTGCGCCACGTGGGGTCGGGTACAATTGGGGACTATGCATCTATTGAACCGGCGGTGGCTGGCTGTCGCGGTGCTGGCTGTTACGCCGCTCGCAGGCGAAATTCGGTCGCTGACCATTTTGCATGTCAATGATCTGCATGCGCGCATCAGCCCGCTGGATAACCATAATGGCGGGTTCGCGTATCTCGCCACCGCCATTCAGAAGGAACGCGCCGGCTGCAACGACTGCATCCTGCTGAGCGCGGGCGATCTGGTTCAGGGCAGTCCGGTCTCTACGATCTTCCACGGGCTGCCGGTCTTCGAGATCGGCAACCTGCTGGGGTTCGACGCGGCGACGCTTGGGAATCACGAGTTCGATTACGGCTGGATGCAGGTGCACAAGTTCATACAGGTCGCGAAATACCCGATCGTGACTTCTAATATCGTCAATGCCGGCGGGCAGCTTATCACGCCGAAGCCGTACGTGATCCTGAAAGTTAATGGACTGCGGGTAGCGGTGATCGGCGCCATGACGGATACGCTGAGCAGCCTGACTACGCAAAAGCTGCTGGAAGAGTGGCATACGCTGCCGGTGTTCGACACAGTCCGCCGATACGCCGCGGAAGTGCGCGACCAGTCCGATCTGATCGTGCTGCTGGCGCATATCAACCCGGAAGAGGAGATGCGGTTCCTGAATTCCGCGCCGGAAATCCCGGTGCTGGTGACCGGCCACATCCACCGGGGCATCGAGCAGCCGATCACCAAAGACGGACGGGTGATGGTGCGGGTGAAGAGCTACGGGGAAGAGTTGGGGCGGCTCGATCTGAAGGTCGACACGGAGAAGAAGGCGCCGGTTTCGTGGAACTGGAAGCGGATCCCTATCGACTCGACGAAGATCGAGCCATCCTCCGAGGTAGCGCGCGCGGTAAAGCACTGGGAGGACGAAGTGACGGCGCGCGTGGACCAGCCGCTGGCCTTGTCGAAGAAGGCATTCACCAAGCCCGAGGTGAAGCGGCTGATCGAGCAGGCGCTGCGCGACGAGACCGGGGCCGATTTTGCGTGGATGAATCAGGGAGGGGTACGCGATACTCTGCCCGAAGGGCAGTTACTGGTACGGCATATCTGGAACATCATGCCGTTCGACAATGTCGTGGTGATTGGGACGTTCAAGGGGCGCGATGTCCCGGCGGTGGTGGTGGGGGATCGCAAGCTGGACCCGGACCGCGAGTACACGCTGGCGGTGAGCGACTATACGGCGGAGAACCAGAACACGGCGGAGAACTTGAGGACTACGGGGCTGAAGTTTCCCAACGACGTCGGGCTGATGCGGGATTTGTTGATTGACTGGTTCCGCAAGAAGAAAGTCATCGAGAACTAACACGTGGCACAGGCAAGAATGCCCGTGTTACGCCTTGATTCTCGGCCGCTCTTTACGGACGAAATCGGTGTCCTGGCGGGGCTCCTCTTCGCACTCGATCGCGATGGTCGTCACGGGATCGTCGGGAGCCTTCTCAGGCAATCCCGTGAAGCGGGCGCGGAACTTGTCCTGCTCGAACTTCACCTCTTTGCCCGTCGCCAGCAGGTGCGCGGACTTCACCTTGGTCATCAGGCCCCCGATGATGGCGGTGTCGCCGGGCCAGAAATAGTTGTGCATGTAGAGGGTGTTGCCGTTGCGCGTGAAGCTGGCGTAGTTCGATCGGCGAGGCTGGCACCGCTCGGTCTGGTAGATCGACTTCCCGTTCTTCTCCATCCACTTGCCTACGGAAGTCATGATCCGGACCGAGTCGTCCGGAATGGAGCCGTCGGCCTTGGGTCCGATGTTCAGCAGATAGTTGCCGGTATCGTGCGAGCAGGTGATCAGGTTGCGGACTATGGTCTTGGGCGTCTTCCAGTTGTCGTCGTTCTTGTTGTAGCCCCAACTGTCGTTCATCGTCATGCAGGATTCCCATGGGCGGGTGGCGGCGGTGATGGTCTGCTCGGGGGTGGTGAAATCGCCCTCCAGCTTGTTGCGGTTGTTGATGATGATGTCGGGCTGGAGCTGAAACACCATCGCGTTCATCTTTTCGGACTCCCAGCCCTTGGCATCCAGGGGCCACGCGACGTCGTACCAGAGGACGTCGATCTTGCCGTAGTTGGTGAGCAACTCGCGGATCTGGCCGTGGATGTAGGCGACGAAGCGCTGGCGGGCGGCCTCATCGGTGGCGCAGCGGGCGCCATCGGGATGGTGCCAGTCCATCAGCGAGTAGTAGAAGCCCACGCGCATACCTTCGGCGCGGGCGGCCTCGACGTANNTGCTTGGTGGTCATCACCATGTACTTCTGGCCGGCCTGCTTGGCGAGCTTGGCCCAATCGCGGGCGGCGTTGGGCTTGGGATGGAAGCGTTTGGCAAGCTGCTCGTACTCGGCCACCGGGATGGCTTCGTTCTCCATGACCCATTCGTGGCGGCCCACCACGCTGTAGAGTCCCCAGTGGATGAACATTCCGAAGCGGGCTTCGTGCCACCACTTCATGCGGCGTTCGCGGTCGGTCTCATCGCCGGCGGCGGTGGCGAGGGTGGTGGTGGCAGCCGCGGCGGCGCCGGCGCCTAATAATTGCAGATAATCGCGTCGAGTCATCGGTTTGCCCTCAGAGGGATTAGCATAACACTTTAGCGATAACGGTATTGCGGCGGTGCGAGGAAGGGCAGGAGTTTGGATATCATAAAGTTCTCGCCAATGCCTGGCGCGGCCAATGCCCGATCCCACTGCAGCAGCACCTCCCGAGAGTTCCAGCATGCGACTGTTGCCATGGCTGGTGGCTGTCGCGTTCTTCATGGAATCGTTGGACACGACGATTCTCAACACGGCGGTGCCGGCCATCGCGGGGGCGCTCCAAGTGGCTCCACTGAGCATGAAGTCGGTGCTGGCGAGCTACACGTTGAGCCTGGCCGTGTTCATTCCCATCAGCGGGTGGATGGCGGACCGATTCGGAACGCGGCGTGTGTTCGCGTCGGCGATCGGCCTGTTCACACTGGGGTCGTTCCTCTGCGGCATTTCGGGCAGCATCCATGTTCTGGTGGCCTGCCGCATCCTGCAGGGCTGCGGCGGAGCCATGATGGTGCCGGTGGGCCGGCTCACCCTGGTGCGGACGTTCGCGAAATCGGAGTTGGTCCGCGCGATGAGCTTCGTGGCGATCCCGAGCCTGGTTGCTCCCATGCTTGGACCGATCGCCGGGGGGCTGATCGTCGGGTACTTTCACTGGCGGGTGATCTTCTTCTTGAATATCCCCATCGGGCTGGTGGGCTTGTTCATGGTCTACCTGCATCTGCCGGATTATCGAGAGGAGCATACCAATCCGCTGGACGTGGCCGGGCTTCTTCTGTTCGGTTCCGGCGTCGCACTGCTATCGTACGTGCTGGAGGTGTTCGGGGAGCACACGCTGAACGGGCGCGAGATGCTGGGGATGCTGGCGGTTGCCTCACTGCTGCTGGCGGGCTATGGATTCCGCGCGTCGCGGACGAAGTTTCCGTTGCTGCGGCTGAGCCTGTTCCGGATCCGGACGTTGCGAGCGGCGGTGAGCGGCAGCTTCTTCACGCGGTTGGGCATCGGCGGCATTCCGTTCCTGCTCCCGCTTCTTTACCAGGTGGGGCTGGGGTTCACTCCGATTCAATCGGGCATGCTGCTGATGCCGCAGGCGATTGCGGCGATGAGCCTGAAGCCGGCGATGCCGGGAATCCTGGCGCGGGTTGGGTATCGCGGCGTGTTGATTTCGAATACCGTGATTCTGGGTCTGCTGATCATGCTGTTTGCAACCATCGGGGCGGNNGCGAGCACGATGCAGCAGATGTCGATCAGCTTCGGGGTGGCGTCGGCGTCGCTGGCGGTCGCCTTCTTCATTCCCGACCGCCTCCATTCGAGCGGGCCGGAGATGATTCACGGCATCCACCGCGCGTTCCTGGTTTTGGGCGCGTTGACCGTCTTTTCGACGGCTATTTTCGGCGATTTGCAAAGCGGGGACGGCGACAGCGTGAGCCAGCACCATGACGTGCACCACGCCGGGTGATCGCTGGCGGCGGCCCGAGTCAGTCCGCTGCTCCGCGGTGGTATGATCTCGGTTGATCGTGGGTCTGGCCAATCCGGCCTGCGATTGTACTGAGGGCTCGCGGAGAAGCGATTTATGACCTTGGGACAAGCCGCAAACAGAGGGATCGCCCGACTGAGAAGGCCGTCCTGGGATCCGTCCAAGAGCATTGAGCTCGATCTGCCACGCGATGAAAACGGCAACCTGACTGGATACACCGGGCCGTGGGTCACGCTCCGCGACGCCGGCACGGAGGAAACCTTCATTATTTTCGCCTTCAACGAGGAGGAGGATTGGGAGCCGGTGGAAGATGGCGGGGTACAGGAAGCGGGGTCGGGGCCGGCGACCGGCAAGGAGGAATCAACGGGTGGCGAGCAGTAGGGCGCTGCCCAGGGGCGTCCGAACCGGCGGTGGCGCGATCGGATCTGACCGCGTCACTCCGCCGTTCCGACCCTTCAATTAGTACGATCGTTCTTGATTGCGGCTTTGGTCTCCTGATGCCAGAAGAACTCGGCCTGGGGATTCAAACTGTGCGCCTCCGGGACTATTCCAACGGCGTGGAACACGGCAGTCGGGAACTCGAAGGTTACCGGCTCACAGCACTCGGAAATCCAGACGCCATTCACCAACTGGAGTTCCACTACGTCGTCCGCATCTTTCACTGCCACTCGCATCTGATTCCCTTTAAGGCTCATCAGGATGCCTGCGAGTACTCTTCCATCTCCGTAGTGCATCAGCATGATTCTGTTCCCCGTTCCAGAACCATCATCCGATGCGCCGGGGATGGGCGTCCAGTCCTGCCCGTACCGCGCAGGGTACAGTTTAGTGCTGGCGTACTGCTGGGACTTTTCGCCGCGTTCGGGACTGCGTGGTGGAGGAGATTTCACGCCTCCGTCCTCCACACTTTGTTGTATTTCGCCCCATCTGAAACTCGATCGCCTTCGTAGTCATCTATGTAGTTGAAACCTGGTTAGCGATGCACAAAATGACACACACTGGTGGAGTGTTGAGAAATGCCGCGTTGCTGGCGATGGGCACTGTCGTGTGGGCCGCGGGTCCGGAGCTGGAGCAGGCTCGTAAGCTATACAATCTCACGGACTTCGACCAATCTCTTAAAGTTCTACATGCGATTCCGGCCAAAGACGGCGCGGTGTACGAGCTCATGGGCCGCGACTACTACATGCAGGGCGAGTACAAGAAGGCCAGCGAGGCGCTCGAGAAGGCCTTCGCCGCCGAACCAGGTAACTCCCAGTATGCGTTATGGTTAGCCCGCGCATACGGGCGCCGCGCGGAGACCTCCAGCCCGTTCACCGCTCCCGGCCAAGCCTCCAAGGCCAGGCAATACTTCGAGAAGTCCGCTGAGTTGAATCCCCGGAACCTGGAGGCTCTGAGCGACTTGTTTGAGTACTACCTGGAAGCCCCTGGCTTCCTGGGCGGCGGCTTGGACAAGGCACAAGCCACGGCGCTGAAGATCGCCGCGGTCGATCCCGCCGAGGGGCACTGCTCGCTGGCGAAAATCGCCGAGAAGCGGAAGGAGTTCGGCAGCGCCGAAGAGCAGTTGCGGCGCGCCATTGAGGCGTCGCCTCAGCCGGTTGGCAAACTCATCGATCTCGCCCGTTTCCTGGCCAAGCAAGGCCGCATGCAGGAGGCCGACCAGAGCATCGCACGCGCCGACCAGATCGCTCCCAACAGTCCAAAGCTGATTTACGCCAAGGCCGATCTCTACATCAAACATAAGCGGAATCTTGATCTTGCGAAGGAATTATTAAGGCGTTACCTGAGCCTCACTCTCACGCCCGAAGACCCCCCGCGCTCGCAGGCCGAAAAGCTTCTCCGACAGGTGCAGGGCACGTAACGCCTGGCCATGTTTCTCGGCGAGGCCGTCAAGTTCAGCGCCCAGGCGCTCCGCGCCAATCCCGTCCGTTCGTTGCTGACCGGGCTGGGGATGGTCATCGGTACGGCTTCGGTAATCCTGGTAGTCACGATTTCCCTCACCAGCAGGGACTACATCCTGGAGCAGGTGCAGGGGATCGGCTCCAACATCATCTTTGCTTATTACGTTTCGGCCGGTCCCGGCAATCCCACCGCCGACGCCGATTACATCAAGATGGCGGATGTGGACGCAATCCGCAGCGACCTGCGAGCCGACATCGTGGCCGCCACGGGGGTAATGTCGAATTTCGACCGCATTCTGATCGGCGGCAAGGAGACGGATGTCAAGGTGATCGGCACCGACCAGGCTTACCAGCCGGTGCGCAACATGGTGATCAGCTCCGGCCGCTTTCTGGACCCGGGCGACATCAGGCTGCGCACGAAGGTGGCGCTGCTGACCGACAAACTGGCACAGCGGATGTACGGCAGCCAGAGCGCGGCCCTCAATCAGGTGATCCGCCTCTTCGGCCTGCAGTTCACCGTGATCGGCACATTTCATGAGAAGGTGGAGACCTTCGGCCAGTCCGAGGTGGAGCGGGACACCATTCTGATCCCCATCACCGTGCTGCGGTACTTCACGCCGGTGGAGCGGATCGACCCGCTTTATGTCCAGGTGCGGTCTGCCGAGGAAGTCGAGCGGGTGGCCGTGCGCGTGCAAGAGATTGTGGGCGCCCGCCATCGGGCGGGTGCGACCTATCGCGTGGAAACCCTGACCGCCATCCTGAATGCCGCCAAGAACATTTCGCTGATTCTCTCCTTCGTGCTGGTGCTGGTTTCGGCGATTACCCTGGTGATCTCGGGGATTGGGATCATGAATATCATGCTGGTTACGGTGACCGAGCGGACGCGAGAGATCGGCGTGCGCCTGGCGGTGGGGGCGTCCGCGAGGGAGATTCTGCTCCAGTTTCTGACCGAGGCGATGATGGTGAGCCTGACCGGCGGCGTGCTGGGTATCCTGGTGGGTGTGGCGATTCCCCTGAGCGTGCAGTTGTTCGCCGATATCAAGATCCCTATTTCGCCCGTGGCCATTGCGGTCGCATTTGGCGTGTCTTGCCTGGTGGGCCTGATCTTCGGGATTCTGCCGGCGAATCGTGCCGCCCGCCTGAACCCCACCGAGGCCCTGCGGTATGAGTGAGGCGGGGTCACCGCAACTCCCGAATTGTGCCCGAATCGCAGAGAGGCCGGCCTTCGGCCGGTTGACAGACGACAAAAGACGATCGTCTGTCCTACTGCTTGCCGCCGTGCTGGCAGGCGCGCTCCATGCTCAATCGGTGGACATCTATCCGGAGTTCCGGCGCGTCGATCCCTTTGGCGCGGTGGTCGCCGCCGACCAGGCGCTCGCGCCCCGCGAAGTCCTGTCACCCGCGGTGGCCCGTAATGGCCACGCCTCTTTCCACATCGTGGTGACTCTCCCGTCCAACGAGACCTATCTGCTGTACGTGGCGCCCAATCCGGTCACCGCCTGCCGCATCGCTCTCTATAAGGAACACTTCGTGAAGACCAGCCGGGGATGGATTCCCGACACGCTGGCGGAGGTCACGCGGCTTCCGGATTTCGGCGTG
>PMTT01000293.1 GCA_003167275.1 Bryobacterales bacterium | reverse complement strand
ATGCGGCTGATCTCGGCGTGGAAAAACTTCATCTTGGGAACCTGGATCTCGGAAGCGGGCTGGAGTGGCGCGGACTCCCGTGTCCGCCCTTGCCCCGTAGCCTGGGCGTGTGCCGCCGACGCGGCGGCGGTCAAACCAGCCGCCAAAGCCGCGCCTGATTGCAGGAAGGTTCTTCTGGTCTTCGACATATGCGTCCTTTCATTTCCGCCGCCGCGGCTGACTCTTGTCGATATGGTAACGCCAGGCATCCGTGACGAGCATTTTCGTTGGCAATTTGTCCAGATCGCTGGACGAGAGGCCAAGTCTCCCGACGGGAGCACCGGGAGAATCCTGGTTTCTTTTCGGCGAGCCCGCACCGCGATGCTGCGAACTGGCTTTCGAAGACGATGGAGTCGGTTTGCCTGCCGGGAACTTAGACAGTCGCGGAAAAAGAGGGGGGCTCATTTCCCTGGGCGCAGGGACCCGGATTCCACCTTTTCTGGTCCCCCCACTCAGGGGGCGCCGTCGAACCCGCGCGCCGCTCTAAGCCATCACATCGACTAACTGCCCGTTCGACCCCGACGAGCCGCTCGTCGTCGTGCTAGTGGAACTCGTTGAAGACGACGAAGAGCTAGAACTGGAGTCGCTGTCCTGTGAACTGGAAACGTGACGATGGTGACCGTGGTGACCCCGAACGCCTTGCGCCAGGTTAGCCGCGGTACCGGAGCCGTTCTGGCTCGCCGACTTCAAATCCGTTTGCAACTGGGAAAACGCGCTCTGAGCCGAACTCAGGTCTCCCGATTGGAGAGCCTTCCCCAGAGCCGCGAAATCGCTGCCGACCGGATTGCTGCCCGAAGCGGCCTGCGGCCCGCTTTGCGACTGATTCGGCAGCATTTGCTGCAATGCCGAGTAAGCCTTTTGAGCACCCGCCAGGTCTCCGGATTGGAGAGAACTGGCCAGTTGTTTAAAATCCTGCATGATCTGCTGGCCGCGGCTCTGCTGTTGCGTCTGAGGCGTGCCGGATATGAGCGAAATGGCCGAAGTTGACATTTTGGACTCCCTAAAGCTGCCTGCAATTACCTTATCGCCACCTCCCAAGATCCCTAGACGGCTCTTTATGGCCATGGTGCGGCGGCCTTGGAATATGAACAGGTGGCCGGAAAGCGGATCCTCCGCCGATGGCGACACCGCTGCAATACATGGCTCCCGAGCAGTTGCAGGGCAAGCCCGCCGCCCAGCAGTAAAGCTGGGCGGTTCCTTGCCACCCCCTTCATGGCGACCGGCGCCAAATAGTCTCCGAGGGCGTACCAAGCAGCCACGCGTCAATCAGAAACGTCTTATGATCAGAGAAGCGATGACGGCTACGCCCAGGTTCTGCTGGATGGTGAAGAACGCAGAGCGCAACCTCCCATGGTGGTTCCTCTTCGTGCGAGAACTGACCGGCGAGAGCCTTGTCGTCGGCACCGGCTCAACCCATGGAGCGGCGCTCACTGCGGCCCGTTACGTGGTCGAAGTGATCCCGTTTGATTTCACGATCGTCGGTTTGCCGCCGTCCGCCACTTAACCAATGTCTGAGCCCGCTCCCTTCCTGGTCGACGACGCCGATGTGCCTGCCCTGCATCAGGCGGTTTCCGACATCGGCCGCGCCGGATATTGCGAAGCCGCGGTGCGGGATCGCCTCGGGTTGCAAGACATCACCGATCTCCATTGGCGAAATCTCCCAATCTATCGTGACGAGCGCATGGTCGTGCGCGATCCTCTGGCCCTGGCTATCGACCTGTTCCTGCTGCAAGGGGCACTCACCATGGAAGAGGTGGACCGGTTGCTCCCTGTTTCCAGCCGCGATGTTCTCCTCCAAACGGGGCTTCTCGAAATCGATGAGGCGGGCCGCGCACGGGCCCGGGCGTCTCTGTTTCCCATCGGTGGGCGGCTGATCTTTTCCGATCACGCCTGGCCCGAGCTCCCCCATCCGGGCTACGCCGCTGTTCCCTACGACCAGGTAATGGCGGTCGGTCTCGATAGCCGCCATTTGGCACGCGTCACCAGCCGTAAGAACGTCCGCTCGGCGCTCGACGTGTGTACCGGTTCGGGCGTACACGCGCTATTGGCCGCCAGTCACGCGCAACGCGTGTGCGCCGTGGATATCAGTCCGCGCGCGGTCCGTTGCACGCGCTTCAACGCGCTTGCGCAGGGTGCCGCCAACCTGGAAGTTCTCGATGGTGATCTGTTCCACCCCGTTCGTGGCGAATGCTTCGATCTGATCACCGCCAATCCTCCGTTTGTTCCCTCGCCCGTGAACGCGCTCCGATTTCGTGACGGCGGCTCCACGGGAGAGGACATTCAGAAGCGGATCGTCGCCGGGTTGCCTGATCACCTCGCCCCCGGTGGCATGGCGCAGCTCGTCACCGAACTCGGCGAGCGCGACGGCGAGCCGATCACCGACCGGTTGCGCAAATGGCTTGCTGGCGCTCCGATGGACATTTATGTGCTGCGCGTGGCTACTCATACCGCGGCGCAATACGCCATCGGCCATGCCAAGGGCGACGACTACAGAACATTCCTGGATTCGACCCGCCTTTGGGCGGGTAATCTTCGAGCACATGGCTATGTACGCGTCGTTTCCGTGCTGGTCTCGTTCCAATGGAGTTCTCCGGCCAGCGGGCCGCCGTGGGAGCGCATCTACGAGTCTCGGCCTCCGCAGCGTTCCGCTGGCCGCGAAATCGAGGCGGCATTTATTGCGGAACGGTTGGCCCGGAACCCGGAGCTGCGCCAGTATCTCGAAGGCAAATGGCTGCACCGTGCCGACCCTATCGCGCTTTTCGATGCCAGTGTACTGGGTGGCTCCATCCCCCCAAAGACCAAGGCCACACGGCTCGGTCTGGCACTCTCGATTGAACACGAGTTGGAACTCGTCGAACGGCACGTGCTGGCTCGTATGGAGGGGCGGGTCACTGTGTCGGATTTGCTCCGGCTCTGCGGGGAGTTCGATGCCCA
>PMTT01000641.1:3475-4348 GCA_003167275.1 Bryobacterales bacterium | reverse complement strand
GAGGCTCTCAAGGCGAATCAGGCGCTAATCGATCTGCTCGCCAGCATCGGCGAACGGAAGAAGGCGACACCTGCGCAGATCGCGCTGGCGTGGCTGTTGGCCCAGAAGCCGTGGATGGTACCGATCCCAGGCACCACGAAGCTGAGTCGTCTGGACGAGAACATCGGGGCAGTCTCAGTCGAACTCACGCCCGGCGATTTGCGAGACATCGACGTCGCCGCCTCCAGCATCACGGTGCTAGGAGCCCGCTACCCGGAAAGACTGGAGCAGATGACCGGTCGATAGCGCCATTCAGGAACAGCTCGACGGTAAGGCGGTTGACTGGATGGAACAGGTCAGCGAACAACGGTTCTGGTAACGGGCGCGGGCAGGGGAATGAATAACGGCAGCCATCCGCGCTGACGGGGAACCAGTGGGTATAATAGCTGCGATACGCGTGGGTTCTACCGCGCAAACCAAGCGGCAATGAGGAGGGGAGTATGTGCGATCAGGATCATTTCGAAAAGGACCGGCAAGAGTTCGAGGCTCTCGGTCTGGTGACACGTAAGCAATTCGGCGTAATGCTGGGAGCAGGCATCGCCATGATGCTGCCGCGAGTGGCCAACGCGGTCACAGTGACCGAATCGGAGTTGAACATAACGACGCCGGACGGCACCGCGGACTGCTACTTTGTGCATCCAGCGAGCGGCACGGCTCCGGGCGTTCTGATGTGGCCAGACATCTTCGGGCTTCGGCCGGCGTTCCGCCAGATGGGTAAACGGCTCGCCGAATCGGGGTACTCGGTGCTGGTGGTGAATCCTTTCTACCGGGTCAAGAAGGCTCCGACCGCGGAAAACGGTGGCGCAACTCCGCTCGCGCAGGTGATGCCGCTGG
>PMTT01000641.1:0-3462 GCA_003167275.1 Bryobacterales bacterium | reverse complement strand
CAGTCGCCTCATTCCATGGCGGCAGCCTGGTGACCGATCAGCCGAACAGCCCGCACCTGCAGGCCGCGAAGTCCAAGGCGCAGTTCCTGATCGCGATCGCGGCAAATGACGACTCGCGTTCGCCCACTGACAAGACCGTCCTCAAAGAGACGTTCGCTAAGGCGAACCTGCCCGCGGAGATCGAGGTGTACACCGGGTCTGCGCATGGCTGGTGCCCTCCGGATACGACGGTCTACAACGAGCCGCTGGCCGAGAAGGCATGGAGTCGCCTGCTCGTGCTGTACGGAAAAGCTCTCGCCTGAACATCGAGTCCGTGAGCTGGTTTAGGAAGACACGACGCACGCTGTGGAGTGCAGGTCTGATATCCTCAAGCTCATGGCAGACCGGAATTTGAGCGACGTGGGTGGAACCCCGGGCGGCCTCGGCCACTTCCTGCTCGGCCTCATCATGACCTGCGTCGGCGGCTATTTGGTGTCCCACCGGGTGAGCGTGGTGGGCTCGTACTGGGGCTTTTATGGCCCGAGCACGTTCGGCGTTACACTGATCCCGATGTTGTTCGGGATCGGCATCCTGTTCTGGAATGGCAGGAGCACGATCGGCTGGCTGCTGACCATCGGGGGCGGCTGTTTCATCCTGGCGGGCGTGATCGCTAACATGCACATCTATTTCCAGCCGACTACGCTCTTCGACACGATGGTGATGCTGGTCCTCCTGGTGGGCGGACTGGGAATGATCGCGCGGTCAATGGCGACCCATCACAGCGGGTGAGTGCTCTGGTAAAGTCGAGGGAATGGACTCGCTGAGCATCGCTGGCAGGGCGCGAACCCCAAGCAGTCGACGACGCGCGGTAGCGCTACTGGTCCTGGTGGGTGCGGCGCTCGCGCAACCCCAGCGCACGGAGCCCACGCACGCGCCCGTCAAATTCGAATCTCCAGTTCAAGACAAGAACTTCTACCTGCTCTCGATGATCGAGCGAACGCCCGCCGTGCGCGACGCTGTCAAGTCCGATCCGGTTCTGTCCCGCATTGCCGCTTCCCGCCTGACCGGCCTCGACACAGCCGCGAAATCGTGTGCCGTCAAGCTTGACTGCCACACCGACGCCTTCCGCTGGAGCGACGAGCAGTCCGCGGAAGCCGCCCATGCGTTATCCGGTCTCTACCGCTCCTCCCCCGCCGTGCGTGCCTTCGCCGATGGCCCCCTCCGTGCGAGTGGCATGTACGTGCGCTACCACGGGCACTCGGGCGAGGAGTTGCTCGACCACGCCTTCGCCGATTGCATCCGCGGCGTGAACCACATTATCGACGTCTATGGCCTGGGGAAGGCTCCGCGCTATCCCGCGATCGATGCGATCGCGTACGACGTCAAGTCGGTCGCGTGGCCCGCGGCGGTGCAGAATCTGACGGCGGTGCTCGAAGACGGACACGCCAGCCTGGAGCTGTTCTTTGCGCCCTCGCTGCGGTTTGCGGTGGAGCTGTTGCTTCTGAACCAGCGGGATGAAGCCGGCCGTCTGGAGCCGCTGGAGGCTGGGGAGAACGCCGAGGCGTTCGGTCGCATTCCAATGGTGGATTGGGACCGGTACGCGTACTCGGTGATCGTCGTGCCAGGCGCCGGGAATGATCGGCCGGGTGTGCGGCTTTCCCCCGGCGGACTGCTTCGCGACGAACTGGCCGCCAGGCGGTATCGCGAAGGCAAGGCGCCGTTCGTGCTGGTGTCCGGAGGCTTCGTCCACCCGGAGAGGACCGAGTTCGCCGAAGCCCTGGAGATGAAACACGACCTGATGAGACGCTTCGGCCTCCCCGCCAACGCCATCATTGTGGAACCGCATGCGCGCCACACCACCACCAATATGCGGAACGCGGCGCGGCTCATGTACCGATATGGAATGCCGTTTGGGAAGCAGGCGCTGGTGACGACCGATCTCGGCCAGAGCGCATCTATCGAAAGCCCGGCGTTTGAGAAGCGATGCCTTACCGAACTGGGCTACGCGCCACAGAGGATTCTGGGAAGGATTTCGCCGTTCGATCTGGAGTTTCTGCCGATGCTCGATTCGCTGCACGGGGATCCTCAAGATCCGCTAGACCCGTAGGCTCCTCCACTCCTCCCATGGGCGGGTTCAGCCGATTGAGCGATCATCCGTGATTTGGTATGCGCGCCGATGGCTTCCGATGCGGTCCCAGTCGCTACGGACGCGGGCCGACATCGCGGCCGGGAACTGGGATAGAATTCGGTAGGTTTGCTTGAGGATCGAATGCTCAGCATCTTGGCCAAGAAACCAATCCTGACCGCCGCCTGCGCCGCGTTCTATTCTTCTCTTCATCGGTGCCGCAAGGGGCACAGGGCACATCCATGACTTTCGAAGACGTTCCGCAGAGTCCGGACCTGACCAAACTCGCTTATGTCAAAGGGTGAGGCTTCCGCGCCGGCCTCCGTCTGGCCGGCGCTGACAGCCGAGCCGGACCTTCAGCGCCGCGAGGCAGGGAACGCCGCGAGCAACGATAACACAGGGTTACCGGCATAGAAGACGTCGGGCGGTCCGCCGCTCGAACCGCTCTTTGGGACGCCGTTGAATGTCACCCAAGCGTTGTCGAGGACCAGCGGGTCTCCGATCGCGACCTCAATGTGCGCGTTCTGGAACACCACATCCTTGCCGTCCTCAACCAGAAAGCCGCGCGTGCTTTGGATCTTCACATTGGTGAAGGTGATGGCGTTGGCCATCTGTTCGGGAAGCCCCAGAATGCGGCCGGCAACCGGGGAACCGGTGACGGTGAGGTTGGTGACGTGGATGTCGTGGAAATTTGGAATGTTCTCGGTCTGGCCGGGTTCGGCATTGCGAGGGCCGACGTCTGTGGCGAGGCCCGCGTTGCCGTTATAGAGCATGTTGATATCGAAGGGGCGGCGAACGTGCTTCATCACGATATCGGAGTAGTGGATATCGTGGACTTCGCCGCCGTTGCCGCGGTAGGACTTGATGCGCAGACCGTTGTCCGTTCCATTGAAGGTACAGCGGCGAACGATGACGTGGCTCAAACCGTTGCGCGTGGGGCTGCCGACCGAGATACCGTGGCCATGCAGGCAGGTGAGATCCTCGATGAGAACATCGTGCGAACCGCTTTGCAATGCCACATTATCGTCGCCGGTATCGATCTCGCAATTTCGAATCACGATGCGCTGCCCGCCCGGGTCCATGGCGTCGGTGTTGGGTGCGTCGCTGGGAGCGACGATGCGGAGATTTTCGATCGTGATATCCTGGCCGCGCGGAACCAGGTGAAACATGGGTGAGTTAGTGAGCGTGATGCCGTCCACGTGCAAGCGCTGAACTCCGCTGAGCGAAACCAGGGCCGGGCGGGGGACCACGGTGCGGCCGGGCGGATAACGGCGGGCGGCTTTATCGGACCACATCCAGAACATGGCGCCCGATCCATCGATGGTGCCCGAGCCCGTTATGGCGAGATCGGTAGTGCC
>PMTT01000402.1 GCA_003167275.1 Bryobacterales bacterium | reverse complement strand
GCCCCGCTATCTTCGCGTCCGAATTCCAGGTTCACGAAAGGCACAGCGTAAAGCTGATGCTCCACGGACCCGAGGTTGTCGTCAGGCGTGCCGTAGGCAGCAAAACTCATCCAGCCGTCGTCCAGCAGCGGCGTGGAGGTGAGGTGCGCTCCGGCGGTGCGCGGATGCTGGTACGTGTCCAACTGCTTCAGCAGCACGCCGACTTCCTTCAGCAGGCCGCGGCTGTCGGGATAGTCCTCGAAGGCGTCGACCCCCTGCCAGGTGACGTTCATGGCGGCGTAGCGCCCCACCAGGAAGCGGATGAAGCGGCTGCGCTGCTGCGACGTGGGAAACGCGTTGGTCAGGTAGCCCGCGCCGCCGGCCAGCACGAGGTCGGCCGTGATGCCCTTCTGGTTCAAATAGCGAATGCGCTGGTCGAGCCGCTGGAAGTATTCGATGCTGGGCGCTTCGGGCGATGCGAACGCGCCCGCCTGCTCCTGGGAAAGCACCAGCATTCGCAGGTGGTTGAAATTCTGGGCGGCGCGCGCGTCGGCCACCGCGTGGAACGCGGCGTCATCCAAGGTAGCGAGGAGCATCTCGGTGGCGCCCATCCAGAGATGCGCCTGGTCGAGGCCCTTGCTGTCGCGCTCAGTGTAGGCCCAATGATGCTGGTTGGCGGGGCGGATGAAGCCCCTGGAGTCGGAGGATGCGGCCGTGAAGGAGCCGGTCTTGTCCGCCCAATCGGCTATATTGCCGCTGACGTGATACTCCCACTCGCCCACCTCGGTAGGTGAGAAGCGGACCACCAGCCGGCGGCCGCCGTCCCAATAGGCCGGAACCGCTAAGGTGCGGATGCGCGGCGAGCGGAACTCCACCTTCACATCGACGGTCATATAAGGATTGGGATGGGCGGCGGCATCCTTGTCGCTGAGTTCGAAGACCATTTCGCAAGGCGAATACGCCGGAGTGTTGCTGCAAGGCGAAGGGGCAACCGCGGGAGCCTGCCCCCGCAGCGCGAGTGGAGCAAGCGCCAAAAGAATGGTGGCCAATCTCGAGCCCATGTTTATAGTGTAGATCGGCGCGGGGGTGGGCTCGCGATGGCCGGCCGCGGCTCTACACCTTCAGTACTGCTGCTCCCCGGATCTGGTTGCTTTTCAGTGCCTGCAACGCCTGGTTGGCCTCTTCTAGGGGAAACACGCGCACCTCGGTCCGAACCGGGATTTCCGCCGCGATCTTCAGGAAATCCTCTCCGTCCCGGCGGGTGTTATTGGCCACGCTGCGCACCACGCGCTCGTGGTACAGAAGGTCGTAATCGATCGGCGGAATGGGGCTCATATGAATCCCGCCGATGGCCACGGTACCTCCGCGCTTGAGCGTTCGTAGGGCGGCCGTTACCAACTCGCCGGCGGGAGCGAAAATCAGGGCGCCGTCTAGTTTTACGGGCGGCTCATCGAACGATTCTCCAGCCCAGGCGGCACCCAAATCGAGGCCCAGTTGCCGGTGACGCTCTTCCCGGGAAAACGCGTATACCGCGATATCCCAGTGGCGGGCCACCTGAATCGCGATGTGCGCGGCCGCTCCGAAGCCGTAGATGCCGAGACTGCCTCCCGGCTGGACACCCGAAACCCGCAAGGTGCGGAAGCCGATGATGCCGGCGCACAGGAGCGGCGCTACGTGAAGGTCGCCAAATCCCTCGGGCAGGGCGTATACGAAATCCTCGGGCGCCACCAGGTACTCGGCATATCCTCCATCCACCATCCAGCCGGTGAAGACCGCGGTCTCGCATAGATTCTCGCGCCCGGAACGGCAGTACTCGCAGACTCCGCACGTCTGGTGCAGCCAGGGGACGCCCACTCGCGAACCGGCCGGAAAACGCGACGCACCAGGCCCGGTTTCCTCCACCACGCCCACTACCTGGTGTCCGGGAACGACCGGCGATTTCCGCGGCGGCAGTTCTCCCTCCACCACGTGCAGGTCGGTGCGGCAAATGCCGCAGGCATGCACGCGGATGAGCACCTGTCCGGCGGCAGGGCGCGGCTTCGGCAGATCGACGATGCCGAGCGGACTGGTTTCGACCCGGGCTGGCGAAGGGAGAACGCAGGCCTTCATGTCCGTATTCTCGCGCCGGGTTAGGGTGCGGCGCTACAATTGGGGGCATGGAACAGCCAGTGAGCCGTGCCTCCGGTGTGGCCAAGCGGCTCATGCTCGCCGTGGTCGGGGCCGGGATTGGTTCTCTGGCCGGACTGCTCATTTCCTTCCTTGGCGCCGGAAACCTGGCGCTCATCGTCGGTGCGATTGCCGGAGCGATCATTCCGCTGCTGGTATTGGGCCCGCCGGGACGGTGAAGAAGCCCTTCGTGGCACAGGCATTCTTGCCTGTGTTAGTTTTCGGGGCAAAGAAAAACCAACACAGGCAAGAATGCCTGTGCCACAAAGCCTTCCCGCGTTATCATGATCAACAGATTGCAGCGGAGGTTCTCCATGTTCCATCCAAGGTCGCGAAACGTCGCCTTATTCGGGGCGATCCTCACTTTACTGGTCCTCTGTCCCCTCGTGAACGGCCAGGAGCCCGGCCTCACACCGCGGGTTTCGACGGTCCACCCGGTGCTCGCGATCGGGTCTCCGGCCCCGGATTTCGAGCTCCCCGGAATCGATGGCCAAACCCACAAGCTGGGCGATTACACGGACCCGTTGTTGATGATCATGTTCATCTGCAACCACTGCCCGACGTCGCAACTCTACGAGGGCCGAATGAAGAAACTGGTAGAGGACTACCGTGGCAAGGGCGTCGGTTTCGTGGCGATCCAGCCCAACGATCCCAACGCGATCCTCCTCTCCGAACTGGGCTACACCGATGTGAGCGACAGCCTGGAGGAGATGAAGATCCGCGCCGAGTTCCGGCATTTCAACTTCCCGTATCTCTACGACGGCGAGACTCAGTCGGTCACCCAGGCCTACGGGGCGCAAGCCACTCCGCATGTCTTCCTCTTCGACAAGGAACGGAAACTGCGGTACGAGGGGCGGATCGATAACGCCCAGCGCGAGTCGTTGGTGAAGATTCAGGATGCCCGAGCCGCGCTGGATGCCCTGCTGGCGGGCAATCCCGTGGCCGTCCCGCACACGCCGGCGTTTGGCTGCTCCACCAAGTGGAAATCCAAAATCGATAGCCAGTTGCAGGAAATGAAAAAGATCGAAGCCGAGCCCGTTAAGGTGGAAATGGCCACGGCCGACGACCTCAAGAAGCTTCGCACCAACCCTACCGGCAAGGTCCTGCTGATCAATTTCTGGGCCACCTGGTGCGGCCCCTGTATTACGGAGTTTCCCGCTCTGGAAACCACCTGGCGCATGTTCCGGCGTCGCGATTTCGACCTGGTGATGGTGGCGACTAACTACCCGGATGAGAAGGTGGGTGTGATGAAGATCCTCCAGGAGCAGCACGCATCCAGTCGCAACCTGCAATTCGGATCCGATGACACCTACGCCCTGCAGGCCGCATTTGACGCCCATTGGGATGCCGGAGTGCCGTTTACGATGGTGATCGCACCCGGAGGCAAGGTACTCTACCAGGAACAGGGCGAGCTGGATATTCTGGCAGTCCGCCGCGCCATTCTGGCCAACCTGGAAAACGACACCTACGTCGGCCACCCGGCATATTGGAAGTAACACGGGCATTCTTGCCTGTGTTGCTTTTTGCTTTTCCGCCCGGTCTGGTGGGACAGGCGTTTCCGTCTGTCTCGCCCGCCTGCGGGCGATTCTCTCACACGTTCTCATCTCATCGGTGGAACGTCCCATCCCCCCACGGACTAAGCTCCCCCAAAAAGGCGCCCATACCTCTCGGGAACGTGTAGCCCGTCCGCCGGTTCGCCCGTCGCCATGCCTCCCACACATTGCCCGCCAGCACGCCCGCGAGCAGATAGTAGACTACGCCCGCCCATTCGAAAAACGCATAGCTCACCGCCGCCACGATCACTCCGCATACCATCTGATCGGGATACTTGGCGGGCGACGTCGGCGGATCGGTCAGGATGATGAACGCGAAAAACAGCGCCGCCTCAAGGTCGGGAGGCCGAAACACCTCGGAAACCCATTGCGGATTGCTCACAAAAGCCGTGACCGTAAACAGCAGGAAGTAGGTGCCGAGAAACGCCAGTATCAGCGGCATCTTGTTGACGCGGTCGGTGATGTACACGCCCGTCACCAGCAGGACGATCTGGGCGAACAGGTTCACCTCAGTCAGCGCGCCCCACCAGCTCTGCCCGGAGTGGAACACGTAGAAGTTGGCAATGATCGCCAGCGCCGCCGGATTGAACACGTTGGCCGCCCGCGCGCGGATCACATACTTGCTCAGAATCGCGGCCACCGAGGTGATCGTATTGACGTACCACGGCTCCTCGGCCCGCAGCACCATCACTACGATCATGGCGGTGAGCACCGCACCGCTCGGGAACTCCCAGGCCTTCTTCCGCGCCCGCAGGATCAGCGCGTCCACCAGGCCAGCGGCAATCGTGGCGCTCAAGAGCCCCGGCACCACGGTGCGGATGCCCGCCCCCGGCGCAGCCATCGCCACCAGGATCGCCAGGATGATGGTGAGCTGGCCCTTGGGCGTCTTGAAGAAGTTCCCCGCCTTACGCCGGACCACGCAGACCTCGCGTTTCGTACCGCTCCAACTCCGGGGTCACGATCAGTCCTTCCACGCCCATCCGATTCAAGAGCTGAATTCCGTCCTCCGGACCTAGCACGAATGCGGCCGTCGCCAGCGCATCCGCCAGCATGGCCCCAGCCGCCACCACGGTCACGCTCGCCACAGTGTGGGACGACTCCCCGGTGCGCGGATCCAGGATGTGATGCCCGTCGCCGGGGCTCCCATCGCCGTCCGGAGTCTGGCGCTCGTAATCGCCCGAGGTGCACACCGCCTGGTTCGAGACGCGCAGCGAATCGATCAGTTCGTGGTCGCGCCGCGGATGCCGAATCCCCACGGACCACGGGGCGCCGTCCGGGTTCGATCCTCCCAGATACAAATCGCCGCCGGCGTCGATCGCAAAATTCCGGAAGGGCCCGAGCTCGCGCGCGGCCGCATCCACTGCAAGGCCTTTGGCCACGGCGCCCAGGTCGAGAGTCAAAGGCCGCCGCAGCGTGATGGTTCTTCGATCCGGATCGAGCTGGACATCCCGGAAGCTGGCCTCTTCATCCGGTGGGATTGCCGTGCGGACGATCTCTCCCGTGCGATGTTCCCGATTGAAGCCGCGCGTCGCCATCCGGTGGCCGACGGTCGGGTCGAACGCGCCATCAGTCTCTTCCGCCACCAGCAACGCAAACCGCACGGCCTCGTAAAGGATCGCGCTGGCGGGCACCGCGACCCCGGCCTGCGCGGTGAGCTGCGTCAGTTCGCTCCCCTCGCTGAACCGCGTGCAGCGCTCTTCGATCTCGTGAAACCATCCAAACGCGCGATCCATCGCGGCATCGATGGACGCGTCATCGGTCCCGGCTTCCGTGCCGCCGCGCACCACATGAATGGTCACCAGCGTGCCCATTGCGACCTCGGTGCGGATCGGCAGGTGATCGTTCCCTTCGCCCGTCACTTCGCCTTGCTCAGAGCGTCGACCACCGCGTAGTAGAACGCATTGGCGCTCTGGGTGGCGCCGGTCACGTAGTCGACCTCGGGGCTTTGCCGCTGGGCCACTTCCGGGGGCAATCGGTCGATCACGTTACACGAATAGCGCGTCCGGCATTGAGCGATGGTCGCCGACTCGATGCGCCCGCCTTCGACCACCACCGCGGCCTGGATATCGCCATGGCGAGACGAGCCCCACCCGAGGTACGTACCGTCCTTCCACACGGGTGCAGCCGGCACAGGCGGCGCTGCGGGTGTCGCTGGTGCGGGCGCGGCGGCACTCGCCTCCGCCTTATGTTCCGGGGCCGGCGGCGCTGGCTCGGCAGGCTGACTCGCGACAGGGGCCGACTCTGGTGTGGCCGATGAAGACGGCGCCGTCGTCTCGGGAGGCGATGGTGGCGCAGCAACGCCCGGAACTTGCGCCGAGGTTGGCGCCGTTGCTGCCCGTGCGATCCGGCCAGGCTTCTCCTCTGCACGGGGCGTCGGGTTGGACGAGGATGAGGCGGTTGGGGTCGTCGCATCCGCGGGAGTGGTGGGCGCCGCCGTCGGGATCTCCGCGGGAGTCGCGGTTCGCGACAGACCAGCCGGTCTTCTTTCGGCAGCCTGCGCCTCAATCCGGTTTGCCGCCGACCGGGTCCGTGTGTATCCCGCGGAATAAACGGCGAGCACCGCCGCGGAGCTCATGGCGACCAGACTGTTGGCGACCTTCTTTTTGGAACCGCTCTGCTTCATTTCTAATGATTGTACAAATACCGGCCCCCCTTTGCTCCGTAGCACCCTTGAAAACACCCCTGGTGGGGCGGACTCCGTGGTCCGCGGCCGACGCCCCCGTCGGCCTGCTGGCTGCCCGCCGGATTACGATTCAATGGGCGACAGCGTCCGTAGCGGACGCGCGGATTAGGGGGTCTGCCCCACCAGGGCAATGCCGGCACCGGTTTTCATACCGATCTTTGCCCGCCGCGGCGGGCCAGGAACACTTGTGCTTGGCGCTTTGTCACGGCCCATGAATCTCGGAAACGCCGATTTAGTATTTCCCGTTTCGGCCGGTCATTTACTGGCCTTATGCCGAGTTCCGGATTATGCCGAGTAATGGCGTCCGGTTGGTGCGGGCGGCCCGTTCGCAAGCTGCAACGCCTACATGCCACGAAAGAGGATATCATGAAAAAAGGATGAAAAACTCCTTTAAGACCTTCACGCGGATTGCGCTGGTGGTCCTGGCGCTAGCAGGACTGGCCTTCGGACAGCCGGCTGCCGCGCCATCGAGCGCTCCGTTATCATTCGAGGTTGCCTCCATCAAACCGTCGGGACCGCTTGATCCCGCTGCCATCATGTCGGGCAAAGCTCACGTCGGGATCACGGTCGATAAGGCCCGAGTCGATGTTGGCAGCGCCAACCTGATGGGGCTTATCTGCTGGGCTTATAAGGTCAAGCCGTACCAGGTTTCGGGAAACCCCGAGTGGCTGAATCTCGGAATGAACGCCGACCGGTTCGACATTGTGGCCAAGATGCCGGATGGCGCCACCGAGGCTCAGGCGCAAGAAATGATGCAAACGCTGCTGTCCGAGAGGTTCCAGTTGCGGCTGCATCACGAAAAGAAAGATGTGCCGGTCTTCGCGCTGGTGGTGGGCAAAGCCGGGCCGAAGTTCCAGGAGGCGGCGCCCGATCCACCTGCTGCCCCGTCCGCCGCGGATCCTGGCGGACCGGGCGATTCCGCATCCGTGAAGCCTCCCACAGCCAAAGGCGAAGTGGCATTTGGTAGTGGGGACAATCGGGTCACGATGAAGCAGACCGGCGGCGGCATGGCGATCAGTTCCAAGGAGACCGGACCCATACGAATGACCCCTGGCGAGAACGGCGGCTTTCGGATGGAAGCCGACAAGATGACCATGGAGATGCTCGCCAATATGTTGTCTCAATATGTGGGCCGGCCCGTGGTGGACCTGACGGAACTTAAAGGCAAGTATAAGGTGTCGCTCGAACTCTCCATGGACACCTTGCTGGCTGCGGCAAGAGCCATGGGGATGAACACCGGGATGCCGTCGCCTGCGGCCAATGCGGCTAGGCCGGCCGAAGCCGCATCCGATCCGTCCGGCGGATCGATCTTTGATTCGGTGCAGCGGCTGGGCCTCAAGCTTGACTCACGCAAGCTGCCGTACGACACCCTGGTCATTGACCATGTCGAGAAGACGCCGACCGAGAACTGAAAATCTGCGACATCTCAAGAGGCGTCAGGATTTCGCGAGATGTCAGGATCGGGCAACCTGCAATGGCCAGGGCGGAGCCAGCCTAGTTGGCTACCGCAGTGTCCTTTCGGTCTTGCGCCGGTTCCGCCGAAACAGTCCCACACCGATCAGGCCGGCACCCAACAGGAGCAGGGTCGAGGGCTCGGGTGTCGCCGACGACTGTGTCGAGCTTGGAAAGACGCCGGAATCCGAGGTGATGGAGACGTTGGAGGGAAGAACCAGCGAGAGTGAACTGGTGTTCGTGAAGTCGGCGTCCACTCCGTATACCGAGTGTAGTTGGAGTTCCAGGGAGACATCCACAACCTCGCCGTCGGTCACTGTGAACGTGCCGGTGAAATTGTAGCCGGAGGCCGATTCATTCGAGAACTGGGAGCTGTTAAAGTTTGAGGGATTGCAGCAGCCGAGGAGTTCGGGCCCGAAAGTGGCAGATCCGCTGTAGTTATCGAAAGACGAATAGAGATAGCCGGGGTTGCCGCCGCCGCTCTGGGGCAGGATTTCAAGGATGCTGTTGAACGAGTAGTTCGCGATATTAGCGCCGGTAGTGAACGTGATTTCTCCGTCCACCTCGGTGTTAATGGTAACCTGCGCCGAGCCCCCACCGGTAACGTTGAAAGTGAGTTGATCGAACCACATCGGATCGGCGTATGCGGAGAGCTCAGTGTACATGCAGGTGCCTCCACAACCAAAAAGGGGCCCATTGGTATTGGCGTCCGCGTGTAACGCGGCGTTGGCCAGACTGGCGGCGGCGTAGGACGATTCACCGGCGCCGCCGCTCAGGGACAGGGACCCCGCGGTGAGGCCCGTGGGCATTGGACTCGGACTCGTGACCAGGCTCCCACCGGGGACAAGCCCGCCGGCGGACGTGTAGCTGGCGCTTGAATTCCCGCCTCCGCCTGTGGTGGTCGATAGGGAAATGCCAGACAAAGTGCTGGCCGAGACGGCCGGGACAATGGCGGCCGCGAGCATGACTGCGAACAGGCGAACTCGATGGATTACTTCGGCCCGGCCGGGGCATCCGGTTCCGGCCGCTAACGAACTGAAAGGGAAACTCATTCTTGATCTCCTGCACACATAGCGTGGGGCGTCCCAAAAGCGCATCATGGTTTCTTGGGGGAATGTGAAGGCAGAGTGAGACGAGGGCAGGCGGCGACCGCCTGCCCCACAACTGTGTAGCAT
>PMTT01000115.1 GCA_003167275.1 Bryobacterales bacterium | reverse complement strand
AGGGCGAAGTGCATCACCTCGCGGGGCTCGCCCGATTCAATGATCAGCGCGACCTGGGTGCGGGACTTCTCGCGAACCAGGTGATTATGAACAGCCGTCAGCGCCAGCAGGCTCGGGATAGGGGCATCATCCTCGTTCAGGCCACGGTCCGACAGAATCAACAGGGTATATCCGGACTGGATGGCCAGCGTCGCCCGCCGGCAAAGCTGGGTGAGGGAGCGCTCCAGTCCCTTCTCGCCCTCGTCCGGCGCAAACAGCATCGGCAGCGTGGTGGCGAGAAAATCGCCCTGTGAAACACGCCGCAGCTTTTCCAGGTCGCGGTTGGTCAAAATGGGGTGCGGCAGCTTGAGGGTATGACAATGTTGCGGAGTCTCCTCAAGTATATTGCGCTCCGTGCCGATATAGCTGGTGAGAGACATGACCATCTCTTCGCGGATGGGATCGATGGGCGGATTGGTTACCTGCGCGAAGAGCTGCTTGAAGTAATTGAACAGGGGCTGCGGCTTATCGGAAAGGCACGCGAGCGGCGTATCGGTGCCCATGGAGCCGACAGGCTCCTCACCCTTCTCGGCCATGGGGCCGAGGATCATGCGGATATCCTCGTCGGTGTAGCCGAAGGCGCGCTGGCGGGAGAGGATTGTCGCGGGATCGCTGGCATGCTCGCGCGGAGGTTCGGCGAGCTGGTCGAGCGTGATCTGGTTTTCCTTGATCCAGAGCTGGTAAGGATTGCGGCCGTAGAGGGCGCGCTTGATTTCCCGGTCGGAGACCAGGCGCCCTTCGACGGTGTCGACCAGCAGCATTTTGCCGGGCTGGAGGCGGCCCTTGAGTTTGACGTCCTCGGGCTTGACCGGGAGCACGCCGGTCTCCGAGGCCATGATGATGAGGTCGTCGCGCGTGACCAGGTAACGGGCCGGGCGGAGGCCGTTGCGGTCGAGCGTCGCGCCGATGGAGCGGCCGTCGGTGAAAGCGATGGCGGCGGGACCGTCCCAGGGCTCCATCAGGGAGGCGTGATATTCGTAAAACGCCCGCTTCTGCGGGTTCATGTGCGGGTTCTTGGCCCAAGCCTCGGGGATCAGCATGGCCATGGCGTGCGGGATGGAGCGGCCAGCCATCACCAGGAGTTCCAGTGCGTTATCGAAGGCCGCCGAGTCGCTGCCGGAGGGCTGGATGATGGGGAAGAGCTTTTTGATGTCGGCGCCGAAGAGCGGCGAGGCCAGGATGGATTGGCGGGCGTACATCCAGTTCACGTTGCCGCGCAGCGTGTTGATTTCGCCATTGTGGGCGATGTAGCGGTAGGGGTGGGCCAGTTGCCACGTGGGAAAGGTGTTGGTGGAAAACCGCTGGTGAACCAGGCAAAGCGCGCTGCGGACCTCGGGATCGCGCAACTCGGGGTAGAAGTTGGCGATCTGCGGCGCAAGGAGGAGCCCTTTATAGACGATTGTGCGTGCCGAGAGTGAAGGAATGTAGCAATCGGGGAGTTCGGTCTCGATGAGTTTGCGGGCGATGTAGAGCTTGCGCTCCAGCCGGTCATCGGTCATTCCCTTGCCGCGGCCGACGAAAATCTGCTGGATGTAGGGCTGGGAGGCGCGCGCGACGCGGCCGATGGCCGTGCCATCGATGGGAGTATCGCGCCAGCCGAGCACCGTGAGGCCCTCTTCGCGGATGATGCGCTCGATGATGCCCTCGCACTGCAGGCGTCGGGGCGGCTCCACCGGGAGGAAGGTCATGCCGACCCCGTATTCGCCGGCGTTCGGAAGCGTGAACCCGAGAGCGGCGCACTCGCGCGCAAAGTACTGGTGTGGAATCTGGATGAGCACTCCGGCGCCGTCACCGGTTTCCGGATCGCAGCCGCAGGCGCCGCGGTGCGTGAGGTTGATCAAAACCTGGATGCCCTTGACGATAATGTCATGGGATTTGTGGCCCTTGACGCTGGCAACAAAGCCGATACCGCAGGCATCGTGTTCGTTGCGGGGGTCGTACAACCCTTGGGATTCGGGTAGGCCGCTACTCATCATACAGCACCTCGTGGTGTTATTCTGGAACTGCCGCGCCAGGAGGGTAGTCCGGTGCCGGCTTCGTACGAAAGGGATTACCTTTCCCGTCAGTGTACCAATGTCCATAATATTAGGCAATAGGGAAATATCCGGCGCTTGAAATTAGAAAAACTAATGGTATTCTGGAACCGTGATGTCATGGGAATTCCGGCTTTTCAAAGAGATAGCGACTACTAGAAGCATGAGCAAGGGGGCGGCCCATTGTGGAGTAAGTCAGTCCGCTGCCAGCCAGCACGTGCAGGAGGTGGAACGTAGGCTCACTGTTACTCTGTTTGACCGCAGCAAGAGGCCCCTGGAGTTGACGGCGGCGGGCAGGCTGTACGCCGAGTTCTGCCGCGACGTGTTGCGCCGCGAAGAAGAGTTCGGGCTGGTTCTGGAGGCTCTCAAACGGGACGTAGAAGGAACCGTGCGGGTGGCATCGATCTACTCCATCGGGCTCACCGAGATGAGCCGGTTGCAGGAGGAGTTCTCCACGCGGTATCCCACCACGAACCTGCAGGTGGAGTTCATGCGGCCCGACAAGATCTACGAGGCAGTGCGGGATGACACTGCAGATCTGGGCCTGGTGAGCTATCCGGAGGCGAGCCGCGAGATCGCAGCGATCCCGTGGCGCGATGAGGAGATGCAGGTGGCAGTTCCCCCCTCGCACCGGTTTGCCGGGCAGCCGGCGGTGGTTCCCGCCGATCTGAATGGAGAGAACTTCATCGGATTTGACGAGGACCTCTCGATCCGCCGCGAGTTGGACCGCTTCCTTCGGTCGCATGGCATCGCGGTCAACCTGGTAATGCACTTCGACAACATTCAAACCATCAAGGAAGCGGTGGCGCTGGGGTCGGGCATCAGCATTCTGCCGGAGCGGACGATGCACGCCGAAATCGACCAGGGCCGTCTGGTGGCCGTGCGGCTCGACGCCCCGGAGCTGGTGAGGCCGATCGGGATCGTGCATCGGAAGCGCAAGAAGTTCAATCGGGCCGCGCGGGCTTTTCTGGGGCTGCTGGAAGGCAGGGGGTAAGGGCTGGGGGCGTCCGGCGTCCAAGTGTTCGGAAATGGGACTAGGTTCGTTTGGTAATTCCGGCGTGCGCGGCTGTGAGGGGTGGCGGGAGGGTGGTGAGCGTCCGCATGCCCGCCGGGGAGAGCGTTGGACAGCGGAGTCACCGGGTGTGCGAACCAAGTGTCCGAAAATGGGATTGGGTTCGTTTGGTATCTGCGGGGTAGGAAGCCGGAGGTAGTGGCGCTGGTTATGAGGATCGTCGGTTTTTCAGCGGAGGAGAGGCAAGGCAAGGCGAATGTCGTGGTTTTTCGAACGGCGACAGTTCCGTCAAAGCGACGTGATCCGACAGGAGCGGGCACTATTGGCTGCGCTACTGAAGGACGAGAAGTGAATGGCTCGTAAGGACTCATACCTAACATCAAGAATAACCTCCGGGCCTGTGGGTGGCGCACTTGCGACGAAGTTAAGTGGTTTAGAATCAGAGTGAAAATATTCTCGAAATTCGGTGACTGGGGTTGCTATGCTCCTGACCGACACCATCCCTTCGCAGGGATCTTCGTGCGCGTAGAATGATTCTGACATGATCTACTACGCACACCCTGGCCATCCTCTTTTAGAGCACCTTGAATCGGTTGCCGACATGGCGCGCGACTTTGCTTCTGCTTTCCAATCTGGTCAGTGGGGGTACCTTGCAGGGCTCTGGCACGACCTCGGGAAGTTCCAAACTGATTTCCAAAGGCGATTGGCTGGGGAGAACGTGGCCGTGGAACATTCGGGAGCGGGGGCGGCTCTCGCAGACAAGCGCTCTCTCCTGCCCATTGCGTTTCCCATAGCAGGACATCATGCCGGATTGGCGAACTTCGTGGAGAGCTTGCCCGATGGGCCGAAGCCGTTGAGGGAACGTCTGGCAGAGAACCAAGCTATTCTGAACAGCCTACTCCCCATCGTTCCCCAACAGGTTCTCGAGGCGACCCCGCCCACGCGTCCTTCGTTCTTGAGGCAACCTGTGCCCAACAACCGCCTTGCAAAAGACGACGCAAAGCGCCGGATGGAATTCTGGATCCGCTTTTTGTTCTCCGCCCTGACGGATGCCGACTACCTGGATACCGAGGCCTTTCTGGATCCCGAAAGAGCGAAGGCACGCGGCGGGTTTCGCTCCATTGGAGAATTACTTCCCCTCCTCGAACTTGAAATCGCACAGAAGGCTCAGCGACTCTCTGCCGAACAGCAGCGCTTTCCAATCAACGCTGCGAGGAATGCCGTGGCGGCAGCGTGTAGGCAAGCGGCGGATTTGCCACCTGGCCTATTCTCGCTAACCGCTCCTACTGGCGCCGGCAAAACGCTCTCGGCCATGTTGTTCGCGATGCAGCACGCAATGCGCAATGGTCAGCGCCGCGTGATCGTTGTGCTCCCTTACACAAGCATCATTGAGCAGAACGCAGAAGTCTATCGCAAGGTGTTTGGAGCCGGAGACTTGATCGAACACCACAGTAACTATGATCCTTCGACATCCGAAGACACGACGCGGTACCAGCTTGCCACTGAGAATTGGGACCCGCCTATCGTCGTCACCACGACGGTTCAGTTCTTTGAATCTTTGTACGCCAACCGGTCGTCGAGGTGCCGCAAATTGCACAACATCGCCAACAGTGTGGTGATCTTGGACGAGGTGCAGAGCCTGCCTCCAGGAGTCCTGCTGCCGATCTTGGATGGCCTGAACGAACTGTCGACGAACTACGGTTGCAGCATCGTGCTTTCGACCGCCACGCCGCCGGCTCTGGCGGAACGGGCCGCATTGCCACAGGGCTTGAGGGGCGTGCGGGAGATCATCGCCGATCCATCCGCACTGGCCGGACAATTGAAGCGGGTGCGGTACCACTGGGCCGAGAGGGAAACGACATGGGAGGTCTTGGCAGGTCAGATTTGCGCACATCAGCGTGCCTTGGCCGTGGTTCACCGACGCGACGATGCGCGACTGTTGGCCGCGCTACTGCATGAGTTGCGACGCGGCGATCCGGTTTTCCACCTCTCCGCCCTCATGTGTCCGGCGCACCGGTCGGAGGTGTTGAACCGGGTGCGGGAGATTCTCGCAAGTGAACAACCCTGCCTGCTGGTCTCCACGCAGTTGATTGAAGCAGGTGTCGATATAGACTTCCCGGTCGTCTATCGGGCATTGGCCGGCCTGGACTCGATCGTGCAGGCGGCGGGGCGCTGCAATCGCGAGGGTCGCGCCGCCGAGGGAAGCGTCTACATCTTTCGGGCAACGACCCAGCCGCCACCTGGTGTGCTGAGAAAGGGCTATGAGGTAATGAAGACAATGCTGGCTGCGAATGAGGCGATCGATCCCTCGGATCCGGAAGCTTGCCGCCAGTATTTTGACGCGTTCTACTTCGCAAATTCGTTGGACGCCCACGGAATTCAGGCGGCTCGCGCCGAGCTGAACTTTGCAACTGTCGCCCGGGAGTTCCGGTTGATCGAAGACGACTTCACGAAACCGGTTGTGGTTCCCTACGGAGATGCCGAGAAACGACTTAACGATGTCCGGAGATTTGTGACGCGGGAAGGTCTCAGATCTCTGCAACCCTTTTCGGTACGCATTTACCCGGAAGCCTTCGCGCAACTGCACCGGGCCGGCGCGTTGGACGAAGTCTGTGATGGTCTCCACGCAATTTCGCAAGTCTTTGCGCACCTGTACGACAAAGACTTCGGCCTGACGCTGAATTCCAACCTGACTCCCGACCCAGCGAAGCTGGTGATCTGATATAACTGGCTTAGCAGACCATACGGTCTGAAATACTGGAGGTTCGACTTGATGCACGCATCCAGCCCAATTCTGCGGCTTCGTGCCCGTGGCCCGCTCGCCTGCTTCACGCGTCCCGAGTTGAAGGTTGAGCGCGTCTCTTACCCGGTCATCACACCGTCCGCGGCCCGCGGGGCGATCGAAGCCGTCCTCTGGAAGCCAGCCATAGCCTGGTGTATCCACCGCATTCATGTGTTGAGCGAGATCCGCTTCACGAGCTTCCGGCGAAACGAGGTGAACAGTCGAGCCGAGAGGCCGTCTCTCGCAGCGATCGCGAACGGCGGTTCGTTGACGCCGTTTTTCGCGGACGAAGATCGCGCGCAGCGCAATACAGTCGCGCTACGGGATGTGGACTACGTGATCGAAGCGACCTTCCGGATGACGGAACGAGCAGGCTCCTCCGACAATGTACAGAAATTCGTCGAGACGTTCGAGCGCCGACTCAAGAAAGGGCAGCACTTTCACCAACCATACCTGGGTTGCCGCGAATTTCCAGCGGAATTGCTACCGGCAGAAGCAGCCCCGGCCGCGGTAGACGACTCACGCGATCTGGGGCTGATGTTGTGGGACATCGCTTTTGGACCGAACGGGAATCGAGCGGTCTTCTTCGCCGCGCGACTGGAGCACGGAGTGCTTTCGGTGCCCGATTCACCCGTCGGAAAGGTGGGGGCGTGATCCTCCAAGCCTTGTACCGACTGGCGCAGAGTGACAACCTGGTTGACGATCCGGATTTTGAGGTCAGGCCCGTGGCATGGCTGGTTCACGTAGGCCGTGATGGAGAGTTTCGGGGGCTTGTAGGAACGCATAGCACGCCTGAGGCGGAGAGTGGCAAAAAGAAGCTTCGCCCCGTTCCCAAAGGCTTCCGGTTGCCTCTTCGCCTCCCTAGCCGGTCGGGATCGAAGCCAAAACCAGAGTTCCTCGCCGACAACGCGCAGTTCGTTTTCGGACTCGGCACACAGGACAAGATTGTTGACAGCGCGAAGGCAAAGGCTCGGGCGGTGGCGTTCCGGGAGCGGCTGGCGGTGTGTGCCGAAGGGACGAGAGATGAGGGGCTTCTCGCGGTCCTAAAGTTTCTCGATGATCTCCATGCCGGACGAATCAGCATTACGCTGCCTCCTGAAACATTGTCGAATGACGTTTTCGCTTTCGTCTACGAACCCGACCACGACCGTCTGGTTTCGGACCGCCCGGCGGTCGAAGGTTTCTGGCGTGCGGAACGGGCTGCTTCCAACGAAGGCATCGGGACGGGCATCCGCTGCCTGGTTTCCGGCGAATCCGGTGCAATGGCTGACAAACACCCCAAGGTGATGAAACTGGCCGGCGGTAACACTGCCGGGGCTGCTCTGATCTCTTTCAATAAAGGGGCGTTCGAGTCGTACGGTTGGCCAGCAAACGAGAACGCTTGTATCTCGCGAAACGCCGCCGAGGCCTGCGGAGCGGCGCTCAACCGTCTCCTGAACCCCGCGCCAGCGGACCCGGTGCAGCCGGGGCTGACTCTGCCACGACGAAGCTACCGGCTCAGCGGCGATACGGTCGTGTGTTATTGGGCGGCGACGAGGACGGCAGAGGATTTCCTGGACGCGTTTGAAGCGATCCTAGAAGCGAGACCCGAACAGGTTGGCGAAATGTACCGCTCCGTCTGGCGAGGACGACGGGCAGAGGAGGTCGACGACCCGAGCGCATTTTATGCGCTCACGATTTCCGGCGCGCAGGGCCGAGCGGTAGTGCGCGATTGGTTTGAATCGACCGTCTCCGCCGTCGCGGGCAAGGTGGCGCAACATTTCGCGGACCTCGATATCGTGCGCAATACTTCGAAGCCCAAGCAGGGGGAGATGGCGCCGAACTTTCCACTAACCCTCCTACTCGGGTCCTTGGCGCCGGGCGGAGACAAAGAACAGATCCCGCCTCCGCTGGCCGCCCAGATACTCCAGTCTGCGCTCAGCGGGATGCCCTATCGCGTAGTCATCCTACAGCGCGCAATCGAACGCTACCGAGCGGAAATCGGACGAACCGAGTACTCCGATTCATTGCGCCGCGACGCCCGCGCGGCGCTGATCAAGGCATTCCTAAACCGATGGAAACGATTCCACCGCGACACGACTTCGTACGAGGAGATTAAACCCGAAATGGATCCGAACAATGAAAGTCCAGGCTATTTGCTGGGGCAGCTTATGGCGGTACTGGAGCGCATCCAACAAGCGGCGCTCAAAGACGTCAATGCGTCGGTAGTCGACAGGTACTTCAGCGGCGCTTCAGCCGCGCCGTGCACGGTCTTCGTGCGGCTGCTGAAGAATTCGCAGCACCATGCGCGCAAAGCCATGGACGACCCAGCAACGGCCGGACTGGTCCATGGACTGGAGCGCCTCAAGGATGAACTGACGGATGGCTTCGACCCGAAGGACAACGGATTTCCGGCACGTCTCAATATCGAGCAGCAGGGACTTTTCGTGCTGGGCTACCACCAGATGCGCAAGTGGATTTGGATGAACCGCGAGGAACGCGAGCAGTGGGAGGCGCACTATTCCAATGCTCCGCGAGCGTACCTGTGGAATCGAAAGGCCTCTGAGTAGAAAGGAAGAACCAATTATGAGCAATCCAATTACACGGCGTTATGACTTCGCTCTGTTGTTCGATGTGATCAACGGCAATCCGAACGGCGACCCGGACGCAGGCAACTCGCCCCGTATCGATCCTGAGACCGGAAACGGGCTTGTTACGGACGTTTGTCTGAAGAGGAAGATTCGCAACTTCGTCTGCCTTGCCAAGCCTGCGGAGCCCGGCTATGACATTTACGTCAAAGAAAGGGCGGTATTGAATCGGCAGCATCAGAGGGCCTATGACGCGCTCGGGCTCAAGGCCGATGCCAAGGGGGCCGTGAAGGCAGGACAGATCGATAATGCTCGTGCCTGGATGTGCCAGACGTTCTTCGATATCCGTATGTTTGGCGCGGTCATGTCGACTGACATCAATTGCGGGCAAGTTCGGGGACCTGTGCAACTCGCCTTCTCGCGCTCGGTGGACCCGATTGCGCCGCTCGAACAATCCATCACGCGCATGGCTGTCACCACCGACAAGGAGGCCGAAAAGCAGGAAGGCGGCAATCGCACGATGGGACGGAAAGAAATCGTGCCCTACGGCCTATATGTGGTGCACGGATTCGTGTCGCCGCACCTGGCTGCCGACACGGGCTTCTCGCAAGAGGATCTCGATTTGTTGTGGCAAGCTCTCCAGTGCATGTTCGAGAGCGACCGTTCGGCCGCCCGCGGGGAAATGGCGTCGCGGAAGCTTGTAGTATTCGAACATGAGTCATCGCTAGGCAACGCCCCGGCGCACCGCCTTTTCGACAGGATCAAGATTGTCCGCAAGGATACTTCCGCGCCGCCACGGGCCTTCTCCGACTACGACGTGGCGATCGACAAGGAGAACCCGCCCACGGGTATCACGATCCACGAAATGCTGTGATGCCGACTTACTCCGAGGACGATCTTCTTTCCCTTTCCGGCCTCCAGCACCTGCATTTCTGCGAGCGGCAGTGGGGGCTGATCCATATCGAGCAGCAATGGGAGGAGAACCGGCTCACGGCGGAGGGGCGCGTCTTGCATGAGCGCGTCCACGAGTCGGGGTCGGAGTCGCGGCCGGGGGTGCTGGTGGCGCGCGGGCTGTACCTGCAGTCGCTGCGGATGGGGCTCACGGGGCAGGCTGACGCCGTCGAGTTCCAGGAGGTGGGCGGCGCGGCACCGGGGGCGATCCAACTGCCCGGCCGGAAGGGGTGGTGGCGTCCCTTCCCGGTGGAGTACAAACGCGGCGAGCCGAAGGCGGACTCGTGCGACGAGGTGCAGCTTTGCGCCCAGGCGATCTGCCTCGAAGAGATGTTCGGCGCGGCGATCGGGTCGGGCGCGCTGTTCTACGGCAAGAGGAGGCGCAGAACCGAGGTGCGGTTCGACGCGGAACTCCGGGCCCATACCGAGGAGCTTGCGCGGCGTATGCATCAGTTGTTCTCGGCGGGAGCCACGCCGGCGGCGGTCTATATGAAGAAGTGCGACCGGTGCTCGTTGTTCGACCGCTGTCTGCCGCGGGCGACTTCGAAACGGACGACCGTGGAGCGGTACCTGGCCAGAGCCCTGCGGGACGAGGAGGCGGAGACATGAAGCAACTGCTGAACACCTTGTATGTGACGACCCAGGGCGCGTACCTGGCGCGCGACGGGGAGGCGGTCGCGGTGCGAGTGGAGAAGGAGACGCGAATCCGGGTGCCGATCCATACTCTGAGCAGCATCGTATGCTTCGGGCAGGTTTCGTGCAGCCCGTTCGCGATGGACCTGTGCGCCGAGAACGGAGTGGGGCTTGCCTTCCTGACGGAGCATGGGCAGTTCCTGGCGCGCGTCACGGGACCGGTGTCGGGAAACGTGCTGCTGCGACGCGAGCAGTATCGATGGGCGGACCGGCCGGAGCGCTCCGCGGCGGTGGCGCGGGCGGTGACGCTGGCGAAGATCGCGAACTGCCGGACGGTGGTGCTGCGCGCGGTTCGAGATAAAGCGGAAGGAGACGGAACGGAGGAACTGGAGCAGGCGGCGCGCCGCTTGGGGCGATTGCTGGAGACCGTGTCGGCGACGACGGGGCTGGATGAGATTCGGGGGCACGAAGGAGATGCGGCGCGGGTGTACTTTGGAGTCTTCGGGCGGCTGATCGCGGCGCCCGAGGAGGAGTTCTTCTTTCGCGGCAGGAATCGGCGTCCACCGCTGGACAACATGAATGCGCTGCTTTCGTTCGTCTACACACTATTGACGCACGATGTGACGGCGGCACTGGAAGGCGTGGGGTTGGATCCGGCGGTGGGATACTTACACCGCGACCGGCCGGGGCGTCCGAGCCTGAGTCTGGACCTGGTGGAGGAACTGCGGCCGGTGGTTGCGGACCGGCTGGCGCTGTCGCTGGTGAATCGCCGGCAGGTGCAGGCGAGCGGATTCCGGCGCACTGAGAGTGGCGGAGTGGTGATGGACGACGGGACGCGCAAGGAGGTGCTGGTAGCGTATCAGAAGCGGAAGCAGGAGGAGATCCTGCATCCGTACCTGCAGGAGCGGGTGGCGTTTGGGCTGGTCCCTCACGTTCAGGCGCTGCTGATGGCGAGATTTATCCGGGGCGACCTGGATGGGTATCCGAGTTTTCTTTGGAAGTGAAATGAGGCCGACGCGATGATGCTGGTGGTAGTGGCTTATGACGTGAGCACGGAGTCGGAGGAGGGTCGAAAGCGGCTGCGCCGGGTGGCTCGAGTTTGCGAGAACTGCGGTCAGCGGGTGCAGAACTCGGTATTCGAGTGCCTGGTGGATGCGGCGCAATGGGTTCGTTTTCGGGCGGAGCTGGTGGGGGAGATCATCCAGGCGGAAGACAGCCTGCGGTTCTACTTCCTGGGCAATAATTGGAAGGGTCGGGTGGAGCATGTGGGAGCAAAGCCGACCTACGATCCTCAGGGGACCTTGATCGTGTGAGGCTGCGCGAACGTGAAGCAGACATGGAAACTCGGGGGGGTTCGCGCCGGAGGCCTGGCGCTTTAGGGAGAGCGGTTTACGTGACGCTGGCGAAACATGGCGGGTCTCTGGGAGATGGTTGCGGTGGACGTTCGCGGAATTTGATGTAATGGCCCTTGGCCCTGAAAGAGATAGGGACGGGCAGTCGCGCCCCTCGCGGGGCGNNGGGCGCGTGGATTGAAACTCTATGTCCGTGCCCACTTGCCCGTCCGAGATGATGTCGCGCCCCTCGCGGGGCGCGTGGATTGAAACGCGACGAAGGGTCCATCCAGCGCATTGTCGCCGTGTCGCGCCCCTCGCGGGGCGCGTGGATTGAAACGATCAACTACATGGCGTCGACCAGAGGCGGAATGGGTCGCGCCCCTCGCGGGGCGCGTGGATTGAAACCTGCAATCCTACCCGTTCGGGCCGGACGATCTCGTCGCGCCCCTCGCGGGGCGCGTGGATTGAAACGCTAACGCCGACCGCGTCATGACGCAACTGTGCAGTCGCGCCCCTCGCGGGGCGCGTGGATTGAAACATGGGAGCACCTGCACGCAGTAGTGAATGTCAAAGTCGCGCCCCTCGCGGGGCGCGTGGATTGAAACCGCGTTACCCTCTGCCCCGTAAACGGCGGGCGGAATGTCGCGCCCCTCGCGGGGCGCGTGGATTGAAACCGGTCAATGAATTCTCTCCGGGCGCCGGCGCTCCGGTCGCGCCCCTCGCGGGGCGCGTGGATTGAAACCGCACCCGACCACAGAGGTAGAGGCTGCGTCCGTGTCGCGCCCCTCGCGGGGCGCGTGGATTGAAACCGGTACTCGGTGGTATGGGCGGGAGCCAAATACCGTCGCGCCCCTCGCGGGGCGCGTGGATTGAAACGTAAGTGCAATAGGATCAACATTTGGCTATTAAAGTCGCGCCCCTCGCGGGGCGCGTGGATTGAAACACGCACGTCAAGCCGGCAGACGTGACGGTCACGCAGTCGCGCCCCTCGCGGGGCGCGTGGATTGAAACATAATAGCGGCAAGACCTTTACAGCGATCCAAGGTCGCGCCCCTCGCGGGGCGCGTGGATTGAAACTATGCGATGCCAGCGCAGTACCGGGCGGCGACCCAGTCGCGCCCCTCGCGGGGCGCGTGGATTGAAACGTGACGATCTGTAACATGATGTGGGAGGTGAACAAGTCGCGCCCCTCGCGGGGCGCGTGGATTGAAACTTACACGCACCTACTCCGACTATTCCCAGCGCTAGTCGCGCCCCTCGCGGGGCGCGTGGATTGAAACCCGCAGGCGCAACGCTCTTGCCAAATGGAACGATGTCGCGCCCCTCGCGGGGCGCGTGGATTGAAACCGCGACTATGCCGGTGACATTGCCGGCCGTGCCCGTCGCGCCCCTCGCGGGGCGCGTGGATTGAAACGTTACCGGAAACTCTGATACCGCAACGGCTACTGTCGCGCCCCTCGCGGGGCGCGTGGATTGAAACCTGATCAGTCCCTACGAGACTAGCTCCCAGCATGTCGCGCCCCTCGCGGGGCGCGTGGATTGAAACACCAAGATGACCGCGAAGGTTACGGCTCCCAGGTCGCGCCCCTCGCGGGGCGCGTGGATTGAAACGACGATCAGGACCCCGACAAGCTAGACGGCGTAGTCGCGCCCCTCGCGGGGCGCGTGGATTGAAACGGTGAGCTTATCGCGCTATGCCTCTCGGAGCTTTGTCGCGCCCCTCGCGGGGCGCGTGGATTGAAACGATCTGGAAGATGCTGACTCCGCCCATGATCTCAAGTCGCGCCCCTCGCGGGGCGCGTGGATTGAAACCGGTGTTGGATGAAGTATCCGTGAAGTTGAATAGGTCGCGCCCCTCGCGGGGCGCGTGGATTGAAACTCCTAACCAGCGAACATGTCCACCACAAAGACGGTCGCGCCCCTCGCGGGGCGCGTGGATTGAAACCAGTAAGCGAAAGCGTAAGCGGAATCCATGTCCGCGTCGCGCCCCTCGCGGGGCGCGTGGATTGAAACGCTTTGCTGGAGCCGATGGACATGGTGACTCTGAGTCGCGCCCCTCGCGGGGCGCGTGGATTGAAACAGGTCGCTATCGGTTATCATGGCTCCAGGCACGGGTCGCGCCCCTCGCGGGGCGCGTGGATTGAAACTATTGCTGCGTAGAGAACCCAGGGAAGCCCTTAGTCGCGCCCCTCGCGGGGCGCGTGGATTGAAACGCCGTCCTGCATTCCAAGGTGGATGCCATCGGGTCGCGCCCCTCGCGGGGCGCGTGGATTGAAACCGTGATTGGGTGACGATGGACCGGTCGGTACAGGGTCGCGCCCCTCGCGGGGCGCGTGGATTGAAACCGAATCTACCTCCTACGACGGGCGCTCCCACGCTGTCGCGCCCCTCGCGGGGCGCGTGGATTGAAACCTTGAAGAAGCTTTAGAGATGGGGATGCAGCCGCGTCGCGCCCCTCGCGGGGC
>PMTT01000858.1 GCA_003167275.1 Bryobacterales bacterium | reverse complement strand
CCGGCGCCGCCGTAGCCGCCGATGATCGCACCCACGGCCATAATCACGACGTATTGCCAGTTGACCATGCCCGCCCAGATAAAATAGGCGGCGGCGATGCCGTTGATGCTTCCCCCGAAAACCACTTTGAGGCTGTTCATCTCGTGGATGTCTTTGAGACCCAGGATGCTCAGGGCCGCCAGCATCAGGATCCCGATGCCTGCGCCGAAGTAGCCGCCATAGATCCCCACCGCCAACTGGAAAAAGATCTCTCCGACCAGCCACTTCACGGGACGGCGCGACTCCGGATCGGCAGTTTTGAGCATCCGCTGCACGGTTTCCTGCGCCATGAAGAGCAGCGTGGCGAAGAGGATGAGGAATGGCACCAGGCGATCGAAGGTTGGGGCCGGCGTCCAGCGCAAGAGCAGCGCGCCCGCCAGTCCGCCGACCAGGCTGGGGACGATCAGCACGCGGAATCGGGGTTCGGCCCCCCGCAATTCCCTGCGGTAGCCCCAGATGCTGCCGACGGTTCCCGGCCAGATGGCAACCGTGCTGGTGGCATTGGCGGTGACAGAATTCAGTCCGAGCCAGATGAGGGCGGGGAAGGAGACCAGCGTCCCGCCCCCGGCAACGGAATTGATGGCTCCCGCCAGGAAAGCAGCCACAAAGGCCACCGCGCCGCGCCACAGGTCCAATGAAGGGTTCAACTTGCAGGATATCGCGGTTGGGATGGCGGTGGGCGGCACGGCGACGATAATCTTTAGACGGGAGGCAACTCCTGGACACCGGCGGCAATGCCGCTGACGTTACCTGACCGAGACCGCGCCGAGCGAATACTCCGCCAGATCGACCCAGCAATCGCGCTTCGTGTTCTGCACGAAGACGGCCCGTTCGACGCGAAAGGTTCGGCTGCCGGGATACTCTGCCCAGCGGTGGCGGGCCAGTTCGTGCATGGCAGGCACGTCCTCATGGGGGACTTCCTGGGCCAGGGTAATGTGCGGGTGGTAGGCGAAGGGCTCCTGAAACTCCAGCGCGCCGGCATTCATGGCCGCGTGCATGCGCCGCAGATCCGAGGAGCCTGCGCCAACTTCGAGGAAGGTCACCTCGGTGACGGGAAAGACCTGGAGATCGGTCAGTTCGAGGTCGAAGGGCACCCATCCCTCGACTAAAGCGCGCGCCTGATCCGAGGCCGCCTGCCAGGTTACCGCCAGGGGCCGCGGCGGGAGCACGCTCACGTGGGCGTGAGGGTTATAATGCGGCACCAGTTCCCTTCGGAGATCGTCCAGAAAACACCCTAGCGGGCCGGGGATGTAGATCACCAGGGCAAATACGTTGAGCCCCTCGCAAGGAGGGATGGGGGACGGCCTCCCATTCTCGTTGATACCCATGCTCTTTCTATCGTACTCGTTTTGTGGCCTTTTGCACGCGCCGGTCGGACTGGAAACCGGATCTCCTGGTGGGACAGGCGATTCGCCTGGCCTCGCGAGCGTTCTGGTCAGGAGGACGCGGCGAGCTTCGCTCGCTGACAGGCGGAACCGCCTGTCCCACCTCAAAACCGTTGCATTCCGCAACAACGTGGGGTATTCTGGATTCAGAATATAAAGGTCTGAATATTTGTAAATAGTCTCAACCTCTGGAAGGAGGATATTGCGATGATTTGGGTTTTCCTGTTGATGGCACAGAGTGCCGCCGCACAGAATGCCGTCCCTACGCAGATCGAGCGCGGTGAAGCGCTGTTCTACGAATCCCCGGGCGGATGTGGGACCTGTCATGCTTTGAAGGGCAAGGGCACAGCCATCGGGCCGGATCTGAAGGGTGTCTCCCGTCTCAGTCCCGCCGGGATCGCCATGGCCATCCGCTCCACGGTCACGCAGTACGTGCAATCCATGAAGGTGAAGTCCGCCGGTACGTTCCCCGCGATGCCTCCGGGGCCGGACGGGAGTACGGTGAAGGTCTACGATCTGTCGAAGATGCCGCCGGAGTTGCACGAAGTGGACCGGGGCGAGATTTCGATGAGCCCGAACAATGCCTGGAGGCACCCGCCCAGCGTCCGAAAATACACCGACGAACAGATCGCCGACCTGATCGCTTATGTGCGATACGCCGGCAGCGGGAGTAAGACGCCGGTCGATCCGGCGGATGTGGCTAAATAGCTTGTTGTGGGGCGGGCAATCTTGCCCGCAGCCGCCTTTCAGGCGGCTTTTGGGGCCATGGCGGAATCCGCGCCGCCTGCGGCAGCCCCCGGAGGCAGATACCGCATTACGGTACTAGCCGCAACGGCCGTAGGGCAGCGGCCCGTGGAAGGCGTGCGGGTCACGGAGCGACTCGGGGCATCCTCAGCTTGGGCGGTTACAGACGCGAATGGCGGGGCAACGAGACGTCCACTGAAATCTCCAAGCTGCCCCTCGATCTGCCACGCGCGCGAGTTTTAGCTTCAAGTTCCAGCCGCTATTCGCGATGCCGGCGACATCGGAGGTGTACGCCTACTACAATCCGGAAGCGCGGAGTGTGGTTGCGCCGGTGGGGTTTCGGGTGGAGTGAAAAAACACCGTGGCACGGGCATTCTTGCCTGTGTTGGTTTCAGGGCAAGAAAAACCAACACAGGCAAGAATGCCCGTGCTACGTATTATTGGACCGCCATCGTTGCTGTGGGCGGACTGCTCTGGCCGGCAACCGTCAAAACCACGGGCTGGTCGCCGGGGGACAAACCGGCCGGTACCACGACCTGCACACCGTAGACTCCGACTCTGTTCGGAATCAGGGAGGCGCTGAGGACTTGCGCCGATTGGCCTCCGATGCTCACCAAAACAGGGTTTAGCGTCTGTGCCGACGGCGTGGACGGGGTCGCCTGCCCAAGACCCACCGAGGGCGCCACGAGCCCCAATCCGGCACATTGGATGAGCACGAGATCGCCGGCTTTGGCTGGCGCGGAAGCACTGACCGGCGTGTCGCCTTGGTTTCCATCCGCCCGGATCGGGAAAATGTACGCCGGCCCGACGCCGTTCGCACTCACCGTGAAAACCGCGGGTTGCGCGGATGCGACGCTCACGTCGACCGGCACGGAAAGCGCCTGGTCGCGTTGCACAATTAATTGATGCGGACTATTCACGGCCAGGTTATACGGCACCTGGGCATTGACCTGGTCATGTGTCGAGTCGGTGCAGGCATAGCTCAGGGCGAGAGGCGTGTTGTCGAGGAAGACTTGAGTACCTACAACCTGGGTGTTTAATGGCGGGTCCAGACTGCTGGTCGTGCAACCATCCGCCAACCCCTGCCCGATGACCGTGACCAGCCCCCCGGGAGCGATCAGCGGATTCGATACCAGGCTGGCTGAGTTGAGAACCCCGGAACTGACCACGGGGGTCGTGCCGCCAGACTGAGGAGTCGTGCCACCGGGCTGGAGGGTCACGGTGAAGGTATTCTGACCAAAGAGGGTCTCTGTTTCCAATGCGGTAGCCACCATTGTGACTTGCGCCGGAACTGCGCTCCTGGGCTGCCAGGAGGTCTCCCAAACACCAGTACTGCTCTGTTTAAGAGAGAGGGAGGGGTCGCCGTTCGAGAACGACAACGTGACTCCGCCCGTCTGCATCGCGGTGCCGCAGTTGTCCTTTACGCTTATCTGAACCTTCACGGGTTGCGTTGCCACTGGCTTGGTGCTCGCGTCGGGTGAAGTGAAGGAGAGGTACAGCCCTTTGGGCAGAGAGCAACCGCCGGCGTCATGCACCCCCGTCACGGCCAATGGCACCTCGCCGCTCCCCTGCGACGAGGAGTTCCCGGTCACGATCGACAGGATGTTGACCGTCCGAGCCACACCATTGAAATACAGAGTGAGAACGCCGTTGTAGACCCCCGGAGACAGATGCGTGAAATCGGGTTGTACTACGACTTGGACGGGCTGATTTGGCGCCACGGTGTCGTTGGTCGGCGCGTTCACGAACCAGTTCTGCCCGTCTTCGGTGACCCGCCCGGACGAGTAACTGATGGTGGTGCTGGTCAGATCGGAAATCATGACGTTCTGAGAGCTCGGGCTGCTGCCGGATGCGCCCGTGAAGACCAGACCCGTAGGCCTGACCTCGGGCCCCGGGTCGCTCCCGGCCGACAGGACATCCAGCACGACGGTGACATTCTGCGGTGAATTGTCGGCGTCCGCGGAGGATACCTGAATCTGGCCGTAGTATTCGCCGGGAGCGAGGGTGGAGGGGTCGATGGCCACATTCACGACGGGTGGAAGCGAGGTGCCGGCGGTGCTGGCGCCGCTCGCGGGAGTGACTGTGAGCCAGGCGCCGCCGGAAGGCAGAGTATTCGCTTGAACCGTCCAGTTGAGGTCGCCTTGTCCGGAATTGATTACTGCGAAGCTCTGGGTTAGTGGGGCTCCACCATGGAAGACCGTGGTGAATTTCAGGCCCGCCTGCGAGAGTAAGAGCTTGCGGGGAATCCCGCTCACCGTGGTTGTAACGGGAATGCCGATAGCGCCTGCCGCGCCGCCCGCAACGGTCACAGTGCCGGTGTAGGTGCCGGGAGCCAGGCCGGTTGGATCCGCCTGAACGGTGAGGGATGCAGGTAGGGCCGGTGTGGCGGCGCCGCTGGACGGCGATACGCCGAGCCAATTGCCCCCGCTACCCGTTGACACCGAGGCCGAGAACGAGAGGGAACCACCGCCTTGATTGGTTACCGAAAGACTCTGCGATGACGGGGACGCCCCCTGTACGAACGAATAGGTGAGGAACTTAGCCCCCACTCCTAATTGAGGCAAGTCGGGGTTCGACACGGTGAAGATGACGGCCACGGTTTGGTTCGGAGGATTGGCGTTGGGCGCGGAGATCGCGATCGACCCTTGATAAGTGCCTGGGGCGAGTGCGCTGGGGTCTGCCTGGATTTTCACGGCCGCCGGAATGGTGCCTGTCGAGACGCTGGCATTCAGCCAATTCCCACCAGTAGTGGTGGTAGCGGTCAGGCTGTAAAGTAAGCCGGACACATTGCTACCGATACTGAGGGTCTGCGAATCAGTCAGCGCTCCGGCGCTCTTCGCGGTAAACGAGAGCGACGCCGGGGACGAATTCAGGACTGGCGGCGACACCAGGATCTCACGGATGCGGTTGTTCAAGCTGTCCGCGATCAACAGATTCCCGGAGGCGTCCAAGGCCAGGCCGGCGGGGGCATTCAATTCGGCCAGTGTGGCAGGGCCGCCATCACCCGTAAACCCGTACTTTCCGTTCCCGGCCACGACGAAAATGTTGCCTGTGGTTGCGGACACCTCATAGACCCGATTTTGGTGTGCGTCCGAG
>PMTT01000576.1:4025-4827 GCA_003167275.1 Bryobacterales bacterium | reverse complement strand
AGCCGATCGGAAAGCTGCTGGATGGCGTTCTTCGCCCTGAAGTAACTGAATGTCAGTACCAGGGAGACAAACACCAAGGTCATTTGTAATATCCGAGAACCCCACTGACCCATGAACCCAGTGAGCCCGCCACGGCCAAACAAGCTTGCGGCATCGAGCCAGACGGTAATCGCGATCAGTTCCAGGACAAACAGGATACCCAGCAGCGCCATTCGGGGAAAGAAGCCAAGCGAAAGCGGCTCATGGATAGGGGGATCAACCACGAGGACGGCGGGACGGGATGGACAACTGGGGTGGTCGGTCAAAAGAAAGTATGGCACCCAAGCATTTCGAAGCTCGGGCGCCCCGGTTTAATCCGCCTCTCAGCGGAAGTTAATTCTTACGTCGTCCCCGGACTACCAGTACTGCGCCGGCAATTTGTGCCAAGGCACTAGCTCCCGACCCAGGATCAATCTCCGGAACGGCGGCTGCCGCAGCGCCTGCTATGCCGATCGCAAGCAGGACCATTCCAACAATCTTTCTCAATGCTTGTACCTCCCCAAGTGAAAGTGGATATGACAACCTAACATATTAGTGAGTATTCTCACAAGGCCAGAATTTCCCCAAATAAGTCTAGGGCGTACTATTTTGGTACTTGGGGTACTGTCAGGGCCGACAGCGACGGGAGGATCGTCAAGACTTCCAGCCCGGCGAATTCGGCGCGGCCATTCGGGCGGCGGGCGACATAAAAGGAAGCTTGAGGCTGAAGAAATCGGGTGGGCAAGCTAAAGCATACCGTACGGTCGAAATCGAAGTAGACACC
>PMTT01000576.1:1808-3899 GCA_003167275.1 Bryobacterales bacterium | reverse complement strand
AGGCTGTCCCGCTTCTCAAAAAAATCAAATTCGCCAAGTTCGATGAGACCGTGGAAATCCACATGCGCCTCGGGGTCGATCCGAAGCACGCCGACCAGATGGTGCGCGGCACCGTGGTCCTGCCGAATGGGTTGGGCAGGTCGAAGACCGTTCTGGTCATCGCCAGCGGCGACAAGCTGAAGGAAGCAACCGAAGCCGGCGCCGATTTCGTGGGCGGTGAAGACATGGTCAACAAGATCCAGTCGGAAGGCTGGACCGCATTCGATGCGGTGGTGGCCACGCCGGACATGATGCGCTCGGTGGGTAAACTCGGAAAGATTCTCGGGCCGCGCGGCCTCATGCCCAACCCCAAGACCGGCACGGTCACGGTGGATGTGGCGAAGGCCGTCAGGGAAGTAAAGGCCGGCAAGGTGGAGTTTCGGGTGGACAAGACCGGCATCATCCACGCTCCTCTCGGCAAGATCAGCTTTTCGGCCGAAAAACTCGTTGAGAATGCCTCGAGCCTGATCACGGCGGTGATCAAGGCCAAACCGGCCGTGGCCAAAGGCAAGTACGTGAGGAGCGCGACTATCTGCTCCACCATGGGGCCGGGCGTGTCCATCGACACGACGGCGTTCAGCGTGAAGGCGGCAGCGGTCTAAAAGCCCAACAGGTGTTTCCATGAAAAAGAAGGAAGACAAGAAGAAAGACGTCGATGCTCTGCGCCAGGACTTGTCGCAGTTGAAGAATCTGTTTGTCACCGGCTACGAGAAGATGCGGGTGAATCAGGACTTCGAGCTGCGCAAGGTGGTGCGGGGAGTTGGCGGCAAATACCGCGTCGTGAAGAACAACCTGGCCGAGAAGGCTTCCGAAGGGACGGCCGCCGAGCAGGTGCTGAAAGGGCTCCGGGGGATGACCTCGGTAGCCTACACGACCAACGATCCGGTGGCGCTGGCCAAGGCGCTGACCGCCTACGCGAAGACCAATCCCAGCTTCACGTTCAAGGCAGGAATGGTAGAAGGCCGGGCGATCGACATCAAGGCGATCAACGACCTGGCGGCGATGCCGCCCAAGGAACAGATTTTTGCGAAATTGTTGTACCTGATCAACGCACCGGCGCAGCAACTGGTAACGGCGCTGGGCGCCGTGGGCCGAAATCTGGCCGTGGTGGTGGATCAGGCAGTGAAAGAGAACAAGTTTCAATAGAGCTGTCAGCAATCGGCAATCGGCTTTCAGCCATTACCGCTCGCGGCGGGGCGCTGAGAGCTGAAGGCTGATAGCTGATCGCTGAAGGCTTTAGAAAAATTCAAGGAGTTTTGAAATGGCGGATATTAACGCAATTGCGGATCAGATTCAAGGCTTGACGCTGCTGGAGGCTTCTCAGCTCGTTAAGTTGCTCGAAGGAAAACTGGGTGTTTCGGCTGCTGCGGCCGCGCCCGTAGCGGTGCAGGGCGGCCCTGTTGCCGCGGCTCCAGTGGTTGAGGAGAAGACCGAGTTCACGGTAGTCCTGACGGTCACCGGCGCCAACAAAATCAACGTGATCAAGGCGGTTCGCGAAGTTACCAGCCTGGGCTTGAAGGAAGCCAAGGACTTGGTGGACGGCGCTCCGAAGGCCATCAAGGAAGGCGTCAGCAAGGACGAAGCCGAGGCGATCCGGAAGAAGTTTACCGACGCCGGCGCAACCGTCGAAGTGAAGTAAGGAAAGACAGGGGTTGGGGGTTAGGGGCTGGGNNTCCCCCACCCCCTTCCCCCCGACCCCCAACCCCCGTTTTTGGGGTTTGACGCGGGCGCTTTATCCTGTTAGAGTAAATAGTTGGGTTTTGATTCATCCGGAGTCGATCCCAATTGGTGACTGTGATTCCCGAATCCTGGTACTTAAATTGCAGTTCGGGCGGAACTGCAGAGAGGGGATCTCTGCGCATTCTTGTGCCCGTAACGATCTCACAGGATTCGTGCGCCTGCACTTCCGCAGATCCCGTTTTCATCGCGAGCAGTACTCAAACACTACGTTTCCTACCCCTGTTTCTTTCTCATCTCTCGGCGCTCCGGGAGGCGCTTTCGATTGGGCGGCCACTCGTGCCATTGCGCACACTCGCCCATTTCGGAGCCTCA
>PMTT01000576.1:0-1778 GCA_003167275.1 Bryobacterales bacterium | reverse complement strand
CCGAACCTGATTGAGGTTCAGAAAAAGTCGTATGAGCGGTTCTTGCAGATGGACCTTCTGCCCAATGAACGCGAGGACATTGGCCTACAGACGGTATTCAACTCGGTATTTCCGATTTCGGACTTTCGCGGCGTCAGCGACCTGGAGTTNNGCAAGTGCGGCAACCTGAAGGGGTTGCACCATCTGCGGTCCACCTGCCGGAATTGCGGCGCCACTATCCGCACCGATCCTTTCCACGCCGGGGACATCCTGTGCAATCATTGCGGGACTTTCAACAAGAACGTGGTGACGTTCTGCAACAAGTGCGGCGACCCGGTAGGCCTGCAACTCAAGTACGACATGCAGGAGTGCCAGGAGCGTGGCATGACTTATGCCGCTCCACTCAAGGTCACCATCCGGCTGACGGTTTACTCCAAAGATCCGGAGACGCAGAAGAAGAGCGTCCGGGACATCAAAGAGCAGGAAGTTTTCTTCGGCGAAATCCCGCTGATGACGGACAACGGAACGTTCATCATCAACGGCACCGAGCGCGTCATCGTTTCGCAGTTGCACCGTTCGCCGGGGGTATTCTTCGAGCGGGTTCCCGCACAGGGCTACTTCCTCGGCAAGATCATCCCCTATCGCGGAAGCTGGGTGGAATTCGAGTACGACAACAAGAACATCCTGTACGTCCGCATCGACCGCAAACGGAAGTTCTACGGTTCGGTCTTCCTGCGGGCGCTGGGATATAAGACCGATGAACAGATTCTGCGCGCGTTCTATCGCGTGAGCAAGATCTCGCTCAAAGAAAAGAAGCTGCTTTGGAACGTGGATGAGGGGCTGACGGGCCTGAAGCTCTCCTACGCCATCACCGGCAAGGCTGGTGAGACCGTAGTGGGCCAGGGCAAGAAAATCACCTCCACCCTGTTCAAGGAAATCCAGAAGGCCAAGATCCAGCAGGTGGAGATCGCGGTCAACGATCTGGAAGGGGCCTACGTAGTCGCCGATGTCGTCGACATGACGACGGGCGAAGTGCTGATCGACGCCAATAGCGAGTTGACCGCTACCGCCCTCTCCAAGCTGCTCGATAGCGGGATCGACGATTTCGAAATCTACTTCCCAGAGCGCGACGATGTGGGCACGGTGATCTCCGCGACCATCCGCAAGGACGCGGTCAAAACCCAGAATGAAGCGCTGATCGAGATCTACCGCAAATTGCGTCCCGGCGATCCGCCGACTCTCGACACCGCCACGCAGCTTTTCCAGGGCATGTTCTTCGACCCGCGCAAGTACGATTTCTCGCGCGTGGGCCGCATGAAGTTCAATATCAAGCTGTTCGACAAGTCGGACGCCACCAGCCTGGACAAGCGGACGCTCGATTCGGAAGACTTCCGCGCCACCATCAAGTACCTGCTGAAACTGCGCCGGGGCATCGGCGCGGTGGACGATATCGATCACCTGGGCAACCGCCGCGTGCGCGCGGTGGGCGAACTGCTGGAAAACCAGTTCCGCATCGGCCTGGTGCGCATGGAGCGCGCCATCAAGGAAAAGATGTCGGTCTACCAGGAAATGTCGACGGCCATGCCGCACGACCTGGTAAACGCCAAACCGGTGATGGCTGCGATCCGCGAGTTCTTCGGTTCCAGCCAGCTTTCGCAGTTCATGGATCAGACCAACCCGCTCTCCGAGATCACGCACAAGCGGCGTCTCTCGGCTCTTGGACCAGGCGGTCTCTCCCGTGAGCGCGCCGGTTTCGAAGTCCGCGACGTGCACCCCACCCACTACGGCCGCATCTGCCC
>PMTT01000195.1 GCA_003167275.1 Bryobacterales bacterium | reverse complement strand
ACCTTCCTATAAAGGAAAACCAAAACACCAGGGGAACCCGCAGGGCCTCCCGCTGGTCGGCATCGGGAGTTCAAAAACCCACAGAAAGGAACGCCAGCGGACCACCCCCCACTTCATCCGATTTCATGATCATTTTTCGATTGGAAAATGCTGCTCAGCGGACGCATGGTTGTCAGGCGCTGCACTTTCGGCCACCACCGTCACCGCTTGCGCCCCGCCAGATTCGCGTCCCTCTTTTTCGCGAAACCCGTGACGTCCGCCCGATGCTTTCCATTTGGGAATTCCTCACCAGTCAACACCGCTCCCTTACGGTCGCGGCTCGGTTACTCACGCTGAATCAGCCACAGCCGGCAACCGAGCCGCGACCGTCAGGGAGCGGTTGCCCGCTTGAGCCGCGAAATACCTAAAACGGTTACGCAGCCTGCCACGCCCGCCCTACCGTATGATCGTGTTCGCCATGCGCGGATCGTCGAACTCGGTCCGGTCTCCGGCCTTCTTGCCCGGCACAGGCAACAGGCGCGCCGCCAGCGGCTTTTGCCACTTGTATGCCAGCGAAGCCACGTCGCCCAGAATGCGTGCGATCTTCTCTTCGCTGGTGTCGCCCGGCAGCGGCACCGTATCCAGACCGCCGGCGCACACCGCCGAGTAGGCCAGCAGCGAATCCATATTGAATGTCCCTTCCGCCCACCGCTTCGCCAGAACGTTATCCTCCAGCACGGGGACCATCAGGCCCGAATATCCCACCCGTTTCACCGGTACCGACTGCACCGCCCGCGTGATGATGCCGGCCGCCGTCATGGTGCCGCTCACACCGAACGGCCCTCCGGTGAACGATTCAATGGCGCGGCCGATCGAGACGTCTCCCAACGGCGCCGGTGTCGGGTCGATCCCGGCATACGTCCAGCCGCTGGTTCCGGCGACCTTAATCGCCACCGCCTCGGCATCGCGCATGTGTTTGGTGAGCGCCGCCGCGAGTTGTTTCTCGGCCTCCCGCGGCTCGTGGTATTGCGCGAATATTTCCGCCACCACATTGGCGCCTTCCAGCCCCACCGCGAAAGTGTGGCCGGTTCCCAAGTGGTACGCCCCCGGGTAAAACGGACCGTACGGTTTCACCATCGCCGTCACCGCGAAGTTGAAGTTGCCCCCGCCGTGCGAACTGCGCTCGGCCGTGTTCTTGATGAGTTTGGCGGCCTCGCGAATGGCGCGCCAATGGACCCCGTCCTCGCCCGCCACGCTCAAGCTCGCGTTGAGCCGCGTGGTCGCCAGCACCGTGGCCAGCAGATCCAACTGCGAAGTGTCGTCGCCATCGCCGAGCATGGCGGTCCCGATGTTGGGCGCGTACTTGAGCTTCGTCGAGAGCTCATCCAGCTTATGGAAAAAGGCCAGAGCCTCCTCCCGTTTCATCCCGGCGATATACCGGGTGAACGGCTGGGTGACGATGCGCACTCCTTCCACCTCGAACCCCGCGCCCCGGTACGCCTCGCGGGCGCTGTTCAGGAACTGCATCGTGTTTTCAATTTCCGTGGCGTAGGTCTTGGGATCGATGTTGATGAACGCGGTGATGGCGCGCACCTTGGGCCGCGTGTCGGCCCCCCAAGCCAGGGACGCCAGACCGAACAGGACAAGGGCTAGACGCATGGTGTGGTTATACCACGGCGGCAGCGGATTGACTCACAGGCGGCGGTACAATATTGTTTGCCGTTACAACTAAATCTCTATCGTAGGGTATAGCTTCCCGGCCCTTGATTGTGAATGGGCAAGCTAAAGCATACCGTACAGGAGAGATACCGTACAGGAGACAGGAGAACCCGCACATGCTGCGCAAGATCTGGATTCTCGGCGCGCTCGCCGCCCTCAGCCTCAGCGCCGAAACGGGCGCCAGCGCCTGGCTTCGATACGACGCGTTGAGCGAAACTGCCATGCGTCAGTACCGCACCGCAGTGCCGGCAGGAGTCGTCACTTTCGGAAATTCGCCGGTCCTCGATAGTGCCCGGCGCGAATTGATTCGCGGAATTCGCGGCATGCTCGGCCGTACGCTGCGGGTGGAAAGTCAACTCCCTACAGAGGGTGCCGTCGTTCTGGGCACATTGGCGCAGATCCGGCAGGCTGCCCCGCAGTTGCATCTGGATGCTCAGATCGGCCCCGACGGCTTTTGGCTGACCACCGTCAAGGTGGGTGGCGTCACGCACACCGTCATCGCCGGCTCGGACGATCGTGGCGTGCTCTACGGTGTCTTCGCCTTCCTGCGGCGAATCGGAAACGGAGAGTCCGTCGCCGTGTTGAATGACCAGCAAACGCCCTATGCTCCGGTCCGCTGGGTCAACCAATGGGACAACCTCGATGGCACCATCGAGCGCGGCTATGGCGGGCGGTCCATTTTTTGGGACAACCTGCATGTCCGCGAGGATTTGAGCCGCGTGAGCGAGTATGGCCGTCTGCTGGCATCTCTCGGAATCAACGGATGCGCCATCAATAGTGTCAACGCGAACCCGCGCGTGCTGGGTTCCGATTTCATCCCGCAGATCGCCCGCATCGCCGGCGAGTTCCGCGCCTGGGGCGTCCGCGTGGTCATCGCGGTGGACTTCGGAAGCCCAAAAAGTCTCGGCGGTCTCGACACCTTCGATCCGCTCGACACGCACGTCGTCCAATGGTGGAAGGCCCGCGCGGACGATCTGTACACCGCCGTCCCCGACCTGGCCGGTTTCGTTCTGAAGGCCGATTCCGAGGGCCGCGTAGGCCCTTCCACTTATGGACGAACCCACGCCGACGCCGCCAACGTGGTGGCGCGCGCGCTCCAGCCGCACGGTGGGCTGCTCTTCTATCGCGGCTTTGTGTACGACCATCACGCCGACTGGCGCAACCCCAAGAACGACCGAGGCCGCGCCGCCTACGACAACTTCCATCCGCTGGACGGCAGCTTCGACGACAACGTCATCGTGCAGATCAAGAACGGCCCCATCGATTTCCAGGTGCACGAGCCCGCGTCGCCCTTGTTTGGAGCGCTCGAAAAGACCAACCAGGCGATCGAATTGCAGGTCACCCAGGAGTACTTCGGCCAGAACCGCCACACCGTGTTTCTGGTCCCCATGTGGAAGGAGGCCCTGGATTTCGACATGCGTGTGGGACAGGCTTCCCAGCCTGTCCAGCCCACCCCGGTCAAAGCCTTGGTAGCGGGCAAAATCTTCCACCGTCCCACCGGCGGTTTCGTGGGCGTGGTCAATGTCGGCCTGGACGACAACTGGTTCGGCAACCACCTTTCGCAGGCGAATCTCTATGGCTTCGGCCGCCTCGCGTGGAACCCCAATCTGAGCGCGCGGCAAATCGTCGAGGAGTGGACGCGCCTCACCTTCGGCGACGATCCCAAGGTGNNCTGGGCTTGCAGACCCTCACCGACATTGTCGGAAACCACTACGGCGTCAGCGTGGAAGCCTCTGAGCGCAACGGTTGGGGTCAGTGGCACAACGCCGACGAGAAGGGTGTAGGGATGGATCGGACGGTAGCCACCGGAACCGGATACATCGGCCAGTACCGCCCGGCGGTGGCCCGCACGTACGAATCCGTCGAGACATGCCCCGACGATCTGCTTCTATTCCTGCACCATGTCCCATATACTCACAAGCTCGCTTCGGGCAAGACCGTCATCCAGTACATCTACGATTCGCACTACGAGGGCGCGGACGCGGTGACCGGATATGTGCGGGCGTGGAAGGCCTTGAAGGGCAGCGTGGACGAACAGCGCTACCGCGCCGTGCTGCAGCAACTGGAGTATCAGGCAGGCCAGGCGCAGGTCTGGCGGGACGCGGTTTCGAACTGGTTCCTGCGCGCCTCTGGGATTGCCGATGCGAAGGGCCGGGTGGGCCATTACCCCGGCCGCTTCGAGGCGGAGTCTATGAACCTGGAGGGATACACAGTTCGCGATATCACCCCGTGGGAGGCCGCTTCAGGTGGAAAGGCCGTCGCCTGTGCCGCGGCGCGCTGCACCGCCAGTCTGCGCTACGAGGGCACGGCCGGCTGGCATACGCTGCACGTCCAGTATTTCGACCAGAACGCCGGTGTCTCCCATTTTCGTCTGTGGGTGGCGAATCAAGTGGTCGACGAGTGGACCGCCGCCGACCGTGTGCCGAAGCGGGAGGCCCCATTGGCATTCCGCAGAATGGACAGTTCCTCTTCCACCCGCCGAGACATCCCCGGCATCGCCTTGCGTTCCGGAGATGAAATCCGGATCGAGGGCGTGCCCAATGGCGGCGAACTCGCCGGCATCGACTATATCGAGATTCTCCCCGACGCGAAGTGATAAGGGGAGCTCCGTGCTTGTGGCACGGGCATTCATGCCGGCATTCATGCCTGTGTTGGTTTCCATGCCACCAACACAGTCCTCCGTCCGGCCTCCCACAGGCGACCATTTTCCACCACCCTTGGGGAGCTTACCCGTTTTGGGGATTTCCTCACCAGTCAACACCGCTCCCTCACGGTCGCGGCTCTGTAACTCACGCTGAATCAGCAACAGCCGCAACCGAGCCGCGACCGTAAGGGAGCGGTTGCCGCGGTGGAACCGGGAAATCCCTAAAACTGATACGCACCTCCGCCCTTGACAGAGTTCCGAAATAGCGCCTATAGTTTGATAGGAAAATTAATTGCTTCGGTGGCATGATGCTTTGTCCGCAGGGGGGACATTCCGACCCTTTTCGCCGAGGCAAAGAGGTTCGTTCTGATGACTGGGATTGGTCGATCTACGATCAACTGCGCAGTTGGTCTGCTCGCGATCGTCGGAATGCGCGCTTCAGGGTGCGCGCAGGTGCTCTCTGGGTCGCTCACCGGAAAGGTGACCGATCCGGGTTCCGCCGGGGTTCCGGGCGTCCTGGTGGAAGCTCTCTACGTCGGCGCTGGGGTGAGCCGGCAAACCGTTCAAAATAACTGGGGTTTGGCGAAACGTCTGCAAGGCGCGTTTGGCTTCGCGGACTGACGGAATAGAGGAGGGAGATCTATGTCGATTCATCGCATTCGAGTGTCTGTTTTCGTAATCCTCCTGGCGATCGCCGGGGTTTCTCATCGCGGACAAGCCCAGGTGCTTTATGGATCGCTCACCGGAAACGTGATCGATCCAACCGCCGCCGCGGTGCCGGGGGTCCACGTGGAAGCCGTGAACCAGGGCACCAACGTCAAGAGCGAAGCCGACACGGACATACGTGGCATCTACCGTTTCACCAACCTGCAAGAAGGTCTCTACAAGATCACCGTCACCGCTAAATCGTTCCAAACTTTCATCGAAACCGACATTCTGGTGCAGGTATCGGCGGTGCGGCGCGTGGACGTGCAACTCCAGGTCGCCACGATCACCCAGTCGGTAGAGGTCTCTGCCGATCAGGTGGTGCTGCAAACCGACAAGGCCGATATCCATGCGGAGATATCGTCGCAGGAAGTGGAGAGCCTGCCATACAACGGCACGGAAGGCAAAAACTTCCAGGCGCTGCTGCTTCTGCAGCCGGGGGCGAACACCACGGCGGGCACGGGCGAAGCCAATTCGGCGGCCGGCAACCCGCAACGCGCGATTACGGTATCGCAGAACGGCATTTCGTCCCAAGCCAACAACACCCGCCTCGATGGCGCGACCGATTCGTATCCCTGGCTGCCGGTCAACATCGCGTACGTGCCGTCCCCGGAAGCCATCGAGACGGTCAGTGTGAGCACCAACTCGTTCGACGCCGAGCAGGGCGCGGCGGGCGGCGCGGCGATCAACGTCATCATCAAATCGGGAACCAACAATCTGCACGGAGTTTTGTTCGAGCGCAATACCAACGCCGATTTTGCCGCCATCAACAACTATTTCAGCCACCCCGGCCGCCTGGCGAAGAACATCCAAAACCAGTACGGATTCGCGATCGGCGGTCCGGTCTGGATTCCCAAGATCGTTCATGGCAAGAATAAACTGTTCTGGTTCATGGATTATGAGGGCACCAAGCAGAGCCAATACGCGGCCGATCCCAACCTCACTCTGCCCACCGCGGCCATGCGCACCGGCGATTTCAGCGGCACCCCTACCACGATCTACGATCCGCTGACGGGCAATGCCGACGGTACCGGCCGGGTAGCCTTCCCCGGGAACATAATTCCCTCCAACCGTATCGCTTCGGCGTCGGCCACACTCACGGCGCTTCTGCCGGCGCTGACCAGGGCGAATCAGTTTACGGCAAATTACGACGCTTACGGTAGTACGACGTACAGCGTGGATCGCTGGGATTGGAAGGTCAACTACAATCCGAATGAAAAGGCGATGATCTGGGGCCGGTACAGCATTTCTCCCATGGATATCGTAGCCCCGCTGGTTCTGGGCCCCGCGGGCGGCGACGCCTTTAACGGGGGCAATCCGGGTCATGCGGGAGGCCGAGTACAGGTGGCGGCATCGGGCCTCACCTATTCCATCTCGCCCACGCTTCTGGTGGACGGCAACGTAGGCTACTCGCGGCAGAACATCGGCGCCAATGGCGACCCGCAGGATGGCGATTACGGATTGAGCATGCTGAAAATCCCGGGCACCAATGGCGTCGGTCCGAACTACGAAGGCATTCCGGGCTTCCAGATCGCCGGCATGGCCAACATCGGAAACACCAATACGGGCAGCCCCTTCCAGTTCCGCGACAACCAATACACCGGCGTCGTCAACGTGACCAAAATCAAGGGCGCGCACAACATTCGTGCCGGCTTCGAATACGAGAAGTTCGCGCTGAATCACTTCCAGCCGCAGGGCGGAACCTTCGGCACGGCCCGCGGCACTTTCGGCTTTGACGGCTCACTGGCGGCCCTGAAAGGCGGCACGGCGATTAACACCGGCAGCCCTTCCAACTCGTGGGCGCAGTTCCTCCTCGGCTTTCCGTCGGAGACCGGCAAGGTGACACAATTCACCGATCCCATCGCGCTACGCTTTGCCAACTGGTCGGTGTACGCGCGCGACCAGTGGCAGGTTACCAGGAGCCTTACGATCGATTACGGCCTGCGCTGGGAATACTACCCGATCTACTCGCACGACCATTTCGGCGCGGTCCGCTTCGATCCTTCAACGGATAACATCTTAGTCGGTGGCGAAGGCGGCGTGCCGTGGAACACCGGCGCCACGGCCAATAAAAAGGACTTCGCTCCGCGCCTCGGCGCGGCCTACCGCCTCGGCGAGAAAACCGTGATCCGCAGCGGTTTCGGCATCAGCGTCGATCCCGACAACATGCGCAACCAGCGGAACCAGTACCCGGCGATTGTCAACCAGGTCTACCAGCCGCTGAATTCGTACCAATTCATCAGCTATGCCGGCGTTCCGTTCTCAGACGGCGCCACCCAGGTCTCGCTGTCGGACGGCGTTCCCTTGCCCAACTTCCCGACCATCTCGACGGGCACGATCAAGCCGTCTCCCACGGCGTCGTTGACTACCTATCTGCCCAGTGTCAGCACCGTGACTTTCCCGGCGAACTTCGACCGTGGCTATTACGAGAGCTGGAATTTCACCGTTCAGCGCGACCTCTCCCCGACCCTGACGGCGCAGCTCGCGTATGTGGGCACACATGGAGTCCACCTGAACATGGGAGTCAATATCAACGGGTCCCTTCCCGGCACGGGCACCGCCGGACGCCTGCTTTATCCCTACGTCACCAGCGACATGAACTCGTATGAGCCGTTCGGCGATATGACCTACAACGGCTTGCAGGCCACCGTGAGGAAGCGCATCGGCAGCTCGCTGATCGGCGCCAGCTACGCGTTCTCCAAGTCCATGAATGACGCCAATGGCGACAACGGCGACGCCACTCTTTGGCGCGCCTACCCGGTATCTTACGCGCTGGACAAGCAACTGTCCGGCATCAACCGCGCCCAGACACTGAACATCTACTGGGTATACAACTTACCCTTCGGCAAAGGACACACCATGCTCAAAAGCGGACCGGCAGCCCAGATCGTCGGCGGTTGGCAGATTTCCGGCATCCTCAGCCGGTTCAGCGGCCTGCCGTTCACGGTCGGGACGACTTCCAGCATCAACGCCGGCGGCCAGGGGACCAGCGCCAGCCAGATCAATCCGGTGGTAGCGATTTTGGGCGGGCATGACTCCAATGATCCCTATTTCGACGGCTCGGCTTTTGCCAATCCGCCGGGTGGCGTCCTGGGCACCACCGGAAGGAACCTGCTGATCGGGCCCGGATTCTTCCAGATGAATGCGAGCATCACCCGCACATTTGCCTTCAAGCAGGAGAAGCTCAAGTTCCAGTTAGTGGGTGAGGCATACAACCTGACGAATACGGTGGTGTTTTCCAACCCCGGCGGCAGTTGCTGCTGGATTCCCAACGCGAACGGCACCAACAACTACAACGGCTTCGCCACGATCACCGGCACACAATCCACCCCACGTTATCTGGAGGTGGGCGGGTATCTGCGGTTCTAGTTCGGCCACTGATGCCGGACGCCGAAAAACGCGGAAATCGAGAGGCCCTCACGCAAAACGGGGCCTCTCGCTTTTTCAGGGAGCCAAAAGCGATTGGGCCACGAATGAACACGAATACACACGAATTAAGACCAGCATCCTGCCGGCCATCATTAACGGACTAGACCGCTTCCTTCAGTTTCATCCGTGGCCCTATCTTTCTTGTGGCCGCCCAACATCTCTCAACCCAGAGTCTAAGTGGCCCCCGGGCACGTTTCCATCGTGGCCCGGGTGGCCCACCTCGTGGTGCACCCTAGAAGTTCAGGCGAAGCCCCATTTGAATCCAGCGCGCGCTGTTAGTCCGATTGGGCGGCGTATAGGTCCCCGTGATCACCCCGAAGGATGCCGGACTGCCGATGCTCAGCGAAGGATTGTTGAAGTTCTCGTGGTTGAAGATGTTGAAGAAATCCGCCGAGAATTCCAGCTTGAACCGCTCTTTGATCGCCGTGGTCTTGCCGAGGCGCATGTCGAAATTCCAGAACGGAAGCCCGTACATCGGGTTCGCGCTTCCCGTGCGTCCTCTGGAAGAGAGCTGGATGTAGTTAAACCCGCACAGTGCCGCTCCCGGATTGCTGAAGAGATCCATGTTCGATCCGGATGCCCCTCCCACGTTGCCGCCGACCGTGCCGTTGAAGATGCTGTTGGAGCACGTCGTGTTATTCGCCACGTTGCGGCTTAGCCCCGTCGAAGGGAGCGGCGCAGTGGGAACCATGTAATCGGTGGCCCCGATCGTCGCAGTGCCGCCGCCCCATACCTGGCTGCTCTCCGTAACCTTCACCGGCACGCCCGTCCATTTCGAAAAGACGCCGGAAGTGTACCAGCCGCCCAGGAACCAGTCGACGGCCGGTCCGCCGTGGAACCGGTACCCCTTCCCCGCGGGGAGGTCGTATTGGTAATACGCGTTGATGACGTGCCGCCGGTCATAGCTCGAAGGACCGTATTGCACGCTCGGATTGAAGCTGTTCGAAAAGAATCCGGCGTTGTTCTGGTTGGACAGACCGTCGTCGAGGGCCTTGGCGTAGGTGTAGTTGCCGCTGATCGTGAAACCATGCGACAGGCGCTTGGTGAGCGTGAGAATTCCGGCGTTGTAGTTTCCGTACCCCCGTAGGTTCGCATGAACTCGACCTGCGCCTGATCGCTGTCATAGCCTTGGAGGCCCAATTGACGCCGGTAGGTGTCCAGGTTGAGGAACATGGCGCCAACGTTGCCCGCAGTGAAGGACGACTTGTTTGCGCCCACGATATACGCCGTCGCGCTCGCGGCCCCCTTCAACTTGGCCAAACCCGGGAATTGGTTCTCGAAGAACGGTTCCGTCGGCGCTGCCTGCCCCGCTCGAAGTGCGTTCGCGATCAGGTCGTAAGCTTGCGCAAAGGATTGGCTGGAGGCCGAGTCGACGAACATGTAAGGTGCGGAGTTCACGTTTAAGGCCTGCGGCAGACGGCGCGACTCGCGACTGATGAAAGCCGCCTCGATGATTATGCTGCCCGGCAATTCGCGCTGGAAACTGAAGTCGAAATTGTAACTTCATTCGTGGCCCAAGCTCTTGGTTGTTCGGAGCCACCACAAATCTCAAACATTTCAAGAAGAAGATTGGGCCACGAATGAACACGAATGAACACGAATAAAAGAGAAGGCAAGACCCCGAATGCGGCGCCTTACGACACCCGCCGGGCGGCCGCGGCGTTGGGGACCTCCTCCAAGAGCCATTTCAGGGCAAGCTAAAGCAGGCCCCACCTGGAAACACGCCAGCCGTGATCCTGGCTTCGTTTTATTCGTGTTCATTCGTGTTCATTCGTGGCCCAATCGTTTTGGTAGTTTTCCCTTGCGGCTTCACAACTGGATGCGCCATATTGGGAGTGGCGTCAGAAACTCGTGTAGAGCGCACTCGCAGGACCAAAGTCGAAAGTTGCCCCGATTCGCGCTCGGGCTCTGTGGCGCCGGGATATTTCGATGGCGGACCGCTTCCTGTTTTTTACAGAACTGCTGGCCATGCCGGTGCTGGACCGCAAGGGACGGCGCATTGGCAAGGTCCGGGATGGCGCCATCGTTCCGCTGGTCCATCCCTCCCGCATCGACCGTCTGCTCATCGGCGGCGGCGATGCGTGGCTCACCGTCCGCTACGATCAGGTCCGCGCCATCGTCCTGGGCAAAGGCATCTCCCTCAGCGAAGAGCAACTCGTGCCGTATCACGACGATGAGTACATGCTCAGGATCGGGCGGGATCTCCTCGACCAGCAGATCATCGATGTTACCGGCCGCAAGGTGGTGCGCGTGAACGACATCACCATGGGGATCCAAAACGACGGCGTTCGCGACACCCTCTCGGTGCTGGAGGTGGACATTGGCGTCCGCAGCATCGTCCGGCGCCTGCTGCAGGGCGCGCTGCCCTCCCAATGGATCCGCCGGCTGCAGGAGCCCATCCCGCCCAATTCCATCCGCTGGGAGTTCGCCAATGTTCTGGAGCCCGATCCGCTGCGCCGTCTGCGCCTGAACATCTCCTACCAGAAACTGGAGGAGATGCACCCGGCCGACCTGGCCGATATCGTCGAGGAATTGAGCCCGGCCGAGCGCGAGGCCATCTTCGAGACCATCGACAGCGAGGCGGCTGCCGACGCCCTCTCCGAGGTGGAAGATCCCAAGATGCAGGCCAGCATCCTGGAAGCCCTGGAGCCGGAGAAGGCCGCCGATATCGTGGAGGAGATGGCGCCCGATGAGGCCGCCGACATCCTTTCGGAGATGGAGGAAGAGACCTCTGAAGAGATCCTGGACGAAATGGACTCGGCCCCCAAGACGGAAGTGCGCGAACTGCTGGAATTCGAAGAGGACACCGCTGGGGGCATGATGAACACCGAATACGTGGCGCTGCATGAGAACGCTTCGGTGATGGATGCTTTGGCCGCGCTTCGCGGTAACGAGGACCTGCTCGAAGGCCTCAACACCCTGTTCCTGGTGGACGCCGAAGAACGCCTTTCGGCGTCGATACCGTTGGCGCGGCTGTTTATCGCGTCGGCCAACGCCAAGCTCAAGGATTTAGCCAGTGAAACCCTCATCCAGGTTTCCGTGGATGAAAGGCAGGACCGCGTCACCGAATTGTTCGATAAGTACAACCTCCTGACCTTGCCGGTGGTCGACGACGAGGGAAAACTCGCCGGGGCGATCACCGCCGATGACATCATCTCCTTACTGAGGCAGAGGTAGCGATGCCGAAATTCCTAAGCCGTTTCCGCTACCACATCGCCGTGTTTTTCGCGGTCCTCGGGCCGGGATTCATCACCGCGAACGTCGATAACGATCCGGGCGGCATCTACACCTATTCGTCCGCGGGCGCCAAGTTCGGGTACCTGCCGCTCTGGACCCTGATTCCGATTACTCTGCTGCTGATCATCGTGCAGGAGATGTGCTCCCGCATGGGCGCGGTAACCGGCAAGGGCCTCTCCGATCTCATCCGGGAGGAGTTCGGCCTGCGCATGACGTTTTTCTTAATGGCGCTGCTGGTGTTGGTGAACCTGGCCAACGTGATGTGCGAATTCGCCGGCGTAGCCAGTTCCCTGGGGCTCTTCGGCATGAGTAAGTACATCACGGTCCCGATATCCGCGGTGGCGGTGTGGTTCCTCGTAGTCAAAGGCAATTACCAGAGCGTCGAAAAGATTTTCCTGTTCGCCTGTGTCCTGTACCTCACTTACGTCATCTCGGGCTTCCTGGTGAAACCGGACTGGAAAGAGGCCGCCATCCACAGCATCGAGCCCAAGCTGATGCTCGACCCGGGTTACATCTACATGCTGATCGGCATGGTGGGCACCACCATTGCGCCGTGGATGCAGTTCTATCTTCAGTCCGCGGTCGTGGAGAAGGGTGTCACGGCGAAGGACTACGCCGCCTCGCGCGTGGAAGTCATCGTGGGCTGCATCGTGACCGATGTAGTGGCGTTCTTCATCATTGTGGCCTGCGCGGGCGCAATCTGGAGTGTTGCCCCGAAGGACATCCAGGACGCATCCGAGGCCGCGCTGGCTCTGAAGCCGTTCGGCAAGTACGCCTTCCTGCTGTTCAGCGCGGGATTGTTCAACGCCTCGATTTTCGCCGCCTGCATCCTGCCGCTATCCACCGCCTACTCGGTGTGCGAAGGCCTGGGCTTCGAATCGGGTGTAAACCGCCGGCTGCGCGAGGCGCCGATCTTCTATTTCCTCTACACGCTCCTGATCGTAGTGGGCGCGGGTCTGGTGCTGATTCCGAATTTCCCCCTGGTGCAGATGATCCTGTTCTCCCAGGTTCTGAACGGGATGCTGCTGCCCCTGGTCCTGATTTTCATGATTCTGCTGATCAACAAGCACGACCTGATGGGCGAATGGGTAAACCCGCGCTGGCTGAACCTGGTCTCGTGGATCTCAGTCGTGGTGATCATCGGCCTCACCCTAGCCTACATGGGCATCCAACTCCGCGGCATGCATTGAACCGACTTCACTTTACGACGTGGCACGCGCATTCTTGCCTGTTTCGGTGGGCTCCGCGCACCGCGAACGAATGAAAGTCAGTGGGGCAGGATTCCATCCTGCGGCCGATTTCCAAATTTCCAATCGGCACTCTTGACCCGAGCGCCCTTTCCACTGGTGGCAACGACTTTCGAGAGTGTGTTGGGTTTCAGGGCAAGAAAAACCAACACAGGCAAGAATGCCCGTGCTACTTTAGGACCTCTTCGAAGAAGGCTATGGCGCGGGGATCGCGGGAATTCTGTAGGGTGTTCATGGCTTGCTTCCGCACTTCGGCATTCTGGGTCGTCTTGACCATCTGAATCAACACCGGAATGCCCGCTCCATCCGGCAATTGATTGAGCGACGTGACGGCGTGGCGCTTCACTTGAAGGTCGGGATCGCTCTCAATCACTTTGGAGATCGTGCTGACCACTACCGGTCCTGGCTTGCGGGCCAGCGCCGACACGGCCTGCTGGCGCATGCGCGAATTCTGGTCGGTCTTCGCGATCGAGATCAACAGGTCGAGAGCGTCGGGCTCCTTGCTCGACGAAAGACCGGAGATGGCGCGCTCGCGCACGCGCTCGTCCGGATCGCTCGCGATCAGCTTCTTCAGCACGTCGAAACCATGGCGGCCGCGCGCGGAACCGATCGCCGATACCGCCCGGAGACGCAGCGATTCGGGCTGGTCCGGGGTCAGGAAACGCTCCAGGGCCTGGTCCGCCGCAGGGTCGGAATGCTGTGCGATGGCGCTTACGGGGCTCTCGCCGATGCGGTCGCGCTCGGGCATCAACGAGACCAGCAACGCGATGCTCTGCGTGGGCTGAACGTCCGTCAGCCAGTGCACCGGCACGCCGCCGGCATCGATTTCGCAGTCCGGAGAGAGCGTCCGGATGCGGTTCACCACATTGCCTTCTATCCGAAACAGGATCACAGCGTGGTCGGGCGACTCCAGGTGGACCACGCCCGGCTGGGTGAAGCCGTCGCGCACGTAATCGCACCCCAGGTTGTTCGTACGGACCGAAGGCACGCTGTATGCGATCCAGGCGGGCTGCGGCTGGGCCGTAAGGAGAGCCTTAAACTGGCTCTCCAGCCCGGCGGCCGCAGAGTGGGTCTGGACCTGCGCGTTGACCAACAATTTGGGCTGCGCGGCCAGCGGCATAGCGGCAGCTAACAACCAGATCGCCGGCTTCATTTAGAGAGAATCTCCAGCAGGTAATCGGAGGCTTCCTTGGAATGCATGTTGGAGAGCCGCTCAACGATCTTGAACTTCAGTTTGGGGTCCTTTTCGGCACGGGCCAGATCAATGAGGTATTTGGCGCTCCGTTGGCCGGAGAGGGCGTCGACAATGGCCTGCCGGAGTTGCGGATCCTGCTCGGAGCCGTAGATCGCAACCAGACGGTCGGCCGAGCTGTTTTCCTGGTTCGCCAGCGCGCTGATCGCCGCACGGCGCACGCCGGGATCCTTCTCGGTCTTGATCACCTCAACCAATTTGTCCGCATTGCCGTTTCGATGCATGAACCGAAGGATGGAGATCTTCCCATCCGTCGTGGTCTCGGCCTGGTAGAGTTGCCAGAGCTCGGGTTGGCCGGCAACTTCTCCCAATTGACTGTAGGTCCGTTCCCGGAGATCCGAATTCTTCTCGGTTTTGGCAATCTGTCCCAGGCGCTCGGTGTCGCGGGTGTTGCGGAACGTGTCGATGATCGCGCCTTTGACCCGCAAATCGTTGGTGGAGTTGTAGATATCCATGAGGAGCTGGTTCTGGCTGTTGTTGGACTGCCGGCGCCTTTGGCCCAGGTATTCGATGGCCTTCACCTGGAGATCGGGATTGCCTCCGCCTTTGGCGATCTGCTCCACGATCTGTTGTGCGCGCGGAGAGCCGTTCTGCGCGAGCACGAAGAGCGCTTGCGACTTCAGTTTGTGGGAACCCGAGCCCTTGAGGATATTCTCGACCAGCGGAATAGCCCGGTCGGGATCGGATTGCATGATGCCGTTGAGGGCCATCAGCTTGAGATCTTCGTCGGATTCGGCTTCGGGCGAAACCGGCCGCCCGGAGGCCTGCCGCACTTCGATTTCGAGCGCCTTGGCTTCGTCCAGCCAGCGGCTGGTGGCGTACGATTTACGCAGCTCGGCGATGGCGGCCAGGGCTTCATCGCGGCGGCCGAGGCGGTTAAGCGTGTAGGCTTTCCAATACCAGCCGCCATCGGCGCGGGGACCGGCGTGGGAGGCCACTTGGTTGAAATCCTCCAGCGCCTCGTCCCACCGGTGACTGTCGAGGGCCCGGAGGCCGTTGTCATACCAGCGGTCGTCATTCATCTTCTGGCGGGCGCCGATCGTCATGTTCTGGGCGAACGCCATGGGCGTATTGAAGTTGTAGTTAAAGGCGAAGTCCATTCCTCCGCCAGCCCCGTAGCCCACTCCGCCGCCGGCTCCACTTCCGATTCCACCGCCCACTCCTCTGCTCACCCCGTAGGGCGGCTGGGTCGGCTCTAACTGTACAGGGCCCGGGTGCGTGAGTTGATACAAGGGGGACGGAGGCTCCGGCGGCATGGGCGGTTGAGCCGTGCGCACCTGGTCCTGCGCAGCCAGTATCCGGTCCTGCGCGTCCTGCACCATCTCTCTGGCGCGGTCCAGGGTGTCCCGATCCACGACGGGCGGCGCCGTCCGCAGGGCGCGAGTCGCCTGATCTCGGGCGTCTTGCACCATCTCCCGGATGCGATCCTGGTCGTCGGGAACCAGGAAGGCCGCGGG
>PMTT01000792.1 GCA_003167275.1 Bryobacterales bacterium | reverse complement strand
CAGGCTCGCCACATTGGCGCAGGCGATCAGCAGCACGAAGCCCACCGCCCCGAACAGCATCCACAGCATGGAGCGGACGTCCGCCACCAACTGGTCCTTCAGCGGCGTGACCCGCGCGGGTGCGCCAGGCTTGGCATCCAGCATGCCGGGATGAGCCAGGGCGTATTGGCGGGTGAGCACGGCCAGTTCGGCGCTTGCCTGTTCGACCGTCACCCCCGGCCGCAAGCGCGCGAACACCGCCAGGATTGGGCTGGCGGAGTTCAGATGCTCCGCGGGCCGGGTCACCCACACGTCCACACCGGAGAACGGAAACTGGAAACCCGCCGGCAGTACGCCGACGATCGTGAAGGGCGTCGCGCCCAGCATCATGGTTTGCCCCACGATGGCGGGATCCCCGCCGAACCGGCGCTGCCACAAACCGGTGCCGATCATCGCCACGCCTGGTCCGCCGCGCACATCCTCTTCCGAACGAAAACCGCGTCCCAACGCCGGCTCAACGCCCAGGATGGGGAGGAAGTTGGCCGAGACACGGGCTTGCTTCAGGACCTCCGGTGCGGCGCCCCCGGACAATGTGACATTCTCGAGGCCGTTGAAGTAGGCGCCGATTTCGTTGTAGGAGCGCGCCCCAGCCCGCATCTCGTCATAGCGCGGGTAGGTCGATCCTCCGGAGACCCGCACCAGCCGGTCCGGGTCGGGATATTCGAGCGGCTTCAGCAGCACCGCCCGGACGACGGTGAAGATCGCAGTGTTGGCCCCAATTCCCAACGCGAGCGTGAAGACCGCCGTTGCCGCAAAAGCCGGGTTCTTGCGCATGCCCCGGAGCGCATGGAGAGCGTCATGCCAAATGGTCTCAATCATTCGCGGTAAGTCCTCCCGTCTCCGTACGGTATGCTTTAGCTTGCCCAGTCATGATGAAGGGCTTGGGCAAGCTAAAGAATACCGTACGGAGACGGAGCCCACTCAACCTACGTATCCTTGCCGAGAGGGAACAGCTCTCCCTGCTCCTCGCCCTCCCACAACTCGGGCCGGTACTCGATGGGCCCCGAGGCCAGCCCGTACCGATCGCGGATCCGCCGCACGCGCTGCAGCAGGGCGTCTTTATACGCCCGTCCGAGGTACGCGCTCTTCTCGTACCACTCCCGATAACGCGGGGCCAGTTCGGGGAACTCCTTCTCCAGGAACGGTAGGAAGACCTTCTGCGCCGAAGGCATCAGGAACAGCGGCCCGCCTCCGAACGACAGCGCCCCCGCATCCCGCGCCGCCTTGGCCAGGCGGTCGAGTTGCCGTTCGCCATCCGTGATCCCCGGCATGATCGGGTTGGGAAAGACGCTCACGCAGATCCCCGCCTCGCTCAGGCGCCGGACCGCCTCCAGCCGCAATCTGGGAGCAGGCGCGCGAGGCTCCAGCAGCCGCGCCAGCTTCTCATCGAGGGTGGTGATGGTCAGGTTGACGCTCAGCACATTGCCCCGCATGATCTCCTGGAGGAGTTCCACATCGCGCAGCACCAGGTCCGATTTGGTGGTGATGCTCAGGAACCGGCCGCGCTCGCGGGCGAAGACCTCCAGGATGGAGCGAGTCCTGCCGAAGCGCCGCTCGGCGGGCTGATAGGGATCGGTGGCGGTCCCGATGGCGATGTGCTCCTTGCGGTCGATGCGCCCCAGTTCCTGGCGGAGCAGGTGCGCGGCGGCAGATTTGGCGTAGATCCGGTCCTCGAAATCAAATGCGTCCATCTCCATGAATTCATGGGTGTAGCGCGCGTAGCAATACTTGCAGCCGAACTCGCAGCCCCGGTAGGGGTTGATGGTCCACTGGAACGGCATGTTCGGCTTGGTGCGATTCAAAATGCTGCGCGAGGGGATTTCGAAATATTGAACGGAGCGTTTGGCTTCCAGCAGTTCGCCCTGGGACGCCAGACGCGCGATGCCCACGAGTGCCATACCTCATTTTCGCTTTTTATTCGCCTTTTGGCAAGGGGCTTGTGCTCATTGTGGCGCGGGCACTCGTGCCGGCACTCGTGCCTGCCGCGTCGAGAGTCGTCTCGACGTTTTTTGGGAGCACTGCGAAACTCCCCGGAGAGCAAAGGCAGTCTCATTCCCTTCAGTCAGTTGGGGCGGAAGAGGAAAACGCGTCGAGACGAGTCCCGACGCGGCAGGCACGAGTGCCCGCGCCACGAAGCAAGCATCGGGGACTCAGGAGTTATAAGATATGATGGCGGATTGTAAGAATTCTACCTTTATGAAGGTGTTTCTAAGTTCCACGGGGCACGACTTGAGACTCCATCGCGAGGCGGCCTTTCGCGCGCTTCAGGGGATGGACCATCAGTGCGTCCGCATGGAAGATTTCCACTTCGCTGCCATCAAGATCAAAGACTTCGACGACCAGCGGATCGCGGTTTGCGACCTCTTCGTGATCCTCCTCGGGCAGCTTTACGGCACCTGCCCGGAAGATTGCGAAAAGTCGTACACAGAGATGGAATACGAGACTGCGGTTAAGCTCAAGAAGCCCTACTTCCTGTTCTTGTCTGACGAAGATCACCCGCTGACTACGATCCGAGAACCCGACGCCCAAAACGAGAACCTTCGCGCTTTCCGCCAGCGGGCGGCCGGGCTGATCCGCAACTCGTTCACAACTCCCGAAGACCTCGCCACCCACATCGTGCAGGCGATCCACAACTGGCAGCAGACGGCGGACCGGCCCAACCAACCTGCCGCCTTCCTGCCGTTGCCGCCGCAGCCTTACTTTGTCCACCCATATCCGTTGCAGCCGAACTTCACCGGACGGCTGAAGGAACGCCGCATGCTCACGGACTGGCTCACCAGGGGCACGAACCTGCTCTCCATCTCGGCGATCGGAGGCATGGGTAAGTCGGCGCTGACGTGGGCATGGCTCCAGCGCGACGTCCTCGGCCTCCCGCTGCCGGGAACGTCCGAACCCGAGACCGATTCGCCACGACTCCCCGAATCGGCCCGCCCCGAAGGCGTCCTCTGGTGGTCCTTCTACGAGACCAAAGCCACGTTCGCCGCCTTCGTCCGAGAAGCTCTCCAGTATGCCAGCATAGGCCGTACCGTGTTTGACGACCCACTGCACGCCCTGTTGGCGTTCCTCGCGCAGAAGCGCTATCTGCTGATCCTCGACGGCTTCGAGCGCGAACTCCGGGCGTATGCCGGGCTCAACGCCGCCTACCAGGGCGATGACGGCGCCACTGACGCGGACCTTCGCACCTGCATCGACCCGCACGCCGCCGCCTTCCTCCCGTGGATGGCCTCCGCCCCTATCCCCAGCCGCGTTTTGCTTACGACACGGCTGCATCCCCGCGAACTCGATAACTTGGCTGGCTGTCGGCAAATCGACCTGAACGCCCTCGACCCTGATGACGCGGTCAGTTTCTTCCAAGCCCAACAGATCCGAGGCACGCGCGCTGAAATCCAGGCCGTGTGCGCGCCTTACGGTTACCACCCGCTGGCCCTCCGTCTTCTGTCGGGCGTCATCGTAAAAGACCATAGCAAGCCGCGGGATATCGCAGTAGCGGGTCGACATCCCATCTCGAAGGAACTGACCGGCAGAGCGAAGCACCACATTCTCCAGGTAGCCTACGACACCTTGGACCAGCCGAAACGTAACCTGCTCAACCTTCAGGCCGCCTTCAGGAACCCCATGAGTCACGACTCCCTGGCGGCAATGAACCCGTTCGCAAGCGAGAGGGAACTCGATGACGCCCTCGACGACCTGATCGAGCGAGGCCTTCTGTTCCGCAGCGAAACCCAATACAACCTACATCCCATCGTCCGGCAGCACGCCTACGAACGCCTGACGGACAAGCCCAACGTCCACACGCGCCTGCGGGACTACTTCACCAAGCTGCCCGCGCAGGATAAGGACAAGATCGAGAGCGTTGATGACCTTGGTCCCGTGATCGAGCTATACCATCACACGGTGCGGGCCGGGCAGTACGATGAGGCATGCGATTTGTTCTATGAGCGGCTTAGCCAACTGCTCTACTATCGGTTCGGAGCGTACCAACTCCGGATCGATCTGCTGCGCGGCTTGTTCCCTGACGGTGAGGACAGTCCGCCGCGATTGAAGACTGAAGGCGACCAATCGTGGACGCTAAACGCACTGTCGAACTCCTATTCGGTCTCCGGCCAATCCGGGCACGCTCTACCGCTGCTACGTATGGCGAACGCGATTTATGAAAAGGTGGGTGACAAAAAGGAGATCGCAATTGGCCTGACAAACCTTGCCCTCGCCCAACAAGTCCTCGGCCAGCTTCGCGAAGCAGATCAAAGCCTCCGAAAACAGATCGAACTAACCCACGAGATCCAGGACGAATTCAAAGAAGCGGTCGGCCACAACGATCTGGGCCTCCTGGAAGCATATCAAGCCCGCTTCAAAGAAAGCTTCTCGGAACTCGACGCCGCGCTCCCGTCGTTCCGCAAGCAAAACGTGAAGCAATCAGAATGCGTCGTCTGGGCCCACCGAGCCCTGCGGGCCTTGCTGATGGAAGACCCGCCTGAGGCACTCGACGCCGCACGCCGCTCACGCGAACTAGCCGACGTGAAACGCTACGAGCGAGACATCATCCGAGCCGAATGGTTGCTAGGATGGGCCCAAATCGCCCAATCCCCCGCCAAAGCCGAGCACCATCTCGTGGAAGCCCTCACCCGCTGTCGCCGCATCAACAACGTCGAACTCGAGCCCAGCATCCTCCTCGCCTTCGCCCGCCTCCACCTCGCCCGTGACGATCGCCCCGCCGCCCTCACTCACGCGAACGACGCCCTTGCCATCGCCGATCGGTGCGAATATCGCCTCGTCCAGGCCGATTGCCACAACCTCCTCGCCCAAATCGCCCTCGCCGACCACGATCACCCCACCGCGCGCCACCACGCCGAGATCGCCCGCGAGCGAGCCTGGTGCGACGGTCCGCCGCACTGCTACAAGCCCGCACTCGACGAAGCCGAGGACCTATTACGGAGCCTCCCATCATGACCAGAGTCGCCGTCGTCCAAGCCGGAGCCATCCTCTTCGACAGCGAAGCCTGCCTCACCAAAGCCGAAGCTCTCATCGCCGAGGCCGCTGCCGGAGGCGCCCGCCTCATCGTCTTTCCCGAAGCCTTCATCGGCGGGTATCCCAAGGGCGAGGATTTCGGCGCCCGAGTCGGCAGCCGCACGCCCGAAGGACGCAAGCTCTTCCGCCGCTACTACGAAGGCGCCATCGACGTCCCCGGCCCCGGAACCGCCCGCCTCGCCGAGGCCGCCCGCGCCCACGCGGCGTGGATCGTCATCGGCGCGATCGAGCGCGACGCCGGGACGCTCTACTGCACGGCGCTTTTCTTCGCGCCGGACGGGTCGCTGGCAGGCAAGCACCGCAAGCTGATGCCGACTGCTATGGAACGCCTGATCTGGGGCTTCGGCGACGGCTCCACCCTGCCCGTCATCGAGACCGGCTTCGGGAAGATCGGCGCGGTGATCTGCTGGGAGAATTACATGCCGCTGCTGCGGGCCGCCATGTACGCCAAGGGGGTCCAGCTCTATTGCGCGCCGACCGTGGACGACCGCGAAACGTGGGCGGTGAGCATGCGTCACATTGCGGTGGAAGGGCGATGCTTCGTGCTCTCGGCCTGCCAGTACAGCGTGGATGGGAAGGCGCCGATCCGGGGCGGCAGCGTGATTGTCGGACCGCTCGGCGGCGTTCTGGCCGGGCCGCGATACGACTGCGAGTGCATTCTGACGGCGGAACTAGACGTGGGCGAGATCGCGGAGGGGAAGTTCGACCTGGACGTAGTAGGCCACTACGCACGTCCCGACGTTTTCCAGTTGGAAGTGAACGAAGTGGCGGCGCCGGCTGTGAAGTTTCAGGAGTAGGGCAGAGATCGTTTTTTGTCGTCTGTCAGGTTGGACTGAGTGGGGCAGCCAATCCTGGCTGCAGCCGCCTTTTTAGGCGGCCGTTGGCATTGCCTCAAGGCTCCAGTTATTTACTGGACACTACACAAGTTGCTCGACCGCAAGATTCGTGGCGATTATGGCACCGCTTGCTGACGCGCGCGGCTCGGTTCCGAGCCACGACCGTGAGGGAGTGGTTTTCGGCAAGCGCAAATCATCACGCGGTCAGAGACCTAGCTTCCGGGACCCCACAAGACGGGGATCGTCCTACTGATTCTCGAACAGGTAGTGCGACACGATCCACTCCTGCCCGCTGCGGAAGCCCCAGAGTTCGGCACACGCCATCAGGAATACGCGCCAACGGACCAGCCAGCGGAGAGCCTCGCCATCCGGATAGGCCTTGGCGAAGATCGACAGCACTTCGGCGCGGCGGCGGTCTAACTGCTGGAGCCACGCTTCGGCGGT
>PMTT01000395.1 GCA_003167275.1 Bryobacterales bacterium | reverse complement strand
GGGAAGAGGTTGAACTGGGTGTACATGGCTTCAGGCGTGAACTTCTCGGGCGGGAGTGTGCCGGTCTCGTAATAGTGCATGGAGTAGCCGTTCATGCGGGTGCGGCCGGCGAGCGTGTCCATGAAGCCGCGAGTCCACTGGGTGTCGTTGCCGTTGGGTCCGCAACCGACGAGGTAGACGTCGTTGCCGCCGATCAGGCGGGCGAAGGTGGCGAAGCGGCGAAACTCCTCGGCGGCCCGTTCGGGACGGAAGTTGCCTCCGCAGCCCCAGAGTTCGTTGCCGACGCCCCAATACTTGACGCGGAAGGGCTCGGGCGAACCATTGGCGGCGCGTTCGTCGGAGAGCGTGCTGCCGGCGGGGAAGTTACTGTATTCGATCCAGTCGCGCATCTCCTGCGGCGTGCCGGTGCCGACGTTGGCCGCGAAGTACGGTTCCGAGCCGATCAGCCGGCAGAAGGCCATGAATTCATGGGTACCGAAGCTGTTGTCCTCGATGTATTTCCCCCAATTGACGTTGACGTGCTTGGGGCGCTTCTCGGCGGGGCCGATGCCATCGCGCCAATGGTAGTCGTCGGCGTAGCATCCGCCCGGCCAGCGGAGCACAGGGACGCCCAGTTCCTTGAGATAGTCGACCGTCGCCTTGCGGAAGCCATTGATGTTGGGGACGGGTGACTTCTTGCCCACCCAGATGCCGCCGTAGGTGCACGATCCCAGGTGCTCGGCGAAATTGGAATGAAACTCGGGCCGGACGAGCCCGATTTCGTCATCGGCATGGATAACGGCCTTCTTGGCCGCCGAGGTATTGCCGTACACTCCTCGGGGGAGCAAAGCGGCAAGGGAAACGGCAGCGCCAGCGCGGGCGAACTGGCGGCGGGTTGGGTGGAGCGCCATGCGAGAATCTCCAAATAATGGACTGGAATATCTTTTGTATGATAGCGCTTTCAGACGGTGGGGATTTGGGACATGTGCCACGCCCAGTGGTTTAGAGATCTTCCGGGCGAAGTCCTGTGTCCTTGGCGATCTTCGCTAGCGCCGCCGGTCCGACCTCCTCACTATCATGGAACGAGAAAGTGAAGTTGGGCCACCCTCGACGTTGCAACTTTCGGTGAGAACCCACCTGTTTTTGGAAGGTCCAGCCGATTCTGAGCAGCGCGGCGTAGACACGCCTGGCTTTCGCGGCGCTCCAGACGCTCACGCGGCGAACAGGAGCTTGAGAGGTTGCGGCAGTTCGTCGCCACTCTCAATCATGTCGGCAAGGACCTGAAGAGCGATAGTCTTCGCGCGCCGCAGCGCGGACTCCCTGGTGTCGCCGTACGCCATGACTCCGGGCAGGTCTGGCACGGAGGCGAGGAATCTTCCGTCCTCTTCCCGCTCGACCTCAATTTGTAGGGGCTCGATCTCGACCATATGCCTACGCCAATTCTAGCGGAATTGAAACGCGGCCGCTCGATAGCCGGTCGGATTCCTCCGGCTCGATGTCTGGCGCCTTGTCCAGCACGGCCAGGAATTTCTCACGGCTTCCGCGGGAGGCGCGCTGCTGCAACCGCTCCCAGGCAGCGACCTGTTCGGCGAACGCCGAGGCGAAGACTTCGTCGACCGAAACGTGTTGCGCTTCGGCGATTGCGAGTGCTTTCCTGTACAACTCCTCCAGCACGCTGATTCTGACGCTCATTTGCCTTCCCTTAGTCTCTCGATCATCGCGGTGTGAATGGCTCTGGCGGCTTCCATACCCGACTCGTACGCTCCGGGATACGAGCCGTTATAGATCGAGCGGGCGGTGCCTTCTCCGGCGAAGAATAATCGCGTCGTGCCTTCTCCGTCCGCACCGGCGCCGACGGGGCGGCGCAGGATCTCGTGCCTGTCCCAATAACCAGGTAGAGGAACGGAATAGGCGCCCAAGGATGTCTCATCGAGGCTCCAGTGTGTTACGTGGATCCCGTCGCTCTGAATGGAATCTGATACCTGTCTCTCGCCGTATATCCTGGAAAGCGCTGTCGTCGTGACTTTGATTGCCAGATCGTCGCAACCCGACCTGCTTCGCAAGCCGGAACCATTCTCCTGGCCCTGGCACTTTCCTTCGAATGCCCGCGCCCAGTCACCGCCGAAGAAACCGATCGCGATGTTGGTACCCAGTGGCTTGATCACGAAGGCCATAACCCGGCGCTTCCTGTTTTGGGCCGGCATTTGTCTCTGTTCCGCCAGTCTCTGTTCCTCGTCAAGCAGATCTCCCTCATAGAGCGCCCAGGAGTTCGGCAACTCGTCCCGAAAGATATCCTTCTGGAAAGGAATGATGATCTTCTGCATGTTGCCCATCTGAAGATGATCGATTGCGTCCTGCTTCCAGGCCGGCAGGGCGGGTTCAAAGTTGATCCTTTTCGCCCTGAGCACGCCGACTGACACCGTAACCAGCGCATTCGAAGCCTCGTAGTGCCGATCGCCGGCCTGTACCGCGACACCGCTTTCGGACCAGGCGACCTTACTAACCGGTGAATTCAGACAGACCGGCATCTCCTCACCGAGTCTCTCCACGAATGCGCCCAACCCCTTATTAATCAGGTCATCCTCTCCGGCGGCAAACTGAGCTGCATCAACCGCGGAGCTGTCCTTCAGTTCCGCGGATGTCTCGAGTGGGCCGGCGTTGGCAATCACCAGCGGCAGCACGTCCTTGAATCGCTGGTCCCCGGGCACATACTCTTCGGCGACGTCACGGGTGACACGGATCGCCGTCTGCGCCTCACCGCAGAAGGCCTTGGGCGACAGGTCTGTCCGAAGGTGAAGCGCCCGGTCACAAAGATGCTTCGCAGCGGTCTGATCCGGCATCGTGCGGGTGAGTTGGGCGCAGAACGCCTCGGGCGTCATCGTCCGATCCTTGATTTTGGCGGCGGCGTTGCACGCATACTCGGCCAGCGCCTGCTCGCCCTCCTCAGTGGCAGCGGCTAAACTGACTGCCTCCTCATACTCCTCGATCGCTTCGTGGAAGAGTTTCACTTGTTCCTTGCTGGCCCGCCGGCCATCCACATAGTAGGGGACATCGAGTTCGCTGCGCGAGCGTCGAAAGCCCAGGGCGTCGACCAGCGAGGTCAGCGGGTTGGTCGAGACGCCGTGGATCCAGGCTCCCCCGTAGTCGATGGGCGCCTTCGGGTCGCCGATCTCTCCGACGGCGATCTGGCCCACATAGGCGCGTCCGCCGATGCGATCGTTGGCCTCCAGGATCAGTACCGAGTGTCCGAGGTGGGTCAGTTCCTTCGCGGCGCTGAGTCCGGCGAGCCCGGCGCCGACGATGATCGTGTCGTAGCCCCTGGTTTTGCTGCATTGAGCACCGCCCACCGACCGGGGCAGCTTCCGTGCAGTTGCTGTGGTTGCGGGCGGGGGGGCCTCCGCCGGTGCTGTCACGGGTGGCTTTGGTGCGCTTTGTGGCGCTGCCGGTACGCGGATCTGACCGGTGGCGACGTGTCGGGAGCACGCGGTCAGGCAAAGGAGAATTACGGCTGCCGCGAATACGATCGGCCGCAAGGGTGAGCTCGTTGCGAAGTGAGTGAGTTTCCGATTTGTCATGGATCCCCTCAGAGTCTATCAAGCCGGGTGGTTGAAAGCGACGGCCCCCTACAAGTGGCCAAAGCGTCCCCACTCGCCCGGTGATACGATGGGCCTGTACTTATGAAAGTCGAAGACGAGTTTCAAGATGTGCTCCAGAACATCGAATTCGCCATTGTGAGTGAGTTTCGCCGGGACCGCTCGGTTCTCGATATGAATGTTCTGGACGCGGTGAATGCCCTGGCCCGCTGGTACGAAGCCGAGGATCTGGAGCGCGAGCCGCAGCAAGCGCACTTGACCGATCGCTCGCAGAAGATTTTTGATGCGGTGCGGAAGACTTGCGAATGGCGGCTGGGACGCGATCCGGGACCGCCCTATCCCCCGCACGAGGAATCCGACGAGTTCAACACGCCCGCTGAAATCGTGGCCTGCCTCAAACGCCTCCGCAAGTCGATCGAGCGCTGGAACAAGCAGGGCGGGCGTCAGGGGTATTTATCGTTTGTGGAACAGTACGTTGTGTGATCCTGTTGTCAGTAGCTCGGCACTTCCAGGCGCAGTCCGCTGATCATCTGGAAGTGCTTGCGATTCCTGGTCGCGAGCGTGAGCCCTTCTTCGAGGGCCGTGGCGGCGAGCAGCGCGTCAATCGTGTGCAACCCGTGAGAGCGCGCGNNTTCATGAGGTAGTAGGCTCGACGAGTGATGTCCTCGTTCGGCGGGATCGCGCGGTATCCGCTCAGCACAAGATCGAGATCAGTGGTTTCGCGCTGTGTGCGCGCACCGGCGATGAGTTCGAGGCAGGTGATCATGGAGATCGACCACGCATTGGCAAGGCTGTCCAGGTAGTCCGCCGCCGCGATGCTTCCCCTTGTGAGATCAATCATAATGTCGCTGTCAACGAGGTAAGGCATCAAGGATGGCAGCATAGTTCAGTAGCGAGGCGCGCGCAAGCGGTTGACGTACGTTATGCCGTCGGGGATGTCGTCGCGGTCGGCCCACATGCCGAAGATCGGCAGGTCTCGAACGGACTTGGGCCGCTTTGGTGCGGGCTCCAGGACCACGTGCACTTCAACCCTGGTGCCTTCGGTGAGGTTGATGGCCTCCAGTGGCTTGAATACGCCGTTCTCGTATTTGGCGGGTATCGTCATGGCTGGTGCGTCTCTACCTCCAATTCTAACGTAAGGTCGCCGCGTCGGCATTACCAACAGGACACGGCAATGATCAACTACCCAAGCCGATCCAGCGCTGTAACAAGCAAGATCCCGTGTGTGGCGGGAAGCGCCGTGCCCGTTTCCTTGGCCACACCAAGCGTCCCGATGAGTCGGGACGCGGCAAGCACGAGTCCTCGCGCCACGAAGAACCTCACTCTTTCGGGCCAATCCCTAACGTCTTCGTCTTCCGGTACAGATTGCTCCGCTCCAACCCCAACAGCTCCGCGGTGCGTGTGACATTGCCATTGGTCTCCTCCAGTTTCTTGAGGATGTACTCGCGCTCCGCGGACTCGCGCACTTCCTGCAGGCTGCCAAAACGATCAAGCGGACGGTCGTGCTGCCGGCGGACGGCGCTCAGCGGGATGTGCCGGGCATCTACGCGCACTTGCGGGTTCAGGATCACGATCCG
>PMTT01000475.1:6242-6394 GCA_003167275.1 Bryobacterales bacterium | reverse complement strand
TCTTCGTGGCCGTGGGTGAGGATGACGGCCCGGATCTGCGCCTGGTTTTCCTTGAGGAAGGTGAGATCGGGCATTACGAGATCGACGCCGAGGAGTTCGGCTTCGGGGAACATCATGCCGCAATCTACAACGATGATGTTGTCGGCATAACG
>PMTT01000475.1:3379-6091 GCA_003167275.1 Bryobacterales bacterium | reverse complement strand
GATCTGCTGCAACTCTTCAGTCAGGCGGCGAAGTGCGTTCTCATCCTTGGCGTCCTTGATGCGCTTCAAGCAAAGATGAAGTGCCTTCTGGGAGGTATCCAGGACAGCAGCGGCAGGAGCGGCTTTACTCATCTGTTCCTTGCGGAACTGGCCGGATTCGTCGACGCTCCCATCCTTTCCGTTGAGTACCATGGAGTCGCTGCCTTCTTTGGCTTTTGCCCAACGCACTTGGACCACTTGTGCGCACTCTCACTCGTTGCGTTGCTACTTCCATCACCTGAACCACAGGAAGAACCACTCCCTGTTTTTCTTCCGCCATTCAGGTTTGTTTATAACGGCGGCATTCATCTTCTCTCGGAAGTCGTCGGGCAGGCGACCCAGATATTGGAATTCGCCTTTCCGGTGGCATGCACGAATATAGGCATAATGGAAATTGTACGATTGTGGGTCGATTAAGGTTCGTACCGGGAAGCAATCGATTTCACCGGGCAAGTATTCCACGACACCTTTCAGCCGGCTTGGCTCCACGTCATAGTATTTCGTCTGCGATGTCGGCTTGAAAAGCTGCAACATCTCATGCTCCACCAGGTTGTTGGCGACGATGAAGATCTTTGGAATCCTGTCAGGGTCGCCTTCAAATTCGGTAGGAAACCTGATTACGTCGAACGGACGGAGCTTGTCGCAGTCAAGCATTCGGTTGGATCGGCGAACACTTGGGCCAAAAACTGGTTCTCCGCAATCTCCTTCAGAAAATCGGCCTTCTCCGGCACTTCGGCAAAGAAATCCTCGAACGACATTCGGAAGTTCCTACGGACATCGTCTCCGTGCCACGCCCTTGTATACGCAGCCATGCTGTGCGTCAGCTTCTTCAGTTCTTCAAAGCCTTTGTTACCATGCTCTGCGGCTACTTGGTCCAGGACCAAAATGTCTGACTCTGACAACGCGTCCATATCGGGAGCCGCGTGCGCCTCGTAAGGCGGGTATCGCTCTTCTGCAGACAATTTCAAGCTTCGAACAAGCTCCTCCACTCTGTGGTCTTGGGGCTCTTTGCCTTCGATGGCGACGAACTCCACTCCATCCAGTAAATTCAGCGTTTCTATGGGCGCTGGACCAAACGGCAAAGCATGATAGGTGTCTCCCGTGATCGTGCGGCCAAACCGAAGCAAGTGTTCCCGATCCGCCAGGAACAGCAACTTACAGACCTTGTACTTGTCGTATTCGGGTAAGTGCTTCGAGGCCAGGTACAGGATCGCTGCCTTGGTCGCCTCAAAATCGAACACAAACCGTAGTTGCATAGAATGTGGGCCTTGCCCGACCTGTTTCTATCATAAGCGAAAAAACGGGTTGATCGCCAAATGTGTCCTCCGCCGTCTCCCTCTGTATCGGAGCGAAGGAAAGGCGAATTAAACTGGACATCCCTCGGATTCCCCGAATTCTCCCAGGAGCTTGCCGTGTCCTCCAAGCCGTCGCTCGACGCCGTCGTCACCCGCTTCCAAGCCCTCCATCGGAAACCAGACTCCCCCGTCCGCGCCATCCACCACCAGCCCGCTGAGGACGCCGGCTCCCGCCGCCGCCCTCGAAAATCGCGGCATTTGCGCTGGAGTTCTGGCCGTGCGGTAAACTAAAGCAGGAGCGCCCCATAAGTATCGAAATCTCGTGTAAGACCGAAATACGCCTCACCGACGAAGCCCGCAGGCAAGGTGTTTCCGTGGACGTATTGCTCGAACGCCTCGTAAACGAACTGGCGGCGACAGCCCCCGCCAGCGGCACGGGTTCCATTGCCGAATTGCCGGCCTTGCATCTCGGACCGATGGGCGCTCTACACCGGCGGGACATTTACGACGGCGGCCGTTGATCCGGGGATGCTCGATGCGAACGTTCTGGCTTACGCTGTAAATGCAGACGCTCCGCAGCACGCCGCCTCGCGCGCATTGCCCGCAGCTGCGAGTGACCCGTCAACCATGTGACGTCGCAAATCCTATGCGAGTTTTACTCGGTGATCACCAACCCGCGACGCCATCCAACAAAGACGGCTCAAGAAGGGCGACATCGTGCTCTTCGTCGGCGTTTTAGGGCATAACAAACTCACGCCACCCGGCGCTCGGAAGGGTCTGACCTATTTGTTGGCATGAAGAATCGACGTTTGACGATGTCTCGGCCTTTCACGCAGTCGAATCAGTGCGAAGATCAAAACCCCTTGAAACACGATGAGCCCGACAATAGGCAGCCACAGCTTCGGTTCGGGTCCCGGCAGCCTCCATCCGCCATGCTGATCCAAATAGCCTACATCGCAGCACCCGGAAATTGCACCTTCTCCCATTGCTCCGTCTAGGATGAGGCAGCATGCGAGTGCCACCCAAATACACGACCGGGCGAGTTGAGGAAGCGTTTGATGCAATCTGCTGGCATCTTACCACTCATACCCTCTGGGCGGCTCAGACGTCTTGGGAGCGACAGATATATCAATGCCTTTGCAAGTTGCAGCGCATGAGCACTCACATGCACTCTCCTGCCACCCTTGCGCCGCCCCCCTCCCCCATCGTACCCTAGCAAAGAAAAGGCGAATAAATTGGATCTCTCCCTCGGATTTCCCGAATTCTCCCAGGAGCTTGCCGTCTCCTCCAAGCCGTCGCTCGACGCCGTCGTCGCCCGCTTCCAGGCCCTCCATCAGAAACCCGACTCGCCCGTCCGCGCCATCCACCACCAGCCCGC
>PMTT01000475.1:0-3319 GCA_003167275.1 Bryobacterales bacterium | reverse complement strand
ACCCCCACCGCCAGCGGCAAGACGCTCTGCTATAACCTGCCCGTGCTCGACCTCGTCCTCCGCGATCCCGGCGCGCGCGCCATGTACCTGTTTCCCACCAAGGCCCTCGCCGAGGACCAGCTTCACGAATTTCAGACCGCCGTCGAAGAGATGGGCTCCGAAATCCGCGCCTTCACCTACGATGGCGATACCCCCCAGGACGCCCGCAAGGCTATCCGCCAACGCGCCAACGTGGTGCTCACCAATCCCGACATGCTGCACAGCGGGATCCTGCCGCACCATACCAAATGGGCGCGCTTCTTCGAAAATTTGCGCTACATCGTGATCGACGAGCTGCACTACTACCGCGGCGTCTACGGCAGCCATCTCGCCAACCTGCTTCGCCGCCTCAAGCGGGTCTGCGAGTTCTACAATTCCAAGCCGCAGTTCATCTGTTGCTCCGCCACCATCGCCAATCCGCGCGAGCTCGCCGAGGCCCTGACCGGCGATTCGTTCGAACTGGTGGAACGCAACGGCGCCCCCCGCGGCGAGAAGTTCTTCATCTTCTACAATCCGCCGGTGGTGAACCGCCAGCTTGGCATCCGCCGCAGCTATATCAAGGAGACCCGCCGCGTCGCCCTGGAGTTCATCGAGCGCAATCTGCAAACCCTGGTGTTCGCCAACAATCGGCTCGCCACCGAAGTGCTGGTCACCTATCTGAAGGACGCCTGCGACCGCGGCCCGGTGCCCACCGAGACGGTCCGCGGCTATCGCGGCGGCTACCTTCCCCGCGAGCGCCGCGCCATCGAGCGCAGTCTGAGGGCCGGCGAGATCCGCGCGGTGGTGGCGACCAATGCGCTGGAGCTGGGCATCGATATCGGTTCGCTGGACGCGGTGGTGATGGCCGGCTATCCAGGGACGATCGCCTCCAGTTGGCAGCGGGCGGGCCGCGCCGGCCGGCGGCAGGGGACTTCGGCGGCCGTGCTAGTGGCTTCCAGCGCGCCGCTCGACCAGTACATTGTCGAGCACCCCGATTACTTCTTCGGACGGTCGCCCGAGCACGCCTACATCAATCCCGACAACCTCGAAATCCTCCTGGCCCACCTGAAGTGCGCGGCCTTCGAGTTGCCCATCCGCGACGACGAGAAGTTCGGCAAGCACGATACCGCCGAAATCTGCCACTTCCTGGAGGAGACCGGTTTCCTGCACCACTCGGCCGGCGCCTGGCACTGGACGCAGGACAGCTATCCGGCCGATGTCACCAGTCTGCGTTCGGTGTCGAGCGACAATTTCGTGGTGATTGAGACCACCAAGGAGCCCACCGTGATCGCGGAGGTCGCCTTCACCGCGGCGCTGACCACCCTTCACGAGAAGGCCATCTATCTGCACGAAGGCCGCATGTTTCACGTGGACCGCTTCGACTACGAGCAGCGCAAAGCCTATGTCAAACGCGTGGATTGCGACTATTACACCGATGCCATCGACTACACCCAGGTGAAGGTGCTCGAAGAGTTCGAAGGGGAGACGCTGGCCGGCGCGCGCCGCGCACACGGCGACGTGCGGGTGAACCGCCAGATCGTGGGCTTCAAGAAGATCAAGTTTTATACCATGGAGAACGTCGGGGCGGGGAATCTCTCGATGCCGGAGCAGGAGATGCATACCACGGCCTTCTGGCTGCACTTTCCGGCGGATTTTCTGGCGCGCCTGGGCGACTACTCGCCCACTGAAAAGCAGAGCGGGATTGCAGGCCTGGGCAACGCACTGCGCACCGTGGCCGCCCTGCTGCTGATGTGCGATCCGCGCGACCTGGGCGTTGCGATGACCGAGGAGATCGCGGGCGGCCTGGAGAAGTTCGAGCCAAACCTGTATCTCTACGACGCCTACCCTGGCGGTGTGGGACAGAGCGCCCCACTGTACCGAATGGCGCCGCAGTTCCTGAAGCAAACGGCGGGACTGCTGGCCTCGTGCGGGTGCGATGCCGGCTGTCCTTCGTGCGTGGGTCCGGTTGGCGAAGTCGGCGAGCGAGGGAAGGCCGTAGCCGCGCGGATCCTGTCGGAAATCACTGCAGGTTGATCGAGTCAATCTGGTACTTTTTGGGGCTTTTCAACACATATTTCCAAGGCACATCCCTGTAACATCGAGTTACAATCGGAACCAGAGAAGCCCTTCTGTACGGATGTATACCTCTCTGGGAAGGGGGGGACTAGGTGACCCATGGATCAGCATCGTCGTCAGAAGTGCGGGCCGATTGATTCCCGTCTGTTGCGGGAAATGAGGGACGCCGCACGGGCGTTCAGACGGTCGCGAGGCGCCAACCGGCTGGCGGCGGTAAATCGTTACGTGATGGCGCTGCACCGTTTTACCAACCGGGCACTCCAACGGCTGGCGGCTGCTCGATAGCGCCCCAGACGGTCTACCGGGATTTCAACTGCTCGGGAAGCACGGCGTAGCCTTCGGGCGGGGGAAATAGCGAAATCAGCAGTTCCAGGCGGCGGCGCAGGTAGCGGCTCGGCATCTGCCGGGGACCGGTTTCCACGTCGATGTCGCAGCAGGTGCCGTGCAAGAACAGCGTCAAGGTGTCCTCGAAGGCCTGCCGGGCGTATTCGCGGAACAGCTTGGTCTCTTTCCGGACGTTGGTCTGGCGGCGCTGCAGCGCCTGTTTCAGATGCCAGCTTTTCTCGTCCACTTCGCCGTGGACTTCGGCGCTCAGTTCTTCGCGAATGGTGCGGTAAAAGCGCTCCTGCACGTCTGGCGACCATCGGTCCGCCACCACGGCGGAGAGCGCATTGTAGAACTGGTAGTGGTAATCGGCGACTTCGATCTCCTTGATACCTAAGACCAAAATCGTCATATCGGCCAAGTCCCGCCGCGAGCAGGGAAGGTAGCGAGCCTCGGCTGGGCGTTCAAACGTGACGCTGTCGCCCTCCTTTCCGTTGCCCTTCTCCAGGTACGGACCGAGTACGATCCCCATCAGGGGCAAGGTCCCGAGGATGGCGGGGGATATGGCGGCGATCGGGTCGTTCAGATACTGCCGAAGGTCGTCCTCGGCGATCGGCAAAGTCGAGAAGTATGAGAACTTTGAGGTAATGGGAATCATCTCGCCGCGGAAGCGGGCGGCAAGTTCCTCCACGGTCAGTTTCGGGCGTTGGGCGTCGGTGGACATCAAGATGGTTCGAAAGTAGCTCTTCGATTGTAGCTTTGATCGCGTCCTGGATGGTAACACCGTCTTTTCTTGCGTTTCGCGTACTAAACCCTCTCGAGTCTCCCCAGCCTGCCGTGGGGCAGGATTTCATCCCAAAGTCGCTAACATTGTATTCTGTATTTATTGTGGCAGGCCCAG
>PMTT01000306.1:1591-10917 GCA_003167275.1 Bryobacterales bacterium | reverse complement strand
GAAGTGCCCCGCAACCATGCAGAAGCGGCGATGGATTATGCACTGGCTTCTCGCGTTTGGGTGCTGCCTCATGTTCGTAATCAAGTTTTTCTTCCTGAAATGGTTCCAGACCGACGGAATATTCCCGATTTATAACCCACAAAGGTGGCTCGGCTACATGGGAGCGGCTGGTCTCCTCTTAGGTTCGCTCGACATTCTGATCGAGCGGGCCAGGAAGCGCGAACCGGTCTACAAACAATCCGGGTTGAGTGATGTAATGCTGCCGGCCCTCTTGCTTCTGACGGCGTTGAGCGGAATGGCGGTGCACGTTCTCAGGTACGTGGGACTGGGGTTGGGCGCTCATTATGCCTACGCCGCTCACCTCATGATCGCGGTTCCGATGCTCCTGGTAGAGGTGCCGTTCGGAGGTTCGTCGCACATGCTTTATCGTCCTCTGGCGCTCTACTTTGCCGCGGTGAAGGANNGTGGGCGCCGCGATGGTGGTGGGCGGTGGCATCGGGGGAATGCAGGCCGCGCTCGATCTGGCGGACGCAGGCATCAAGGTTTATCTTGTAGAGACCACGTCGGCCATCGGCGGCAGGATGGCTCAGCTCGATAAGACGTTCCCGACCAACGACTGCGCCATGTGCACCATGGCGCCGCGGCTGGTGGAGATCGGCAGGCATCGCGATATCGAGATCCTCACCCTGAGCGATGTGGAACGGGTAGAGGGACAGGCCGGGAACTTCGCGGTCACGGTCAAGCGCCGTCCGCGGTTCGTAGACGAGACGCGTTGCACCGGCTGCGGGTTGTGCACCACTTCCTGCCCAGTGACGCTGCCCTCCGAGTTCGATCTTGGCCTGGGCCAGCGTAAGGCCATTTACCGTCCCTTCCCACAAGCGGTTCCTAACGTCTTTGCGATTTCCCGGCGCGGCGCCTCTCCCTGCCAGGCAGGGTGCCCCATCCACCAGAGCGCGCAGGGATACGTCGCGCTGGTGGCGCAGGGCCGTTTCGATGAGGCGCTAGAGGTGATCCTCCGGGAAAATCCCATCCCATCCATCTGCGGCCGGATCTGCACGCATCCCTGCGAAACCGCCTGCACGCGCCGGAACGTGGACGACCCGATCAACATGCCGGCGCTGAAGCGTTTCGTCACCGACCGGCGACCCGATTACCAACTCCCCAAGCCGGCGGCGCCGGAGCGGCCGGAGCGGATTGCGGTTGTGGGCTCCGGGCCCGCGGGCTTGGTCTGTGCCTACCACCTTCGCCAGAAGGGCTATCAACCGGTGGTCTTCGAGGCGTTGCCGGTGGCCGGCGGGATGCTGGCGGCGGGCATTCCCTCATTCCGGCTGCCGCGGCCGGTGCTGAATGCGGAGTTGGATCGGCTGCGCGCCATCGGCATCGAGATTCGCGTGAATATGCCTGTCGGCCGGGCCATCCCCTTCGACGAGCTGCGCCGGCAATACGCCGCGGTGTTCGTCGCCATCGGCGCCCACCTGGAGCGCCGGCTTGCGGTGCCGGGCGAAGACCTGCCGGGCGTAATCGGCGGCCTGGAGTTTCTGCGGCGTGTGAACCTGCAAGGGCCGCAAGCGGCCGGCCGCCGTGTACTGGTGATTGGCGGCGGCAACTCCGCCCTCGACGCGGCGCGCACGGCACGGCGCTGCGGAGCCGAAGTCACCCTGGTTTACCGGCGCACGCGGGCCGAGATGCCGGCCGATCCGCGCGAGATCGAAGATGCGGAGCGCGAGGGCGTGAAGCTGGTATTCCTCACCGCGCCGAGCGCCTTCCGGGCGGCGGCAGACGGGCGCCTGGCGGCTCTCGAATGCGTTCGCATGCAACTCGGCGCGCCGGACGCAAGCGGACGGCCATCCCCGCAGCCGATCCAAGGCTCGGAGTTTGTTCTCCCCTGCGATACGGTCATCGTTACCATCGGGCAAACGCCGGACGTGGCCACGCTGGGGGAACGGCTGGGGATCGAGACGACCAAAGGGGGTACGCTCTGGGCGGATCCCGTCACTCTGGAGACCACCGTGCCGGGCGTGTTCGTCGGCGGCGATTGCGTGACCGGTCCGGACGTCGTGGTGACCGCAATGCTTGCCGGCAAGAAGGCGGCGATTTCGATCGACCGCTGGCTCAACGGCCAGGACCTGCGGGCGGGACGCGAGATCGAAGGCCCGTATGCTACGCAGTACAAAATCGATACGGCCGGTGCGCCGATCGAGCGGCAGGTCCCGGTGCCGGCGCTGGAGCCCGCCGGCCGGGCCCGGTCCTTTGACGAGGTTCACATAGGTTACACCGAGGAGCAGGCCGTGGCGGAAGCGCGCCGCTGCCTCAGTTGCGGCATCTGCTCCGATTGCCACATGTGCGCCGACGCGTGCCAGGCCGGCGCGATCGATTTTGGCCTGCGGGAAGAGCACCGGGAGGTGAAGGTCGGCGCGGTGGTACTGGCGCCGGGGTTTGAGCCCTTCAATCCGGCAGCTCTGCCGCGCTACGGCTACGGCCGCTTTCCGAACGTCATCACCGCCCTGGAGTTCGAGCGGATCCTGTCCTCATCCGGACCTTATTCCGGCCACGTCCAGCGTCCGGGCGACCATCGGGAGCCGAAGCGGATTGCGTTCATCCAGTGCGTCGGCTCGCGGGATTGCGAGCGCGACTACTGCTCCAGCGTCTGCTGCATGTACGCCACCAAAGAAGCGCTGATGGCCAAGGAACACGTCGGCGACAGCGTGGAGTGCGACATCTTCTACATGGACTTGCGCGCATTCGGCAAGGGCTTTGAGGCTTACTATGAGCGCGCGAAGGGCCGGGGAGTCAATTATATAAGGTCCAGGCCGACATCCATCGAGGAAGCGCCGGGGACCGGAAACCTGACCATCCATTACCTCGGCGACGGGGACCGCAAGAAGGCCCGCGAATACGACCTCGTGGTCCTCTCGACTGGAATGCAGGCGCCCCGGGACGCGAAGCGCCTGGCCGGCATATTCGGCCTGGAGCTGAACGCATTCAACTTCTGCCAAACCTCGGTTTTCGCGCCGGCGGAGGTGCGGCAGGGGGTCTATGTGGGCGGGCCTTTCACGGAGCCTAAAGACATCCCGGAAACCGTGATGCAGGCGTCCGCGGCCGCGGCCAAGGTGCTGGCACTCCTAAACGGCGCCAAGGGCTCGCAGATCGCCGTCAAGGAGTATCCTCCCGAAATCGACGTCGGCGGGCAGCCGCCACGGATCGGCGTTTTTGTCTGCCACTGTGGAAGCAATATCGCCGGTGTGGTGGATGTGCCCCGCGTCGTGGAATATGTCAGGACGCTCGACAACGTGGTGTATGCGGAGAACAATGTATACACCTGTGCGAACGACTCCCAGGAGCGGATCAAACAACAGATACACGACCATAATCTGAATCGGGTGATCGTGGCATCCTGCTCGCCGCGAACGCATGAGGCGCTGTTCCGGAACACTTGCCGGGAGGCCGGGCTCAACCCTTATCTGTTCGAGATGGCCAATATCCGCGACCAGTGCTCCTGGGTGCACATGCAGGAGCACGAGAAGGCCACCCGGAAGGCCCAGGACCTGGTCCGCATGGCGGTCGCCAAGTCCCGGCTGCTGGATCCTCTGCGGAAAGGGAAGCTGCCGATCAAGAAAGCGGCCCTCGTAATCGGCGGCGGGCTGGCTGGCATGGTAGCCGCCACGGAGCTCGCCTCGCAGGGCGTCCCCGTGTACCTCGTGGAAAGGGAAAAAGAGTTGGGTGGAAATCTGCGGCGCATCCGCTACCTGTTCAACGGCGAGAGACCGCAGGAAGAGCTGCAGAACCTGATCGGGAAAGTGAGCGGCGACGAGAACATTCACTTATTCACCAACTCCCGGATCACGGCCATCGACGGATCCATCGGCAATTTCAAAACAACCATTACCAACATCCACGGCGTCGAGACGGTCGAGCATGGAGTGGTGATCGTCGCGACCGGCGCCGGCCAATACCAGCCCAAGGAATACGGGTACGGAGATGGCTGCCCGGAGGTCATCACCCAATTGGATCTGGAATCCAGGTTGATCGACCCGGGCCAGGGTGGGATCTCGGGTACCGTCGTCATGATCCAGTGTGTGGGCTCCCGCGACAAGGAAAGGCCTTACTGCTCCCGCGTGTGCTGCAGCGAGGCGGTCAAGAACGCCCTGAAGATCAAGCAGCAGAATCCCAACGCGAATGTCTATGTGCTGTACCGGGACATACGCACCTACGGTTTCCGGGAAGCATATTATTCCAAAGCACGGGAACAGGGAGTGGTCTTCCTGCGCTACGAGGAGGACAGAAAGCCGGAGGTGGCGAAAAACGGCGGGCGCCTGGACGTGACCGTCTACTCGCCGCTGCTGGAACGGGAAATCCGGATTGACGCCGACCTGGTGGTGCTCTCGGCCGGCATTGTGCCGGACCCCAGAAACCAGGAGACCGCGCAACTCCTGAAGATACCTCGGAACCAGGACGGCTTCTTCCTGGAAGCGCATATGAAGCTCCGGCCCGTGGACTTCGCCACCGACGGCGTTTTCGTTTGCGGCCTGGCGCACTCGGCGAAGTCGATCGAGGAAAGCATCATCCAGGCTCAGGCCGCGGCGGCCAGGGCAAGCGCGATTCTGAGCAAGGAGTATGTGGAGCTGGAGGGGACGATTTCGCTCGTCGTGGACGAAAACTGCGACGGCTGCGCGTACTGCATCGATCCCTGCCCTTACAAGGCACTGACTCTGGTCGAGTACATGAGAGCCGGATCCGTCAAAAAGATCGTACAGGTGAACGAGAGCCTGTGCAAAGGCTGTGGCACGTGCCAGGCTACTTGCCCCAAGGGCGGCATTGTCGTGAGAGGCTTCAAGCCGGAGCAACTGGCGGCGCAAGTGGCCGCCGCGCTGGAGGTGGTATGAGCATGGATTTGGCGGTGGAGCAGGAGTTTGAGCCGGTCATTCTGGCGCTGGCTTGCAACTGGTGTTCCTATGCGGGCGCGGACCTTGCCGGCATATCGCGCTGCCAGTACCCGGCGAACGTGCGGATCATCCGGGTGATGTGTTCGGGAATGGTGCATCCGAACCTGGTGATCGAGGCTCTGACGAAAGGCGCGGACGGCGTGGTCATGTGCGGGTGCCATCCCGGCGATTGCCACTATCAGGAGGGGAATCTCAAAGCCGAAAGGAGGGCGGAGGCCATCACACTGATGCTCGGGGATTTCGGAATTGAGGAGGAGAGATTCAAACTGGCGTGGGTATCGGCGTCCGAGGGGCCGCAGTTCGCCAAGCTGATGACCGAGTTCACCGAGCAAATCAAGCGGCTGGGTCCCAGCCCGTACAAATCGTAGCGCGGGCGATCGGGAAGTCCCGATGAAGAACTATCGAATCGTGAACGGCAGGAAAGATCAACCAGAAGATTCCAGAGATTAAGGTCGTAAGAAAGGAAATATAACATGGCGGCTCGACTAGCCGAAGAGTGGTTCGCAATCTGCGGCGGATGCGAAGTGACCATCCTCGATATTGGCGAACCATTGTTGGACCTGTTGGAAAAAGTGCAGATTGTCCACATGCCGGTGTTGATGGACCACAAGCTGTATGGCCAGACCGGCGAAAAAGCGGAAATGGAAATTCCGGAGGCGGAGGTAGGCCTCATCTCCGGGGGTATCCGCAGCGATGAGCACAAGCTTCTGGCGCAGGAGATGCGCCGCAAATGCAAAACGCTGATCGCGCTGGGGTCCTGCGCCTGTCATGGCGGCATCCCCGCGCTGGCCAACCTGTACTCCACCCAGGAAATGCTGACCAAGGTCTACCGCGAAAGCGTCACGACCGACAAGAATGGATTTCCCCACGAGGAAATCCCGGCCCTGACCGATCGTGTGTATGCCATCAGCGAAGTGGTGAAGGTGGATATGTCGCTGCCCGGCTGCCCCACCACGCCGGAAATGGTCGGGGGCGCGCTCACCGCGCTACTGGAAGGCCGCCCATTTACGCTGTCGACGAAGAGCGTGTGCGACGAGTGCCCCACCATCCGCGAGAAGAAGGCCACCTCGACGCTGAAGCGGCGGCTGGAGGGACCCACCTTCACCCCCGGCGCTCCGCTGAACCAGATGCGCTGCTTGATGGAACAGGGATTTCTGTGTAACGGTCCGGCGACGCGCTCGGGCTGCGGCGGCAGCGAGGGCACACCGCGCTGCATCCGAGCTTATATGCCGTGCGAAGGGTGCTTCGGACCGATCTCGGAGAAGGCCAATCCCATGGTCGACATGATGGGCGCGCTTTCTACTATTGGTCTCGATCCGAAACAGATTCCGGACCGGGCCGCAACATTCAATCGATTTTCCGGTGCGGGCCGCCTGCGGCCGGCGCCCAAGAGGTGAACCATGGGGAAGACCATAGTAATTCAGCCTGTGACTAGAATTGAGGGCCACGCCAAAATCACCATCCAACTGGATGATACCGGCAATGTAAACCTGGCCCGCGTGAATGTCATCGAGCTGCGCGGGTTCGAGAAGTTCTGCATGGGGCGGCCTGTGGAAGACATGCCGCGCATTACCCCGCGCATTTGCGGCGTCTGCCCGTGGTCGCATCACCTGGCGGCGGCCAAGGCCTGCGACGCGGTCTTCGGGGTCGAGCCGCCGCCGGCGGGGGCCAAGCTGCGCGAGCTGTGCAACAGCATCGCCTACATGGAAGAGCACATTCTGCACTTCTATTTCCTGGCCGGCGCCGACTTCCTGTTGGGTCCGGATGCCGATTATTCGGTGCGCAACGTCATCGGCGTGTTGCAGGCCGCGCCCGAGGTTGCCCGGCGCGTGGTCCGCGTGCGGCACATGTGCGCCAAAATGCTGGAGATTATCGCGGGCAAGTCTATCCACCCGCAGGCCGCTGTTCCCGGCGGCTTCAGCAAGCCGCTGGCCAAGGACGAGCGCGACCACTTGCGCAAGATGGCCGATGAGGCGTTGGAACTTGCCAAGTTCTCCATAGCGTTTGCCAAGGAGAACGTGTTTCCCAAGTACCTCGACGTGGTGAAGTCGTTGGGCGTGATCACCAGCGGGTTCATCGGAACCGTCAAGGAAAACGGCGCGCTCAACCTCTATGACGGCAAGCTCCGCCTGATGGGGAGCGACGGTTCCTTCGATGATTTTCCGTATGAGAGCTATACCGAGTACATCGCGGAACACATCGAGCCGTGGAGCTACCTGAAGTTCCCGTATGCCAAAAAGCGCGGCGGCTTCTCGCTGGAAGATAACGCGCCCGGCCTGTACCGCGCCAACACTCTGGCCCGCATCAACGTTTGCGATTTCATCGACACGCCGCTGGCACAGACTGAGCTTGAGGAATTCCGGCGGAAATTCGGCCGCCCGGCACAGCTCACCCTGCTGTATCATTGGGCCCGCCTGATCGAGCTGCTCTATAACGCCGAGAACACCATCCGCCTGTTGGACGATCCGGACATCACCAGCCTGGAGACCCGCGTGAAAGTGACGCCGCGCGCGGCGAGGGGAGTCGGTTGCACGGAAGCGCCGCGCGGCACGCTGATTCACGATTACCAGACCGATGCCGACGGCATGCTCACCAACGTGAACCTGATCGTCGGGACCACCCATAACAACGCTCCCATCAACCTGTCGGTGACTCAGGCCGCCAAAAGCCTGATCCACGATGGGAAATACGATCAGGGGGTGTTGAACACGGTCGAGATGGCGATCCGCGCCTATGACCCGTGCCTGTCGTGCGCCACGCACCGGCTGGACGGAAAGATGTCGGTGAAGCTCGACATCTTCGACGCCAAGGGCAGCTTGCTCGATTCGCTTGCAAACTAACGTCACGCTGCGCTGGAGGCCGTCATGGCAACTATGGAAGAAGACGCTTTTCCCGACTTTTGCTCGAAGCCGGTGCTGATCCTCGGCATCGGCAACGTTTTCTTCGGCGATGACGGCTTCGGGTGCGCGCTGGCCGAATACCTGGAGACGCACTTCAACGTGCCCGGCAGCGTTTGCCTGCTGGATGCCGGAACGGGAGTGCGCAATCTGCTGTTCACGATTTGCCTCAGTCCGGTGCGCCCGCGGCGGCTGCTGATTGTAGACGCGGTGGATTTCGGGCGGGAACCGGGTGAGTGGTTCGAAATCGACCCGGCCGACATCCCCATGGTCAAGCTGGACGATTTCTCCATGCACCAGTTGCCCACATCCAACATGCTGCGCGAACTGCAACAACAGACCGGCGTCGAAGTCCGGGTGCTCGCCTGCCAGACGGGCCCTTTGCCCGCGGAAATCTGTCCCGGGTTATCCGAACCGGTTCAGCGCGCGGTACCGGAGGCCGCCCGATGGGTGGCGCGCGAGTATTTCGATGCGGCAGGTATCGAGCCCTCCTCGGAGGTGGTGAGTCATGCCCAATAAGCGCGCGATCGAAGCCCGTGATCCACGCTGGTCCTAGCTTCCAGAAAAAAACAGGGAATTAAGGATGGATGCGGCCGTTGGGGATTGACTTGCGCCCCGCAAGTTGCTTAACTGAAGAAAAGGTTTCCGGAGAAAAGGATCTGTTATGACGGATCGGCCCAGCCTGAGAGAGATCGACGATTTCCTGGGCAGCGCGCATGTTTTCGCGTCCGCCGTCACGGATATCATCGAGCAGCGGCTGCTGGAGATGACAGCTCACGGGCAGGTGACGGCCTCGCAAATGAAGCTGCTGAAGCTGGTGGCCATGACGGATTCGTACACGCTTGGCGATGTGGCTTCGTTTCTCCGGATCAGCAATGGGGCCGCCAGTAAGGCGGTCGACCGCCTCGTACGGCGCGATCTGCTGCGGCGTACCGATGACCCGAACGACCGGCGCGTCATGCACCTCCACCTCACCTCGACCAGCCAGCAGTTGCTCGCGGTCTACGAGAACGCCCGCAAGCGCAAGCTCCAGAGCATCTTCGTCCAGTTCCCCCTGGAAGAACTGCGGGGCGCGTCGGAACTGCTGGACCGGCTTTCGGCGGACATCGTGGACCACACCTCGAATCCCGAGGAACTCTGTCTCAAGTGTGGAATCTATTTCCGGGAGCGCTGCCTGGTGCGGCAGCTCGTCCCGCGCAACTGTTTTTACCAGCGGGCGGAAAAAGCGGACCGGAAGCGGCCCAACCGGGGCAATAACGGGAAGGAATGAATTATGTGTCTGGCAGTGCCGGGTAAAATCCTCGAGGCGGAAGAGCGTGACGGCAACCGCATCGCGAAGGTGCAGTTTGGCGGCATTTCCCGCCAGGCCTTCTTGACCTTCGTTCCCGAAGCTCAGGTGGGCGACTACGTCATGGTGCACGTCGGATTCGCCATCAGCCGCGTGGACGCGGAAGAGGCCGCACGCACGTTCCGCGTGCTGGAAGAG
>PMTT01000306.1:0-1582 GCA_003167275.1 Bryobacterales bacterium | reverse complement strand
CGCGGCGAACATATTGTGCAATCGCTGGCGGCGCAGATTGCGCGGCGCACCACGCGGCCCTGGAACCTGATGGAAATCTGCGGGGGCCAGACGCACACCATCATGAAGTACGGGCTGGATGAGCTGATCCCAGCACAGATCCGCCTGGTACATGGCCCCGGATGTCCGGTGTGTGTCACGCCGCTCGAGGTAGTAGACAAAGCCATCGCGATCGCCTCGCGCCCGGATGTCACGTTCGCTTCCTATGGCGACATGCTGCGCGTGCCGGGCTCCGATTCCGACCTGTTTAAGGTCAAGGCCGCGGGCGGCGATGTACGCATCGTCTACTCGCCGATGGATGCGGTGAAACTGGCACGCTCGCTGCCCAACCGGCAAGTTGTGTTCTTCGGTATCGGGTTTGAAACTACCGCGCCGCCCAATGCCATGGCAGTGTGGGAGGCGCGGCGTGAGGGCCTGGACAATTTCTCGATGTTGGTTTCACACGTGCTGGTGCCGCCGGCCATCCGGCTGCTGCTCGGGTCGCCGCGCAACCTGGTGCAGGGGTTCATCGCGCCCGGACATGTTTGCACGGTCATGGGATATTGGCAGTACGAGGCGCTCTGCCGCGACTTTCATGTGCCCATCGTGGTGGGCGGCTTCGAGCCCGTCGACCTGATGGAGGCTGTGGACATGCTGGTGGCGCAATTGGAAGAAGGGCGCGCGGTGGTGGAAAACCAATATGTCCGTTCGGTGCGCTACGAAGGCAACGTGCCGGCGCAGCGCATTATGGAACAGGTGCTCGAAGTCTGCGATCGCAAGTGGCGCGGCATCGGTGTAATTCCACAAAGCGGTTTGCGCCTGCGAGAGGAGTTCGCCGCCTACGATGCCGAGCGGATCTTCGGAGTCGGCGAAATGACGGCGGAAGAGCCCGCGGAGTGCATCAGCGCGGAGGTCTTGCAGGGTTTGAAGCGGCCCACGGACTGCCCGGTCTTCGGCGGTGCCTGCACGCCGGAGAACCCCATGGGCGCTCTCATGGTTTCGGCCGAAGGCGCGTGCGCGGCTTACTATCATTTCCGCCGCCATTCCATCCAGCTCGATTCCATCCAATCAGGCGAGGTTGCGTGATGCGGGAAGAACTGAGATCGATCGCCGAAATGGTCTGCCCCGCGCCCCTGCCTGCGGGCGATCGGGTGTTATTGGGCCACGGAAGCGGAGGCAAGCTAAGCGCCGATCTAATCCACGATGTCTTCCTCGCGGCGTTTGATAACCCCATCCTGGCGCGTATGGACGATCAGGCGATCGTCAATATTAACGGCCTGCGCCTGGCCTTCACCACGGATACGTTTGTCGTGAAACCGCTGTTCTTCCCGGGCGGCGATATCGGCTCGCTGGCGGTCCATGGCACCGTGAACGATCTCGCCATGGGCGGTGCGCAACCCTTGTTTTTGAGCGCCGCATTCATCATCGAGGAGGGGCTTCCCATGGAGACCTTGCGCCGGGTGGCGGCCTCCTTGCGGCGGGCCGCGTCCGAGGCCGGCGTGCAGGTGGTGACCGGCGACACGAAAGTGGTGGAGAAGGGGAGCGGGGACGGGCTCTTCATCAA
>PMTT01000412.1:19435-23388 GCA_003167275.1 Bryobacterales bacterium | reverse complement strand
CATCGAGACCAACCACCGCCATACCCTCAGTGGCCGCCAGGTTTTGGGGATCGCGCGCCAGGATATCCTGATATTGCTGAAGAGCGCCGGCCAGCAATTCGGGCAATTTGGCGCCCGCGAAATAGGCGCGCAAGTCGGAGTTTGCCAGGTACTGCTTGGCTTGGAGATTCGCCGGGTCAAACTTCAGTGCATTGGTGAAGTGCACGATTGCCCCTTGGAAATCATTGGCATTGTATGCCGCGACTCCCATCGCGAGGGCTCCCCACAGCATGGGGTTGTTTCCCTGGGGCGGCTGCTCCTCTGTGGCGACAGGGCCGCTCTCCGGGCGCGGCGTTGGTGCAGCCGGCGACGCGGCTGCACGGGCAGTGAACGCCAGGTTCCATGCGATCAGGGTGCAAACGGTCAGGGCTGGGAGGCCGGTCCCCAAGAGGGCTCGGGTACTTTTCCTATCGATCACGGGATTCTCCATTCGGTCGACGTTTAGGATCGCCAGCCTTGCGCCCATTGTACCGCTCGGCCTTGACGCAACAGGATTAACGGGCTGACGCCGCGATCCCTCCTTCGCTTTTCCCCTCCGTCTGCGATATGGTGAAGGACATCATGAAGCGGACAATCAACTGGGCCCTTTCCCTGGGAGTCTTGCTCGCCGGGAGCATGGCGCATGCCGCGAGCACGCCGGCGAACGCGCTGCTGGTGCTATCGAAAAGCGATACCACGCTCGCCATCGTCGATCCCACCACCTTGAAAGTGCTGGCGCGTATGCCGTCCGGACCCGATCCGCACGAGGTGGTCGCGTCTTCCGATGGCAAATTCGCCTACGTGTCGAATTATGGCGGCGGTGCGTACAACACCATTACCGTGATCGACCTGGTGGCACAGAAGACCCTGGCGCCGATCGATCTCGGTCCGTTGCGTGGTCCTCATGGCCTGGCCTTCGTGGGAGGCAAGCTCTGGTTCACGGCTGAAGCCGCCAAGGTCATCGGCAGCTACGATCCGGCGACCCAGAAGATCGATCTGGTGATCGGCACCGGGCAGGACAGAACCCACATGATCTTCGTTTTCGACGACCTGAAGCGGATCATCACCTCGAATGTCAGCTCTGCCACCATGACCTTCATCGACAAGCGGGCAGCCGGTGGGCGCGGTCCTGGCGGGCCGGGCGGTCCTCCTCGTGGCATGCCCGGAGGCGCCGGGGCTGGCGAACCGGGTGGCCCTCCGCCCGGTGGGCAGGGAGGCCGCGGACCCGGAGGGCCGGGAGGTCCCGGCGGCCGTGGTCCGATGGGCGCGCCGGGCGGCGATTGGGGTGAGACNNTCGCCGCCAAGAAAGTGAGCCAGACGCTCGACGCCAACGTGATGGGCGCGAACCGCTTGAAGTTCACGCTGGACGGCAAACTGGTGCTGGTGTCGACGCTCGGCGGCTCGGATCTGACGATTCTGGATGCCGCTGCCCGCAAGGTCGTCAAGCGCGTGAACATCGGCCACGGCGCCGCCGGAATCCTCATGCAGCCCGGCGGCTCGCGGGCGTTCGTGGCCTGCACTCCGGATAACTACGTCGTTGTGGTGGATCTGAAGTTGCTCGAAGTGACCGACCACATCGATGCTGGGAAGCAACCCGATGGACTTGCGTGGTTGTCCCTCCGGTGAAGGTCTTCGGAACAAGTCACAGTCAAGGCAAAATGAAGGAACGCGCGGGCGAACCCTAAAAATCGAACTGGTCGATGTTCGCCTTGTTGAAAATCATGGGATTCCCCAGGATCACCTGGTCGCCCCGAATCTCTATCGTCCCCAAACGGCCCGCCTGGAAGCTCGTCGCGCCTTTCGGAATTCGATTCTGCGCCAACTGCGCCGCCGTGTACACCGTCAGGTAGCCCAGATTCCGCGTGTTCCACAGGACCACCGCCTGCACGTTCCCGTCATGCACGTAGCGCTTGTTCAGGTTGGGAAGCGAGAGCCCGATTACCTCCACGTCTTTACGCCCCGACTGCCTCACCGCTTCCCCCGATCCGGGAAGCGCCGGCGCCGAGATGGCCATGACGAGCCGGACCGCGGGATAGACCTTGAGCACCGTCTGCGTCTCCGAAAAGGCCTTGTCGCGATCGTCATCGCTGGGCCGGATCGTCACCAACTTCATCTCCGGATACTTGGCCAGCCGCTTCTTGATGGCGTCGATCCATAGATTCTGGTTCGCCGCGCTCAGCGCCCCGGTGATGATCGCAAAATCGCCTTTCGATCCCAACAGGCGCGCCGCTTCGTCCGTCAGGGTGTTGCCGATTCCCTCGGGCGTCGCCTGGTTGATGAAGTAGTCGCGTGCATCCGGGGCGGCGTCGGCGTCCCAGGTCAACACCTTGATGCCGTGCTCGCGCGCCTTGCGGAGCACCGTTGAAATGCCGGCCTGGTTCTCCACGCTCACGGCAATCGCATCCACCCCGCGGGTGATCCAACCTTCCACTACCTCGTTCTGCTTGGCAGGATCCAGACCGGTCGGGCCGTCCCAGATCAGCTCCACATCAGTCTCGCGGGCAGCCTCTTCGGCACCCGCGCGACAGCTCACGAAATACGGGTCGCCCTTCGCCTTGGGCATCACGGCGATCACCGGGCGATGACCCGCGGCGGCCGCCGGAACCACCGCCACCGACCCGCCCGGCCGAAGCGAACGGACNNTGCGGCCGTCCAGTCCGCAGCCGCCCGATGGCGATGGTCAGAATCAGGACCGTCCCCGTCAGCACGCCCGTCAGCTCCGAGGGCAGTGCGGCCAGGCGCAGGCCGTTTTGCAGGACCGAGATGGAGAACAGCCCGAACAGCGTCCCCCACACCGTTCCCCGTCCTCCGAAGACCGACGTGCCGCCCAGGACCACCGCGGTAATCGCCGCCAGTTCGTAGCCCGTTCCAGCGTTGGACTTCGCCTGCCCCAGGTGCGCGACATAGATGATCGCCGCCGCGCTCGAGACCAGTCCGCTCAGAAGATACGCGAGCGCCGTCCGCCGTTCCACCCGAATCCCCGCATACCGCGCGCCCGGCGCGTTGAAGCCGATCACGTAGAGGGTCCGGCCGACCACCGAACGGTGTAGCAAAATCGCGTAGCCCAGAAACGCCAGCATGAAGATGGGGAATTGAACCGGAACCACTCCCCACAGATACCCCTGCCCAAGTTGTAAGAACGAGGCCGGAAAGCCGCTGTAATTGACGGCCCCGTGCGTCAGCCCTTCGGCGATGCCGCGGAACATCGAGAACGACCCCAGCGTGACGATGATCGGCGGAATGTTCAGCCTCGTGATCAGGACTGCATTCAGTGCTCCGCCAGCCGCGCCCAGCAGCAGCGCCAACAGGATGGCCGCCCAAATGGGGAATCCCCAGTCGCGCCAGGCCGCGCCGAAGACCACCGCGGCCAGCCCCATCATCGAGCCCACCGACAAGTCGATCCCTCCGGTGATCATGACCGGCGTCAGCGCCAGCGCCAGCAGCCCCAGTTCCACGCTGAGCCGGATGACTTCGAAGAAGTTGCCCCAGGAGGAGAAGTTCTCGCCGAGCACCGCGAAGGCGGCGATCTCCACCGCGAGGGCCGCCAGCAGCACCCATTCGCTGTTGGGGAACCAGCGCTCCCGCCAGTGTCTTTGCTCGATCAGTGGCATCTAGGCTCGATCGGCGGCAAGGTTGCCTGCATATCTCCCCGAACGCGCGCTGACGGCGTCTATCGCCACCGCGGCCAAGATGATTCCGCCCTGAATGGCCCGCTCCCAGTAGGCGCTGATTCCCAGGAAGGTCAGCGCGGGCCCGATCATGCCCAGCAGAATGACCCCCAATAGCGTGCCCGCCACCGTGCCCCGGCCGCCGGTTACCGAGGTGCCCCCCACGATCACCGCGGCGATCACCTGCATCTCCATCCCCACGCCGGCGTTGCTCGGAACCTGGTTGAACCGCACTGAGTTGAAGAGCGCCGCACACCCGGTCAGGGC
>PMTT01000412.1:0-19399 GCA_003167275.1 Bryobacterales bacterium | reverse complement strand
CCTTCGCTCGCGGCCTGCGACGCACCGAACCACTGGAACGAGGGCGGCAAGTCCTGCACCCAGGCGCCCTGCGTCACCCAGCGGAGGCCATCCCGCAGCGCCACCATTACGGCCAGTGTGACCACGATGGAGGGAATGCGAACATAGGCCACCAGCACCCCGTTCAACGCGCCCAGGATGGCGCCGGCCACTGCGGCCGCCACTCCGGCGAGGGGTGTCGGCAACCCCATCTTTGCGAACACTCCGGCCGCCACGCTGCAAATGGCAAACACCGACCCCACCGAAATATCGATCTGCCCGGTGAGGACGACCAGCGTCATGCCGATCGCCACGATCAGGACCGGCATATTGGCCATCACCAGGTCGCGCAGATTGCTAAACGTGAAGAACCCCGGCGCGACCGCCCCAAGAACGGCCGCAATCGCCACAATCGCGACGATCAGCGAGAGCTCGCGGCGGTAGTGATGCAGCATCATTGGCGGACCCCCGCTGTACTTGCGCCTGTGGGCTGCATGGTGGGGCGGACCCCCTGGTCCGCGGCCGACGCCCTCGTCGGCCTCTTCGGGCAGCCTGCGATCCCGGCGGACAGCGGGTCCAGGGGGACCCGCGCGGACCAGGGGGTCCGCCCCACAACGCAGGGCACAGGCATTGTGGGGGCAGCCAGGAGCAAGAAATGAAGGTCTCTCATCCCACGTCTCCCAGCGCCAGCGCCATGATCCTATGCTGCGTCGACTCCTCCCTCGAAAGCACGCCTGCTACCTTTCCCGCGTGCATCACCGCGATCCGATCGCTCATTCCCAAAATCTCCGGCAGCTCCGAAGAGATCATGATAATCGCAACGCCCTGTTCCGCCAAATCCACCATGATCTTGTGGATCTCGGCCTTGGAGCCTACGTCCACCCCCTGCGTGGGTTCATCCAGAATCAGAACCGCCGGCCGGATCGCCAACCACCGCGCCAGCGCCACCTTCTGCTGATTCCCGCCCGAAAGCGACCCAGCCTCGGAATAAATCGAAGGCGTCTTGATGCGCAGCCGCTCCACGTAGCTGCGGGCGAGCTGCCGCTCCAGCCCCGTATCGATCATCCCATTCCGGGAGACCGCACCCAGGCTGGCCATGCTGGTGTTCGACGCGATGGCCATTTCGAGCACCACGCCATGCTGCCGCCGGTCCTCGGGAACGTAGCCGATCCTGGCCGCGATCGCCTGGTCCGGCGAGGCGATCCGCACCGCCCGCCCGCGCAGCAGGATCTCGCCTGAGTCGGCGGGCGTCAGTCCAAAGAGAGTCTCCGCCAGTTGCGTGCGCCCAGAGCCCACCAGTCCCGCGAGCCCCAGAATCTCGCCGCTCTTCACCGCAATCGAGACCTCGCGCACTCCCGCCGCCCGGCTCCCCAGACCGCGCGTTTCCAGCACGACCCCGCCGATCGGCACGTCGCGCTTTGGAAAGATCGCCGAGACCTCGCGCCCTACCATCATGCGGATCAACTCGGCGCGGTCCATCTCGCCCCGGTTGCGGGTATCCACGGTGTGCCCATCCCTCAGGACGGTGACGCGGTCGGCGATCGCGGCGATCTCCTCCAGCCGGTGGGAAATGTAAATGATGCCGACGCCCCGCGCGCGCAGTGTGGCGATCACCTGGAACAGGCTTTCCACTTCGTGGCTTTCAAGCGATGCCGTGGGTTCGTCCAGGATCAGGATCTTGGCGTTGGCGCCGATGGCCTTGGCGATCTCCACGATCTGTTGCTCCGGCATGCTGAGCGTGGCCACCAGGCGTTCCGGACGGAGGCTCGAACCGGCGCGCTCCAGCAGTTCGCGGGCCTGCGCGGCGCGGCCTTTCCAATCCACCTTGCGCCACAGGCCGGCGCTCTCGAGCGAGATCGCGATGTTCTCGGCCACCGTCAAGTGCGCGAAGAGGGCCGGCTGCTGGTATACCGCGGCAATCCCCAGCGACCGCGCGACGGCCGGACTGTGATGCGCCACCACGTGCCCCGAGACCTTCAGCACGCCGGAGTCCGGCGTCAACGCCCCGGTCATCACCTTGATGAGGGTGGACTTGCCCGCGCCATTCTCGCCCACCAGCGCATGGACCTCCCCTTCGAGGAGTTCGAACGAGACGCCCTTCAGGGCTCGGACTCCGGCGAAGGATTTGGTGATGGCGGCAGCCTCTAGGAGCGGCATGAATGGATCACTATATCGCGATTAGCATGTCTTCGTGGCGCAAGCACTCGTGCTTGCCGCGTCCCGACTCATCGGGACGCTTGGCGCATTTGGAACCGTGGGTTCACATTACGTGAACATCGGGTGGAGCAGGGCGGTACCGCCGGCCCCCAGGAAGTCAGCCAATTGCGTGGACTCTGCACGCTCTCCCAAGGCCGAAGAGAGCGCAAATACCAGCCCACGGCGTAAGCCGTGTGGTTAACGCCCCACTGGCTAGCCTCGGTAGGGGCCAAAAACATTTCTGTGACTGACATCACTGACTTCCCTGCACTCTGTAACCCACCGCACTCCCCCGCTGTGGTACGATGCTCAAATCATGCATAGCCCCGAGACGGCCAGTGCCGCTGCTGACCTTTCCGACCGATACCAGCTAGTCGAGTGGGACGTCCTGGTCGAATCCTATGACGACATGCGCCGCATCGCCCGCGCCGTCCTCAACCGGGAGCGGAGTTGTTCTCTAGGTTCCATAGACTTACTGAACCAGACCATAGTCACGCGATTCCGTCCCGGCATCTCGAAGTTCCTCAATCCTCAGCATCTCTTGTCGATGATCGGGCGGGCCATGCGGCAGACCATCATCGACCGGGGCAGGCGGCGGCAAACTCGCCAGCGCCCGGCCCCAATCGCGGGAGCGAGCGCCAAGACCGTACCGCCGGAGTGGGTACTGACCATCCAGCGCGAAATGGACACGCTACGCAAAGAGGATCCCCGTGCGGAGCGCATTCTGTATTACCGGGTGGTCGAAGAAAGAACCTGGGAAGAAGTCGCGGCCTCGGTCGGTCTCACAGTCCGATCGGTCCGTGACTACTACAGTCTGGCCGTTTCCTGGCTCCGACACCGCCTTCAGGACTGACCAGCCTCCAGACTGATCCCCAGTTCATTCCGGAACTCGATCACCGACTGCGTTCGCTGCTTGCGATCGAACAGCAGGGCCTTGCGAAACGTCGCCGAGAGGCGCCGGGCCCGCTGGCCTCCCGGATCGGCCGTCAGAACGACCAGTTGCAACAGACTATCGCTTTCGCCCATGAATTCCGCCTGCCGCCAGCGGACTCCGGTCAGCATCTCGAACACCACTAAAGCCAGGCGATAGACGTCCGTCGCCGCCGAGACTTCGCCCCCCGTCTGCTCGGGCGCCGCATAATCTGCCGGACTGGGAACATGCATGCTGGCCTCCGTGCTTTCGTCCGGGCCGCAGAGGACAGCGGTTCCGAAGTCGATCACCATGGCGCACTCATCCCTTTGTCCGGCGTTCCGTAACATGATGTTGTCGGGCTTGAGATCCAGATGCAGAATGCCATTCCGATGTGCGTACTCGAGCGCGTCGCAGATCTCACAGGTGCGCGCCCAGGCGCGGGCGGCCGTCATCGGACGGTCCCGCCGGATCGCCGCGCGAAGCGGGACGCCTTCGATGTACTCGGTCACCAGGAACAGCTCCCCGTCGCCGGTAACGCCGGCGGCCCGCGGCCGCAGGATGCCAGGATGATCCAGGCTCTCCAGCGCCTTCTGTTCGTTCTCCCAGCGCTTGTGGAGCCATTCGCGCATGTCCGGGCGGCAGCGGATCAGCTTGATGGCGACGGGCTCGCGATTGCGATCGAGATCGCGGCCGAGATAGACGTCCGCATATCCACCCTTTCCCAAGAAAAGCTCTACTGCGAACCGCCCGGCGATGGTCGAGCCTCTGGGGTCGTCCTCCTGACTATCGGCTTCGGCAAGTGCATCAGTGAGCTGCTTCCGGATGGATGGTGGCAGTTGCCGCAGTCTTCGATCCCGCTGATCGGGAGTCAGATCCCTGAGCTGTATGAAGAGGACTCTCAGATTCTTGAAAGTGACCCTGTTCCGCCAGAGTTTACGAAGAGGAAAGCCAGCGCCGGCGGCCGTCGCGGACAACAGGGCGGCCCACCACCAGGACAGCAGGCCTCCGGGCGTTTCGAAAGGAAATGCCGCGACACCGGCCGCTTTGATCCAGCGCGATTCCACGATGCGCGCCTCGAACTGGTGATGTCCGCCGGAGAGGCCGGTCACTTCGACATCGAGCTCCGGGATGGGAATCCACGCCTTTCGTTCCGGCAGAATACGGTATTCGACATTGACCCTACGTGTCAGAGCCAGCGGCGAGACGCCCAGCGAAATCCGCAGGGAGCGATGGTCCTTCGAAGTCCACTCCTGCGACGCGATGAAAGGCCGCACGGCGCGCTCGTGGAATAGGTCCTTCGTGGAAGCAAATCGCGTCAAGCCGCCAGCCGTACAGATCCAGACCGACCCGTCGCGGTCAAGAAAGAAACCGGCTTGAGCCGTATCGTTGTGAATCAGGCCATCCTCGTGCGTGAGGCGTATCCAGTCCGGAAGGTCGAGGTGTACGCCGTCCGTGATCTGAACGCCACGGCCGGTCCCCCTCCATACATGTCCCTCGCGATCGACTCCGAAGAAGAATGTCCCCTCATTGTAGTCATGATCTTTGGGCCGGAAGTGTCGTAACACCGCTCGTCCGGACAGGTCCTTTCCGATCGGTGCGAGTCGTGAGAACCCGACGGGATTATCATAGCCGATCCAGATGCCCCCATCGGGAGCTGTCCCGAACGCTTGCAGGGGCGTCTGGAGCAATCCATCGGCCTGCGTGAACTGCCTCCATTTCCCTCGCATATCCGTGACAAACAGACCGGCCCCCTTAGTCGCAAACCACAGATTTCCATCCGGATCGTGCCGGACATCGCGCACTCCACCCGGGTCGGCTGGCAGTTCCAAAGTGGGTGCCTTGCCGTCCGTAAGGCTCCGCGGCAACATTCTGATTAATTTCCCCCGATACGTCAAACTGGCAATCCCCGCGCGGCGGGCCTCCGCCTCGCTGAGAAGGCGAGCCTTGTGTTTCAATACCTGATAGACTTTTGTAGAGGAAAAGGCCATCAGCGACCCGTCCGGTTGAGGTTCGAGGGGCTGCCAAAAGCGGACGTTCTCAGTTCCGGGGATGATACTCCAGCGGGACCGGTCTGGCGATAGACTATAAAGTCCCTTTATGCAACCCGCATAGTATTCCCCGCCCACGGTCTGCGCGACACTGACCGGAATCCCGGTCAGTCCCTCCTCTTTGCCCCAGACGGTGACGTTTCCATTCCCGACCCAGCGCGCCATGCCTTGCGGGAGCAGGCTCAACCACATATCGCCGGCCCTGTCTCGAAAGACAGCGTAGAACGAACTAACCTGACCGGCGCCGAAACGATCGGCGGGAATGAAGGTTCTGCGCCCGCCAATGTCATTCAGCATCCCTTCAGATCCGGCGGCCCATATTGCCCCATTCGCCTCCATTAGCAAGCGGAGACCATCCCCAAGTTCGATCGGTGACCGGACCTCCCGGAAGGGAGCATTCTCGGATGCGGCCACAAACACGTGACGCCTGGCGCGAGCCCAAATTCGGGCGAACGGGTCCCGAACAGCGGCGACCCATTTATCAACTGGCAGTCCATCGGCCGATCCGTATCGCCGGAGAGAATATCGCGGTGGGACCTCATGGCCGATATGGCTCATTTCGCAGATCCCAGGACCGCAGCCGAACCATAGGCTTCCTTGGCTGTCGGGCAGGATCTGCGCGCCGGAAGCGTGGACCTCCAGCGCGAAGGGACGCCAGACTCCTGTCTTCAGGAAATCGGCATAATCCACCCACTTCAGAAAGTCGTCTTCTTCGTTGGGCCATCTCTCCACAAGAAAGGCGCCTGTGCCGAAGAACTGAAGCGCCGTGTAATGATTGGGCGCGACCAGATGGGCACGCCCATTCTTCAAATTGTAAAGGCCCCCTTCCGTCCCCACCAAGAGATTGCCTTCACCGTCCGGAGTCAGAAACTGCGTTTCGGACGGCGGCAAGCCGAGCCTTGGCCCGTAGTCCACAAGGTTGCGGCCATCGAATTGGAACAGGCCGTTAGTAGTTCCGGCCCAGAAGAATCCAGCGTCGTCTTCGAGGAACTGCTCGGGATAAAGATTGTCAGGCCGGGATGCAGTGAATTCCAATGGGAAACGCTGCGCCATTGCCAGAGACGCCAATGTCAAAACGGCCGCGAGCGTTCGGCACATTCCAAGATCCTCTCACGCTATATGCGTTTGTGGAAGAAAAGTCTGCGCTTTCTTCCGCAGATTCCTGGCGTCTGCACGCATATAGAGGGAGCGGCGCCAGGATCGTTGGATTGCCATTGCAGGCTTGAGTGTACCGAAAAATTCGTTCCGGGCGGAGGGTCCGCCACGATTGGGTCCAGAAGCAGCACAGTTCATGGAGGTTCTGTGAATAAACAATTTCACGCGGCCGTGGAGGTAGCTGACAAGGCTACGGATGGGGCACAGCAGGCGCTCCACGCGGCGAAGACCATTGCGGGAAGTGAAGCGTATCGGAAGTACAACTGGATCCATAGCGCGCCGGTGCGCAATGCCGCCGGGAATTTCCGGGGAATGGTGATCAGTTCCCGTTGGAAAGCGGTCTTTCACTTCGCCGAGGACGCGCTGAAGCCCGTCGAGAGAGTGGCCCTGTTCGCGTCTCTGGCGGTGAACATAGCGAAGAGTAAGGATGAGGTGGACCAGATTCTGGCATCGCAGGACAACTGGGCGTTTAAAGGCGCGCGCCTGTCGGCCCAGGTGTCCTCCGTGTGCCTGCGAACCTCGTTAGGGGTGGTCCCCGCCGGCGCACACCTGCTGGCGCTCTCCCTTGGCGGGTATCTCCGATTGGCCGACATGGCAGGCCTGCATCGTGCGGCGACCTGGAACCGGGCACTCCAGTCGCTGGACACGGACCTCGATACAACCTTCGATACGGTGACCGACGGGAACAACATCTACTTGTCGGTCAACAAGATAGTGTTGACCAGGTAGCGGAGCGAGGGCGCGGGGTCCTGTTGCCAAAGACGCATTGAGTGGGCCGGATCCCCGCGTTTTTCAGAATTCGCCGCAGATTTCGCTCGTTGAAACGCAAATCCGTGTGATGGACCGCCCAAAACGGACCAAAGGAGCCCCGATGAGACTTCGAATCACCCCTGTTGTCGCGCTGTCGTACCTTTCGGCAGTATCGGTTTTTTCATCCGCAGCCACCAGCCTTACGCCCTCGGGAGGCACGCCGCAATCCGCTGCGGTAGGCACGGTCTTTGCAACGGCGCTGCAGGCAACTGTCAGAGACGCAAGCGGCAATCCGGTCAACGGCGTCACCGTGACCTTCACCGCGCCACCCAGCGGGGCCAGCGCTGTGCTATCGGGTGCCTCCGCCGTGACCAATGCTTCCGGCGTGGCGAGCGTGACGGCAAATGCTAACAACACGGCGGGCACGTACACCGTAGCGGCCAGCGTGGGGGTGCTATCGGCATCGTTCTCTCTCACCAACAACCCGTCCGCTGGGGGAAGCACCAACCTGGCGCTGGGTAAACTGGCCACCCAGAGCAGTACGCTCAAGGGATACCCCTCTGCGATCGCCGCGTCTGCGGTAGATGGCAACGCGGACGGTGCGTTCTTCGATGGCTCGGTCAGCACGACCGACCTGGATCCCAGCCCCGCCTGGTGGGAGGTAGACTTGGGGGCTTCGGCCAGCATCAGTTCCGTTGTGATCTGGAACCGCACCGATTGCTGCGGCTCCCGGCTCGACGACTTTTGGGTGTTTGTCTCCGATACCCCGTTCCTAGCCACGGATACGCCGGCTACGCTGCAGTTCCGCGCGGGAACGTTTAACAGCCATCAGACCTCGGCTCCTAATCCCTCCACCACTATCAATGCAGGCACTCAAGGCCGCTATGTGCGGGTGCAGCTCACCGGCACGAACTACCTGTCCCTGGCCGAGGTCCAGGTCTTTTCTCCGGCAGGCTCGGGCGTCGGGCCCACCAACGGCGCCAACCTGGCACAGGGAAAGCCGGCCACCCAGAGCAGCACGCTCCCGGGAACCCCAGCCGCCGGCGTGGCCGTAGATGGCAATACGGACGGTGCGTTCTTCGATGGTTCCGTCAGCGTCACGACCAACCTGGATCCCAATCCCTGGTGGCAAGTGGACTTAGGCACTTCCACCGCCATCGCTTCCATTGTGATCTGGAACCGCACCGATTGCTGCGCCTCCCGGCTCGACGACTATTGGGTGTTTGTTTCCGATACCCCGTTCCTCGCCACGGATACGCCGGCTACGCTGCAGCTCCGCGCGGGAACGTTTAACAGCCACCAGACCGCGGCTCCCAATCCCTCCACCACCATCAATGCAGGCACTCAAGGCCGTTATGTGAGGGTGCAACTCACCAACCGGGACTACCTGACCCTGGCCGAGGTCCAGGTGTTTGCTCCGGCAGGCTCGGGCGTGCCGGCACCCCCTGCGCCCGGACCCACCAGCGGCGCAGGCGACCTGGGGCTGCACAAATCGGCTACCCAGAGCAGCACGCTCGTGGGATCTCCCACGGCGTCCGCCGCGTCTGCGGTAGATGGCAATACGGACGGCGCTTTTTCCGATGGTTCCGTCAGCATCACGACCAACCTGGACCCTAACGCCTGGTGGCAAGTGGACTTAGGGGCTTCTACGACCATCGGCTCCATCGTGATCTGGAATCGCACGGATTGCTGCGGATCCCAGCTCAATGACTATTGGGTGTTTGTTTCCGATACCCCTTTCCTCCCTGACGACACGCCCGCCACACTGCGGGTCCGCGCGGGAACGTTTCGCAGCCACCGCACCGCAGCTCCCAATCCCTTCACCAGTATCATGGTTGGCACACATGGTCAATATGTGCGCGTGCAACTCACCAGCCCGGGCTACCTGAGCCTGGCCGAGGTACAGGTGTTTGCCCCTATAATCCCAGACTTGGCACAAGGCAAGACCGCCGCGCAAAGCAGCACGCTTGCGGGATCCGGCACGACGGGCGCTGGGGCGGCAGTGGATGGCAATATGGACGGTACTCTTTCCGACGGTTCCGTAACCGCGACGAACTTGGATTCCAACCCCTGGTGGCAAGTGGACTTGGGCGCGTCCATGACCATCGGTTCTATCGCGATCTGGAACCGCACGGATTGCTGCGAGGCCCGCCTGAGCGACTATTGGGTGTTTGTCTCCGATACCCCGTTCAGTTCAGCGGATACGCCAGCCACGCTTCAGTTCCGGGCCGGCACGTGGGGCAGTCATCAGACGACGGCTCCCAGCCCCTCCGCCACCATTGCAGTCGGAGCCCAGGGCCGCTATGTACGTGTGCAGCTTACCGGTACGACCTACCTGAGCCTCGCCGAGGTACAGGTATTTGGTCAATAAGCTGCTCGGTATTTTCAGTCTCCGCTACTTTCGTCCGCGACGGCTTCGATGCGCTGGCGGGCTCGAATCACGGCGTCGTGGAGTTTCGCCTCAAGCACCGCCGGCAGCGCAGTTAAGTATTCAGCCACACGAATCTGGCCTTCGTTGAGTTGCAATAGCTCCACCTGCTCTTCGTTTTTCTCGCTGCAAAGGATCAATCCGATCGGAGCATTCTCAGATTCCGTGCGGCGCTCGTATTTATCCAGCCAGCGCAGATAAAGTTCCATCTGGCCTTTGTAGGATGCTTCAAAACGTCCCAGTTTCAACTCGATTGCGACCAGGCGGGCGAGACCTCGGTGGTAGAAAAGCAGGTCGAGGTAATAGTCCTGGCCACCAATGGTCATGCGCTTCTGGCGAGCCAGGAAGGCGAAATCGGTGCCGAGTTCCAGGAGGAAACGTTCGATGTCCCGCAGAATCGCCGCCTCCAAGTCCCGTTCACTGAAGGCGTCGGCCAAGCCCAGGAAGTCGAGAAAGTAGGGATCGCGAAATACCAGATCGGGAGTGACACGGTCCGTCTCGCGGAGTTGTGCGAGTTCCCGATGGATCAGTGTTTCCGGTTGACGCGAAATGGCCGTCCGCTCGAAGAGCATGCTGCGGACCCTGTCGCGGAGCGTGCGAACACTCCATCGTTCCAACCGGCACATTTTGTGCGTAGAAGTTCCGCTGTAGCGGGTTGTCGAGATAGAGGATCTCCTTGAAATGGCTCCAGCCCATATGCTGCGCGAGTTCTGCGGCTTCCGTTTCATCGGGCCACGCCTCGGCGAAGCGAATCATGTGAAACAAATTCTGCCGGCTGAAGCCCACACCGTACCCGGCGCTCAATTGTCTCGACAGTGTAGAGACAATCTGCTCGCCATAGGCGGCCCGTTCCTGGCCGAGAACTTCCTGCCGGATTCTGGCGCCCATTTTCCAGTACATCAACACCAGTTCCGCGTTAACTGTCCGGGCAACACGTTGCCTTGTCGAATCGATGAGCTGGGCGAGATCGCTCAGGAGTTGCGCGATGCCGGGCGGAGCCAGGGAGGATTCGGGCGGTGGCTGAGCATCTTTCATATATGGGCTACCTCGAGATGGGTCACAGGTAGACGACACCGATCGGATCGACGCCTGACCCCAAGTATGCCATGAGGCGGTCCAACTGGCGAATCACCAGTCCATTGCATATCAAACGTTCATCTCGCCTTAAAGGCCCTTTCAATTACGGCCATCGCCAGGAAAAGCTTGTTCGGGTGGTCCTGAAGTTGCACAAACTCATGGTGAAGGTAGAAGGTGCGAGCACTCTCGTCCAGGGCTTCCACCGCAACGCCAACCGACGCGACTTCCGACGTGTTCCTCCAACTTCTGTGTAATGCATCCATCAGGAGGAACCGGCCGAGGTGGTGGCCCTGCCACGAACTGCCAACGGCCAGCCGGCCAAGCATGGTAGCCGGAAGCAGCGGATAGCGTGGCAGTTTTCTGGCGATGACGTCCGGCAATTCGCTGAGTTGAATGCTATACGCCGAGAGGGTATAATAACCGGCGATCGAACCGCTGTCGTCAACCATGACGAAGGGTGCGGCGACCTTTCGTCTGGCATCCTGGCCGGCCTGATGATGGAGGTAGCGGTCGAGTTCCGGAACGCCGGAGTGGAAGGCGGCACGGTCGTGAGAAGCGCCGAGCGGCTCTATCCGGTACTCAAAATGAGGCGGGTCGGTCAACCTCTGGCCACTTTGTTGAGGTATTCACGAGCAGCTTTCTTCAGGACAGGGCCTGGGTTGGTTGGGTTCAGAATGGCGTTCGCGAACGCTTCCGTTTCGCGGGCGGTCAGAATCAACATGGCGCGCTTTTCGATCGTCCGCTCTGCCGCGGCTTCGGCACTGTGAAGGACAAAGTCCGTCATCGTGCGACCCTCCAGATCCGCGGCACGCTGAATGAGGAGCTTTTGTTCCTCGTTGAGACGGGCGTCAAAGCGATACATCTTGGCGGGCGTGCGCTCCTTCGGCGTCGGGGCTCGTGGTACCGTCTGTCGCACTGGTATCTCCTCACTAATCTAGAGTACGGTAAATTTCCGTACGAAGTCAAACGCGGCTGCGACGGGCGGTGGTTCGTGGGGATTGAGCCGGCGGCGAGACATACACGCCCCCACGCCGCCGCCGGCTGGAGCGGCGCGCGAGGCGCGGTGGTAAAATCGGTCCAACCAAGATGAAAGATAGCGCTTACACCAGCCGCCGTGATTTCCTCAAACGGACCGCCGCCACCGCCGTTGCCACCGGTCCGCTGGCCCTCGCGCAGAGTGCCAAGGGCAAGACCGTCTCCATCATAGTGGACCCCTCGGACGCCGCGGCCAATACGGCGCCCGCACGATGGGCAGCCCACGAACTGGCCGACACCCTCACCGCCCGAGGCATCGGGGTCCGCCGTCACGAACGCCTGGAACAAGCCGCCTTCAGCGACTTCGCCATCCTCGCCTCCGCCCGCACCGCCTCCTTGCCCCCGCAGATCCTCAAGAGTTCCAGCGTCTCCCTGCCGGAAGCCGCGGAGGGGCTGGCGTTGGTCCCCACCAAACTCTCGGGCAAGCCCGCCATTCTGGCCTGCGGCCACGACACTCGTGGACTCGTCTACGCGCTCCTCGAACTGGCCGACCGCGCGCGCCACGCACCCGACCCAATCGCTGCCCTGACCCTCCCCAAGCCCATCTCCGAACAGCCCGCCAACAAAGTTCGCAGCATCCAGCGCCTCTTCGTCAGCGACGTGGAAGACAAGCCGTGGTTCTACGACCACGAAATGTGGCCGCACTATCTCACCATGTTGGCCACCGAGCGCTTCAACCGCTTCAACCTGAGCTTCGGCATCGGCTACGACTTCCTGCGCGACGTTACCGACGCCTATGGTCTGTTCCTCTACCCGTTTCTACTTTCCGTCCCCGGCTACAACGTGCGCGCCGTGAACCTGCCCGACGAGGAGCGCGACCGCAACCTGGAGACTCTCCGCTTCATCAGCGAGCAGACCGTGGCGCGCGGCCTGGAGTTTCAGTTGGGCATCTGGATGCATGGCTACCAGTGGGCCAACAGCCCGCACGCCAATTACACCATCGACGGGCTGAACGCCGAAACCCACGGGCCGTATTGCCGCGATGCCCTGGCCGCGCTGCTCAAGGCATGCCCCGCAATTTCGGGCGTGACGTTCCGGATCCACGGAGAAAGTGGTGTGGCCGAGGGCAGCTACTCTTTCTGGAAAACGGTGTTCGACGGCGTCAAGCTGAGCGGCCGCAAGGTCGAGATCGACATGCATGCCAAAGGACTCGACCAGGGCATGATCGATGTCGCGATGGCCACCGGCATGCCTGTGCGAGTCTCACCGAAATTTTGGGCGGAACACATGGGGCTGCCGTACCATCAGGCCGACATCCGCGAGCAGGAGATGCCCAAGGGCCGCACCGCCACCGGCTTGATGGCCTTGAGCACCGGCGAGCGAAGCTTCACACGCTATGGCTATGCCGACTTTCTGCGCGAAGACCGGAAGTACAGCCTGATTCACCGCATCTGGCCCGGCACGCAGCGCCTGTTGCTATGGGGTGACCCGCATTCGGCGGCGGTTTATTCGGGCGCGTTCAGCTTCTGCGGATCGGACGGCGTTGAAATCATGGAGCCGCTTTCGTTCAGAGGACGGCGAGGGTCGGGAATTGCGGGTGGACGGTGTGCCTATGCCGACGCGTCGCTCAATCCGCGCTGGGATTGGCAAAAGTACCTATACACATATCGAGTCTGGGGCGACCAGTTGTACACCCCGAGCGGCGACACAGAACGTTGCCAGCGTTATCTGCGGAGCTGGTTTGGAGGGGACGTCCGAACGCTCGAGACTGCGCTGGCGAGTGCCAGCCGCATTCTCCCGACAATTACAACCGCGCATCTTCCCTCTGCCGCTAACAATACCTATTGGCCCGAGATCTATACCAATCAGCCAATCGTGGATGCGCGTCGCCAGAATCCCTACACCGATACTCCGTCGCCCAAGGTGTTCGGCAATACCAGCCCACTCGATCCCGAATTGTTTTCGCGAATCTGCGATTTTGCCGATGGACTTCTGAAGGGCGAGCAGAGCGGAAAGACTTCGCCGGTCGAGGTCGCGCAAATGTTGGAAGACGATGCATTCATTGCCCGAACTAAATTGCAGGAAGCCGCTCAGAACGGGCACGACAAGAGCACCGAATTCCGACGGATGGCGATCGATATCGAATTGCAGGCAGGACTAGGGAGCTTCTTCGGCGCCAAATTGCGCTGCGGCGTGTTGTATGCCATCCACGAACGAACCGGAGACCGCGCCGCCCTCGAGGAGGCGCTGAAGGCCTACCGTCGCGCGCGCGATGCCTGGGCGCAGCTTGCGGCGCGGGCCAAGGGTGTCTATGTTCCCGATGTCGCGGTGGGCGAACTCCCGTGGCTTCGGGGCCATTGGCTCGATCGCCTTCCCGCCATCGACGACGATATCGCCCAGATGGAATCGCTGCTGCCATCCGCGAAAACTAGCGGCGACCCGAACGTGGCGGCGGCGATTCGCGGCGTTCTGGTCCGGCCCACGCGCGACTCCGCGACATGCGAACATGAGCCGCCGCCTCACTTCCGTCCCAAACAAGCGGTTAAGCTGACAGTTTCCGTGGAAGGACAGAGGAAGATCACCTCGGCGCGTTTATACTACCGGCACGTCAATCAAGCCGAGCGCTGGAAATCGCTGGCGGCAGAACAGCACGGCGCCGTCTACCAGGCGGTCATTCCGGCCGAGTACACGGACTCTCCGTATCCCCTTCAGTACTACTTCGAGTTCAAAGAAGGTCCGGGCAAGGCGTGGCGGGTCTCCACGTTGAACACTCCCTGGGATCCCTCCATGTATTTTGTCTTGCGCCGCGCCTAGCCCATGCCCCGCCTCCGATGGAGAATCGCGGCCATGATCGCCTGCGCGATCGCTATCAGTTACTTCGATCGCCAGACTCTCCCCGTCGCCATCAAAGCCATCCAGCGCGAGATCCCCATCACCAATCTCCAATTCGGCCAACTGAACATGGCGTTCTTAATAGCCTACGGCGCCATGTACGCCGCCGGCGGAAAGCTGGTCGACTCGCTGGGAACCCGCAAGGGATTCCTCCTAATCATGATCTGGTGGTCCCTGGCGTGTGCCAGCCATGGCTTGGCCGCCGGCTTCGGCATGCTCGCCGCCAGCCGCCTGCTGCTCGGGATGGGCGAAGGCGGGGGCTTTCCGGCAGCCACCAAAGCGATGGCCGAGTGGTTCCCAGTCCGCGAGCGCTCCACCGCCATGGGCATCATCAACGCCGGCACGGCCGTAGGCGCCGTCATCGCGCCCCCCGGAATCGCCCTCGTGATCGCGCTCCTGAACTGGCGCTGGGTATTCTTCTTCGCAGGCGCCGCAGGCCTCCTCTGGACATTGTGGTGGAAGCGCGCCTACTACCCTGCCGCCCAGCACCCCAACCTGTGCCAACCAGAGCGCGAAGAGATCGCCGAAGTGCTTGCCCACCCGCCCAACAAGCCTGACAGTTTCGCGCCCCAATCCCCGGCCCCTGGCCCCTGGCCCCCGGCCCCTTAGTGCACTCCCACCGTCTCCTCCACGGGCACAAACGGGCTGATCAGGTTGCCCGCCCGGTCGAAATCGAAATCGATTTTCCCTTCTATCTCCAGTTGCGGGTTGCCTTCGATCTGGCCGCGCAGGTTTTCGCTCAGGGCGATCCGGCCCAATTCCATGGTGTTGCGAATCCAGCCGTAAGTGACGGCGGAAAGGTCGAGTTTGCCCACCGTAGGGGTGAATCGCTCCAAGCATTCGCGGTCGGTGGGGAAATGGACGGGGGTGCGGATGGCTGCGGGAGTATTGGCAGTCAACGAGTTAATGATGGTGGGCTCCCAATTCGTGCGGTTCACCAAGCGGTCCGTCACCACGTCGGCCATGCCCAGGCCGACCGCGCTATTGTAGGTCAGCTCGCTCAAATCGCGCACGAAAACGCGCTGGATCTTGGGCGTATTGGGCCAGGGGTTGTACTCCCCGTTCACCCCCCGGTTGACCACTTTCGTGTCCATTCCGGCGCCGCTGATGTTCTTGCCGATTTCGTCGAGGACGAGGATGTCGAGGTCCACGGGGATCTTGGCCATCCACGACTTCACCAGGGCCAGGTTCTCCTCCTCGCGCTGCTCCATCAGTTCCACGGGCACGGCATCCAGGCGGGCAGTGTTATGGCAGGCATCCTCTAGAATCGCCAGCCCGCCCAGGATCTTGTTGGACTTCAAAACCTGCCGGCCAATGCTGCGGACCACGTGCTCGAGCCCGAGGCGGTAGGCGTAGGCATGGTACCTCTGGGCGCCGGCAAACTTGCCGAGCCCGATGGCCATCATCTTGAAGAGCCCGCTTTCGATCTTCCCGTCGAAATCCGTGTGCCACTTGACGCGGCCCACCAGCATCACGCCATCCGACTCATAGGCGATCCGGTCCATAAAGGCCTCGATGCCGTCGGCGGTCTTGCCGAGCGAGACTACCTCCAACTGGCTCACGAGGGGGCAACCCATGGCGGACTCGGTGATGCCGTAGTGCGCCAGCACTTCAGCCTGGCCGGCGGCCGAGGCCGCACCATGGCTCCCCATGGCGGGGAAAAGTACGGGGTGCATCCCCTGGTCTTTCCAGTACTTCACGACGGCGTGGACGATGGTGGCGATATTGTGAATGCCGCGGCTGCCGACGCCGATGGCTACGCGCGACCCTGGTTGGAGCCGCACGGCGAAGTTGGAGGCGGCGAGTTGAGCGCGCACTTCGGCGGCTGGATCGGGGATCCGGCGGTCGGGAAACTTCTGGCGAACCAGCAGCAGGTGAGGAAATGGCATCGTGCCTCTTATTTTACCCAGGTGCGCGGTGAAGATTCACCTGAAATAGGCTATTCTCAAAGATGAAATACATGCCCATTCGCATGGACAACCGGAAATACTACGATGCGCGCTGGCGCAAGTTCCGGCTGGCCATGCTCGAAACTGCCGGCAATGTGTGCGAACGGTGTCACAAGCCGCACCGGCTTTTAAACGTTGCCCACCTGAATCACGATCCTGCCGACCAGCGTTTTCTGGCCGTTTTGTGCCCGAGTTGTCACTCCAAAAACGATACTGCCCAACGAATTGCGATGACCCGGCGGACAAGAGCCCAGAGACGCGGCCAACTCTGGCTTACCGATGAGATTCGACTCGCCCCCTTTCCAGTGCGAACCTGGCCCATGGCATTGCGGCAACTGGATCTGTTTTAAGAAGGCTTTCAGCTCTCAGCCTTCAGCTCTCAGCGATCACCTTTCACCCTCGGGCGCACAGCCCGCCCAAGCTCGCCCGTCTGGGGCAAGGCTGACCGCTGAAGGCTGGCAGCGGATCGCTTCTCTCACGACTGTTCCCTGGCCTCGTTTGCCTCCCACTCGGATTCCAGCATCCTCGAGTACTCGCCCGAGGCGTAGAGCTCGAAACGGAAATTCTTGGACGCTATCTGCCGGTGCGGTTGGGATTCCACATAGCACCGGTATAGCGAGTCCGCATAGCGATGGTAGTTGCGCAGAAACTCCTCCGCCAGGGAATCGAAAACGGGAGGTTGTGCGAACATGGCGTTCAGCCCGATGGCGCGGGAGAAGATCGAAACGTAATCCAAAACGCCCCACCGCGTCAGCTTCTCTTTCACACCTGCAGGCGGATTGGCGGTGAGAAGGCCGGCAAAGCTCGGACCGTAAATTTCAACCTCGTTTAACTCCGGGATGCGCTCCGCCCATTCGATGCATTGGTCGATCCAACGAAATACGTCTTTCCCCAGGAAAAACAGCATCCGGATTTCGCCATACCGGCCAGCCAGAAGGCGGCGCTTCAATTCATCGTGATCCGACCCGTCGCTGGGAATCAGGCCAGCTAGCATCAGGGCGGCTTTGGAGTTTTCCAGCAGCTTGGAAGGCGGGACCCGCTCGTTGAATGGATGCAGAATCAGCGGCGGCAAGACCCACTCGGTCTCACCGATTGTTTTAATGGGCGTCGACATTTTCCTCCCACCTCTCTTATCGGCTCTGGCGCTCCAAAACTTGAGGGCCTCTCTACAGAATAGGACACGAACTGGCCCAACTTCTCATATCGAAAGTACTCATAGTCTCAGAAGACCTATAGACCCTAAACTGGTTCGTGGTTCGAGGTAATAACCGTGTTCCGGATAATCCGGCAGTTTTTTCGCAGAAATGACGGCCAGGATCTGGCGGAGTACTGCCTGCTGATGGCATTCGTCGGGCTGATCGCTCTTGGCATCATCCTCAAAACATCCGGCGGCATCCAGGGAATCTGGGGCTCCGCCAATACGACCCTCGCGTCGACCCCTGGCGCCGCTGCCTCCGGCAGTACGGGCACTTCGGCGGACTCGGGAACCGCTGGCGGTCAAGGCCATTAAAACAACTGCGGACTGAAGTTAACCCTCCGTTCTCCAGGGTATAATCGACACTACATGAAGGCCACGGCGTTCGCGGCCCTGCTCCTCGTGGCCATCGGGTCCCTTCGAATCGTCTCCACCTACACCGTTTTCAACCACACCATCGACGAGCCCGACCATCTGGCGGCCGGAATGGAGTTGCTGCAGACGGGTAAATACCGGTACGAAGATCAGCATCCTCCGCTGGCCCGCGTTTTTGGAGCTCTGGGTCCGTTTTTGGCGGGGGAGCGATGGCACTCCGGCCCGGATTCCTATCTCGAAGGCTATCGGATTCTCGGCCACGGCCCGCATTACGATCGGATTCTGGCCCTCGGACGAATGGGGATCCTGCCCTTCTTCTGGATCGCCTCGCTGGTCGTCTATCTGTGGGGATTTCGGGTTGGGGGTCCGGCCGCCGCCCTTGGCAGTACGTTGTTTTTTACTACACTTCCACCCGTTCTAGCACACGCCGGCCTGATTACCACCGACATGGCGCTAACCTGCTGGACAGGAGCGGCCGGCCTGGCTACGCTGTACTGGGCCGACCTGCCGGACCGCAAACGCAGCCTGCTCTTCGGGGCGGTTCTGGGTCTGGCTTGGCTTTCCAAGCTCTCGGCGCTGGTCTTTCTGCCCGCCGCCTGGATGGCTATGTACGCGCTTCACCTGTGTCGCTCATCTCCAGACCTTCACAAGACTCTGTGGGAAGTTCGGGGGCGGCTCCGCCCGGCCGCCGTGGTGCTGGCGGTCGCTTTTCTGGTGGTTTGGGCCGGGTATGAGTTCTCCTTTGCGCGCGTCGATTTTCTGCACCTCCGTTTGCCGGCCCCCCGGTTTTTCTCGGGAATCCACCGGGTATGGCAGCATAATCGCGAGGGCCAACCCTCCTATCTGCTGGGACAACGCAGCCCGGACGGATTCTGGTACTACTTTCCCGTGGTGCTGGCGGTCAAGACTCCCTTGGGGATGCTGGTGCTGCTGCTCGGGGTGCTCTGGATGGGGCTCCGTAAGGCCGCTGTGCCGCTGGCATTTTCAACCGGCATCCTTTTATTTGCCATGGCGAGCCGGATCGATATTGGCGTGCGCCATATCCTGCCCGTCTACGTGGGATTCTCGGTCTGCTGCGGGCTCGCGGTGGCCTGGGCGTGGGATGCCAACAGAAGCCGCGGGCTGCTGGCAAAGGCCTTCGTACTGGCCTTGCTGGCCTGGCACGTGATCTCGGGAGCGCTGCAACATCCCGACTACCTCGCCTACACCAACGAGATCGCAGGCCACCATCCCGAGCGGTTCGTCGCCGATTCGGATCTGGACTGGGGCCAGGACATGAAGCGGCTGGGCGAGTACCTGGCCCAGGCCGGGGCCGCACGCGTGACCTTCACACCGTTCAATCGAACCTACGGCCTGGCGGGCGACCCGATGCCGGAGATGGCGCCCAGCGATCCCGACCGTCCCTCGCCCGGTTGGAATGCCGTCAGC
>PMTT01000940.1 GCA_003167275.1 Bryobacterales bacterium | reverse complement strand
GCCCTGGAGCGGGAGCACGGCATCAAACCGGGCGAGACGACCCCCGATGGCGAACTCTCCGTGCTCACCGCGCGCTGCCTGGGCTCCTGTGGACTGGCGCCGGCGGTCGTGATGGATAGCGCCGTCCTCGGCAAGATCGGGCCGGACGACATGCTGGCGCGCATCCGGAAAGGCATCCGTCATGACCATTGAGGAACTCCGCAAGATCGGCGAGACCGAACGCGCCGCACAGAAGAAATACCAGCACCACGTGCATGTCTGCATCGCCGCCGGCTGCCTCTCCTCCGCCAGCGACCACGTGTGCGACGCCCTGAAGAAGGAAGTCGCCGAATCGGGCATGCAGAGTGAGGTGTTGGTGAAGGGCGTCGGCTGCATGGGGCTGTGCAGCGCGGGCCCCCTGGTCTCCGTCGAGACCGATGGAAAGATGTACGCCAACGTCACCCCGGAGGTGGCGCCCGAAATCATCCGCAACCTGGATACCGGCGCCGACGGCCTCCAGGAATGCCCCACCAACGTGCCCTTCTTCGAGCGCCAGAAGAAGATCGTGCTGGAGAACTCCGGCCGCATCGATCCTGAACGCATCGAAGACTACATCGCCTCGGACGGCTACAGCGCCCTGGTCAACGCCATCGCCGAAATGACCCCTCGGGACGTGATCGACGAGATTATCCGCAGCGGGCTGCGCGGCCGCGGCGGCGCGGGCTATCCCACTGGCCTGAAATGGAGCACCATCGCCAAGACCGGCGAGCAGGAGAAGTACGTCATCTGCAACGCCGATGAGGGCGATCCCGGCGCGTTCATGGACCGGGCCGTGCTCGAAAGCGATCCGCACCGCGTGCTGGAGGGCATGGCCATCGCCGCCTTTGCAGTGGGCGCGCAGAAGGGCTTCATCTACGTCCGCGCGGAGTATCCGTTGGCGGTGAAGCACCTCAAGACGGCCATCAAGCAGGCCGAGCGCCTGGGCCTGCTGGGCAACAACATCTGCGGCTCGCGGTTCAGCTTCCACGTGGACATCCGTCTGGGCGCGGGCGCCTTCGTCTGCGGCGAGGAGACCGCACTGATAGCCTCCATCGAAGGCAAACGCGGCACCCCGCGTCCCCGTCCGCCGTATCCCGCGGAAGAGGGCCTGTGGGGCTGCCCCACCCTGATCAATAACGTCGAAACCTTCGCCAACGTGGCGCCTATCCTGCGCAATGGCGCGGATTGGTTCGCCGCCATTGGGACGGAAAAGAGCAAAGGCACCAAGGTCTTCGCGCTGGCGGGCCGCGTGAACAATACGGGCCTCATCGAAGTCCCCATGGGGATCACGCTGCGCGAAATCATCCACGAGATTGGCGGCGGCATCCCGGATGGCAAGCGCTACAAGGCTGTGCAAACGGGAGGGCCCTCGGGCGGCTGCATCCCCGAACAGCACCTGGATTCGCCGGTGGATTACGAATCCCTGAAGCGCATCGGTTCCATCATGGGCTCGGGCGGCATGATCGTGATGGATGAGACCTCCTGCATGGTGGATGTGGCCAAGTACTTCATGGAGTTCTGCATGAGCGAATCCTGCGGCAAGTGTGTCCCCTGCCGCGCCGGAACCGCGCAGATGCATGGCATCCTGGAGAAGATCACCTCAGGCGAAGCGACGGCCGCCGACCTGGCGTTGCTCGAAGAACTCTGCGACCTGGTGATGAACACCAGCCTCTGCGGCCTGGGCCAGAGCGCTCCCAACCCCGTTCTGACCACCCTGCGCTACTTCCGAGATGAGTACCAATCCCATATCCGCGGTGGCACAGGCATTCATGTCTGTGTGGCTTGTGGGATCACCCCACAGGTACCCGAGGAGGTGGCCAAGTGAGGAACCAGCAACGTGGCACAGGCATTCTTGCCNNGACGGCCGCGAGGTCGGCGCGCGCGAGGATCAGACCATCCTCGACGTGGCCCGCGAGAACAACATCTTCATCCCCACGCTCTGCAACCTCACGGGACTCTCCACCGCCGGGAGCTGCCGCCTCTGCCTGGTGGAGGTCAAGGGCACCGGCCGCCTGCTGCCCGCCTGCGTGACGCGTGTCTCCGAAGGCATGGAAGTCTCGGTGAACTCCGAGCGCCTCGCGCGCTATCGCCGCAGCATCCTGGAACTGCTCTTCGCCGAACGCAACCACGTCTGCTCGGTCTGCGTCACCAACGGCCACTGCGACCTGCAATCCATGGCCCTGAAGCTCGGAATGACCCACGTCCACTTCCCGTATCAATACCCCCGTCTCCCCGTGGACGCCTCGCACGAGCGCTTCGTGGTGGATCACAACCGCTGCATCCTATGCGCGCGCTGCGTGCGGGTGTGCGACGAGATCGAAGGCGCCCACACCTGGGACATCATGTCGCGCGGCGCCGAGTGCCGGGTCATTACCGACCTGGCGCAGCCCTGGGGCGCCTCGGAAAGCTGCACCGGCTGTGGCAAGTGCGTGCAGGTATGCCCCACCGGCGCGCTCTCCGAGAAGGGGAAATCGGTCGCCGAAATGTCCAAACGCCGCCAGTTCCTGCCCTACCTGACCCTAATGCGGGAGGGACGCCGATGACCCCGGGCTCCACGACTGTACCCGCCACCGCCAACACCACTCCGCAATCGG
>PMTT01000784.1 GCA_003167275.1 Bryobacterales bacterium | reverse complement strand
AGCGCGACCAGCACCAGGGCCAGGGCCACGCTGCCGGCGCGCCCCATCACCGAGCCGGCCATGCTGTGCCAGACTGCCGCCGCGACCGCGAAAAAGACAGCCGCCGCCACCACCGTGCTGGGGCCGCCGAACCAATCCAGCAGCGGAATCAGAATCAGGCAACCGCCGGCGGCGCCCGCCAGGTCGAAGAAGTAGACGCGATCGATGCGTTCGATGGTCTCCGAAATGGCCAGGGAGACGATCGTGCCCGAGACAAAGAACGGCAGCGCGGTGGTGAAATAGACCAGCAGGTAGTCCCAGAACGAGAGGTTATCGCCTTGCGCCAGGATCACCACCAGCGCCAGCACGACGCAGAAGCTGTTGATCGCGCTCAGCCGTCCCAGGCGCGTGAAGAGCGAGCCCTTCCAGCCCGCGACTACGTAGGAGAACACGCCTCCGATCCCCAGCCCGAACAGCGCGATCGAAATAGCCAGGAAGGCGAAGTGGTAGTAGAAAACCACCGAAAAAATGCGGGTAAGCGACAGTTCCAGCAGCAGCGTCGCCAGCGTAGTAAGGAAGACACAAAGATAGACTTCGCGCCAATGGGTAGGGGATGGTTTCACGGAGATCAACCCCTATGGTACACCGTGCCTTTTCCAGCCACCAACGACCCGGCGGAACCAAGGCAGACAAGATCGCCCCAAAACCAGCTAAACTCAAGAAAGGAGCGTTGCCAAACTCCCATGACCATCGACGAAAAACTGGAAATCCTCCATGACTCCATCAAGAGCCTGGAGAACATCGCCGCCATTCACCAGGCTTCCCTCGAATCTTACGAAGGCTCGATCAAAGCGCATGACCGCCAAATCGAGGCTTTGCTGGCCATCACCCAGGAGAACGCTCGCAACTGGGAACAACTCCGCCGCGAATGGCAAGCCTACCTCAAGCGCATCCCGCCACAGTGATGCCCGACGCCCGGGGCTCCAGTACACAAGTGTGATGTGGTGCCGCTATCGCACCAAAATCGGAACCGAGTTGCTCGCCGCGTCCGGAAAGCCGACACTCATGTAGACCACGCCGGTGTAGCCGGCCGGCACAGCCGCATTTACCTGATAGAGGCCGGCCGCGGTTGGCGTGAGTCCCACAAATATCGGAGTCGACGGTATGGCCGCGATCCCCGTGCCAAAGCTGACCACCGCCTCCCCGACGACCCGGGCCAGCGGCTCCGCGGAAGGCGCCGGCGCGCCGGTAGCCACCGCGGGGCTCGTGGGGCCAAGGCCGATCATGTAGATGGTCAGGTAATCTCCCACGTGCGCGGGGACCGTGCCACCGGGGTAATTCACGCTGCCGTCCTGATTCACCACGGCGATGATCCGTGGTGCCCGCGTGCCTACATTCACCGAGACCGTATTGCTCGCGAGGCCATCGCGCTGCACCTGTACCAGCGCCGTCCCGAGCGCCGTATCCACAGGCATCTGAAACGCCAGTTGTCCGTACGAAGAGTAGAACAGGGGCGCGGGTTTGCCGTTCACCGTTATCGAAGCGCCTCCGATCTGGCTGGCGAGGGGCGGCGCCTGACCCGGAGTGTAGGGACTAAAGGAGAGTTGCTCCCCTTTCACGATCATGATGTCCCCCGCGCACACCGTGTCGCCAGGGACGAAAGTGCCGTTATCCAGCACCCCTTGGTAGTAGATGAGCGGCGCTCCCTTGTCGACAATCTGGAGATCCACCGGGACTACCGTCGGTGCATTGGCCGCATTCGATGCGATCGTGACCGAACCGGTGTTGTCGCCGTCGGAAAGACCGGTCGGATCGATGGAGATAAACGACGGCACCAGCTTATCGGGCGCGATCCACGATCCGCCAGTCAGAGTGACGGCCCCGGGGGTCAGAGTTCCCTGTCCCAGGTTCACCAGCGAGACGAACGGGTCGAACGGATACACCAGGGGCGGAGCGCCTACCGCCAGCCGCAAATTGATCTGGCTGGGTACCGCTTGCGCGATCGGCTGCGTCGTGAGATGCATCGTCACGGGAATGGTAAGGTTCTCCGATGCGACACTGGAACCGCTGGTGGTCACCGAACCGGTATAGGTCCCGGCCGCCATGCTATCCGTCGGCGCGACGTGGATCCGGTACACGAACGGGAATTGAAAGCTCCCAGTTCCATTGAGCACCAGGCTTAACCAGCGATTGCCATCCTGCGTGGTGCTGCTGGTCGCGACGGAATGAGTTGTGGTGATGTGCACATCGCTCGACGTCCCGGGGGCCACATACACGCTCACGGCACCCACTTGTACCGTCACCGTAATGGTTTGGGGAGCGTCGATGGTGGCGCTGCTGCCGCTCACCGTCACCGTGCCCGTATAGGTTCCGGCGGCCAGTCCGCTGGTGTTCAACGCGAACTGCAGCACGATGCAGGTTGCCGCGGCCGTAGTGGTCGTGCAGGTCCGCGACGCACCTACCGAGGCCGTGAGCCACGTGGTCGATGCGGGAACGCTCACGCTCAGGGATAGAGAACCATCCCCGATATTGTATGCTTCCACCGTCTGAGCCGGCGCCGAGCCGCCCGTCAGTATCGGAACGGGACCCACTACGCTGGTAACCAGACGTAGCATGGGCGCGGCATCGAGCAACGTAACGGAAGTAAAAAAAACGAAGGCGGATAGAATTCGAATTTTCAGACCCACTCCAAAGCACCCTTTTTGTATGCCCAGATATAACCGACGACAAGGATTGCCAGGAACACCCCGACCTCGGCCACCCCGAACCAGCCGAGGTCCCGGTATCGCACCGCCCATGGGAACAGGAAGATGGTTTCCACATCGAAGATTACGAAAAGTATGGCGACGATGTAGAACCGGACGGTGTAGCGCCCGCGCGAATCCGAAGCGGCCTTGATGCCGCATTCATACGCCTCCAGCTTTACCAGAAATGGCGCGGACGGGCGTATCAGCTTGGCGGCAATGATGGTCACAATGGGGAAGAGGATCGCGATTACCAGGAAGATTAGGATCGGAACATAGCCGCTCGGCATGGCATCAATATAACATGAGGACCGCACCCCATGCTCCGCGCGGATCGGTTTGGGGTTTGCGTTTCAGGTGGGCCAGGCGGTTCCGCCTGGATTTGGCCCTTCTGCCGCTACAACCGCTTCCGGAATATCAGGATGAATTGGCCTGGCCCTCCACCAGAAAAGAGGACACGGCATCCGTCAGTCCCATCGCGATCCATCCATGGCGTGAGCCCCGCAGTTTCTGATGGACACGGTTCAGCAGCGCCCCGACCGTGCCCAGCCGCACTCCCATGGCATCCGCGATTTCCTCATAACGTAAGCCGCCGGCGTGGAGACGCAGACAATGCAGCTCACGGCCGGTGAGCGCGGCGGCGATTTCCGCGGCCACTTCCCGGCACTGGAAGATCTTCTCCGGGTCCTGGTTCTGCCCGGCGAGGCTTTCGAGGTCGGCCGTTCCCACTTCAAGCTTCCCCGGCATGGCTTTCAGACGGTCCAACAAATAGTTTCGGAGCACCTGGAAGAGCCAGGCCCGCGGGTTGTCGATTTCGCGGCCGTACCTGCGCTGGATGAAGTAGCGGAGGTAAGTCTCCTGCACGGCATCGCGTGTGTCTTCCTGGTTCCGCACCACTGACATGGCATACTTCAGAAGGCTCGCACTATACTCCTGGTACAAATCAACCACTTCAGCCTGGAGATGGAGATCGTGCCCCTGTATACCAGGTGAAGCCGAAGAGCCAGTCGACGCCATAGTTTAGTCTTCAAGTTCAATAGACTGACAGTCCATCATCGCTTTAGTAGCTGCCGGAGTATATCCTTAGTAGGCAAGTTAGGGTTAACCGTTATCAGGCGATTGCCCGATCCGGTAGGCCTTTGCCTGCCGTGCGGGGCCATGGATCACCGCCGGGTAGAACCAATCACCGGCAGGGAGGTACAGGTGTGAGGTTGTAGGGGTCGTTGGATGGGAGCGCATCTCCTCCATACGCTCGCTTCCACCGTTATGGGATAACGGGGCCGCGAGGCACCCGGCGAGATACGGCTAGTAGCGGATGCAGTGGCGAGTGAGGTACTGCCGGTACTGTATATAATAAGGTACCGATAGTACCCTTCGAGGATACGGGCCCGAACGCCCTTAGTCCCGAGCCTTGCCGCGGCGGCATCAGTTCCATTCCACGGGAATGCGACTGTGACTGGGTAAGCCGTTTTTCTTGCCGGCCCAGGACATCAGTGATCTCCGTTGAAGGTGAACCCCGTTATGCCGATTGTGAGCCGGCCGCTCCGACCGATTTCGCCGTCCAAGAATTCTCTCAGTCGTAAAGAAATGTGCACCTCCATTCGTCATACAATCATCGGCGTCAAGTGATTCTAAACAAAGCGGCGAAAAACAAATCAACACTACCTTTCGATAGTAATCGGTACCTGCCCAGTACTCTTGAAGTCAAGAAGTAGTCTGGTGGCGCCAAAACTGTGGCCCGATGTTTTCGTGTCGATCTTTGCCACCGTGGCGTGACGGGAAAAACACTCGTATTGACCGTGAAATCAGTACTTTCGAGCACCATGCCAGGCCGTCTCCTGCTCCGAATAGTGTCCTCCCTGACCGGTGGGATTACTGGGACCATAAGACAACTGGTAATGGAACTGGTAAGCCAAAGTTAACAGGACGGTTATCAGGTAATTCGGGCTTCGGATTCCTTCTGTTTTTCGCCTATATCCCGTAACATTAGTACATGAATGACGCTCTGATCCCCAATGTACCGGTTTCGGTGGAACGAGCGACCCAGTCCGACGCCTTAATGGCCTCCATTCCAGCCGATATGTCTCACGTGGCGCTTCGTCAGTCTTCCGCACTCCAGGACAAGCGATCCGCCCGGCACACCGGCTTTCCTGGGGTTGCCCGGCTTAGCCGGCGGCGCCGCGGGTCGCAAGGTGCTCAGTTACTGGAGTTCACGCTCAATTTTCTGCCGTTCATGATCATGATCATAGTCCTGGTAGATACCGCCTGGGCCATTTTTGCCCAAGCCACGCTGCAACAGGCGGTCCGCATGGCCGTCAGGGCAGGCGTCACGCTCACCACCGCACAGGTCACCACCAATCTGACCGACACGGTGAAGGCAGATGTTCAGGCGCATGCCGTGGGCCTGCTGAACGGGGCCACCGGCAAAGCATATATCCAGGTTCACTATTTCGACCAGGACAATCCATCGGTGGACGTCTCTACTCAAGCCTCTGGTAACCGGGGGGGTAACATCATGCGGGTCTCGGTGGTTGGCTATCCGCTGGTGCCATTGATGCCCCGGTTCTTTAGTTGGAAAGACACCGTGGACAAGAGCCCGATGTCGATGACAGTCTATGCGGCGGATATGATCGAGCCGATAGCGACGTATCTTACGCCGGCGATCGGGCCGGCTCCGTAGGAGTTCTTATGAAACGGCAAGCAAGACGAGGGGTATCGACGATAGAGTTCGCTCTCAGCCTGATGGTGCTCGTACCGCTGATCCTGGGTACGGGTGCCATCGGAATCAACCTGATCCGCACCCTGCAAACGGTGCAGTTGGCGCGAGATGCGGGGCATATGTTCGCCAGGAACGTAGACATGTCCCAGGCCGGCAATCAAGCCATCCTCGCGACCATCGGAACCGGCTTGGGGCTAAGCGCAACAGCCGGCCAGGGCAGTGCGGTCGTGATCCTGACCGGGCTGACCTATGTGGATGGCAGTACCTGCACCGCTGCGAATCAAGCGAATGGCAGTGGATCGGCTTCCACATGCACCAATCTCGGGAAATGGGTTTTCGTACAGCGCTTGGAGATTGGCAACACCAGCCTCCGGACCAGTAACTTCGGCAGCCCTCTGACGAGCGGCCCCACCGGAGTCACCCTGGACAGCCAGGGCAAGATCTCAGTCGGCCAATATGGGACCAGGGCCGGGGCGGTGGCCAATTTCTCGAGCGCCAACGGCATCAACCCATATACCGTGTCCGGCGGCGGGGCCGTATCCGGCTTGCCCTCGGGCCAGAAACTCTTCCTGTCCGAGGCAGCGGCCCAGGGATTCGGAATGCCGCCATTCGTCGCGGGCTCGCCCACGTATTCTTTTGCTTTCTTTTAATGGACCGGAGGGACAAGAAAAACATGCTTCCCAAATCTCGACCCAGAAAACGCCAGAGCGGAGCGACCATCATCACCCTTTTGATTCTGATGCCGCTTCTGCTGATTCCTTTGGTGGGCTTAGGCATTGACGGGACCAGGCTCTACATCGTGCAGTCCAAACTGTCGGCCGCCGTGGACGGCGCCGCCTTGGGAGCGGGGCGTTTGCTCGGCACCACCGCGAACACTACGGAAATCGCCGGGGAATTCTTGAACGTCAACTTCCCCACCGGTTATTGGAATACAAATAATCTGCAGAAGAACATTACGTACACCAACGTCCAGGGTTTGCAGACTATCTCGATTTATGCCACGGTGGTTATGCCACTGACTTTCGCCCGCATGCTGGGGCAGTCGGCTTCCCTGGTCAGCGCCAGTTCCCAGGCCGTTCGCAGGGTTACTCGCGTGGAGCTCGTGCTGGACCGCTCCGGATCCATGAATACGGGAACCGTGTTCAGCTCCATGCAGGCCGGGGCGGAGTGGTTCGCGTCCCAATTCACGCAGGGGTACGATGAAGTCGGCCTGGTCGTCTTTTCCTCGAGCGGCCTGGTTGCATATCCTACGACCCACCCGTGGATCAACAACCCCAGCGGAGCGGGAGGCCCGGATAGCGCCTTCGCGACGAATCCCCAAACCATGACCGGCCCGATTTTCACCGAACTCAACTTAATGGCGGCAAACGGGGGCACCGGCACCCCCGAAGCCATGTCGATGGCCTACATCGAGATGCAGAAGGCTCACAATCGCGATCTCGCAGCCAACGGCTATGACAATTCCCTTAATACGATCGTGCTCTTCACCGATGGCGTGCCGGATTCCATTGCCGCCTATGTGAACGATCCCTCCGGCACCAACAACACGGTGAAACCCTACGCCAGATGTGGAGTCGGATCGACCGACCTCGGGCCCCCTGCGTGCACAGTCAATCCCGCGGCTGGCAAAATCACGGACGATAATTCCAAGTCGGCATGCCTCTATTCCCCGGCAGCCGCCGGCACCGCCAGCCAGCAGATGCGCGGATACATCGTAGCCGGTGGCTACCCTGCCGGCCCCGGAGGTGGAGGATGGTCAGGGAGCTACGGCGTGGGACGGTTGGCTGCTTTCGACAGTGCCAACAACCTGTCGTTTTGGTTGGGAAGCACCGGCGCTGCCGACATGACCAACGGTAACCCAACCACTGCGTTTGCGGGTTGTGTATACCTGAATGCCAATGACCCTATTAACGACTTGAAGGACCTCACCAAGATCCCGCCTTACGACCTATATGGGAATGCCACCAACAGCATCGCTTTCACCCACTCAGTGATGTACGATGGCACAAACGTGTACAACCCCAACACCACTTCTTACAATCCAGCGACCCCAGGAGCCAACGTCGCCTCACCCACTTACGATAGCAATTGGAGAGATGCTTTGGCGTACCAGATTGCGGCTGCGTCCTGGAATGCCACCGATGCGATTGGCAAGACGATCCGCACGCAAGTCAATATGCCTCAGATTCAGATCTTCACCATCGGCTATTCGGGCAACGCGGGCGGAACGGACATCGGTTTGCTCCAGCGGCTGGCCAACACTCCGCCCCCCGGCACCGGTATCTTGACGGGCTCGTCGTCCTACGTTTCCACGGAGCCAAACGGAAAGTTCTACCTGGTGCAGACTCAAGCCGATCTCATCCCGGCATTCAACGCGATAGCCTCCACTCTCCTGCGGCTGGCCCAGTGATCTGTAGGGCAGGTGACGGGCGACACCGGCTTGCCACGGGATGATCTGGTTTCAGTTGGTGAAAATGGGGTGGGCCAGCCAATCCTGGCTGCCCCACCTTTTCCTTTTTCGGCAGCCCTTGCCGTGGTCTCAAGGTCCAATTATTGCTCGACACTTCAGCAGTCGGACCGCCAGATTCGTGGACATTGTGCACCGCTGGCGGACGCACCTGGCTTGCGAGGCACGACGTGGAGTTTGGTTGACCCGCTTTCCCCGGGCGATAGGGCTCCGGCTCCTAATTCTCCGTCGGCACCCGTTCCACGTGATCGATCACGATGATCGGCAGGGAAACTTTCTTACTCTCCAGCTTCAGCCCCAATTGAGCCTCCAGAGCCTCAAACACGGAAAGGACGCTGCCAGTTTCGCCTGTGGGCGCATCGCCGCGGGTCGCCGCATTGTACCGGACCGCCGGTGTCCAATCCAGGTTGAAATCGTAGGAGCCCTTAAGATCGGTCTGGTCTACCATCGGCTTGCCTCGGAAGTAGCCACCTGCGAGTTGCGGCAGCGTTGCCGCCAGATCCGCCATCGTCGTCCCAGGACCAGTGGAAGAAGCTGCAGTCGCCTCAACTAAAGCGAAAGTAACGCGGCGTTGGCAAGCGGAAAGAGCGTGACCGGATGACGGTCACGCTTTTTTCAGAATCTTTTGACAAGTCCCCTCAACCATTTACCGCCCTCGATTTCAGACTCCAGCCTCCTCGCCTGTCATCCTGGTGGATGAGCACCCAACGACAAAACGCGCCAGCCGCGTCGACACGCGGAGATCCGCCGGCCCTCCGGAAGCCAAAGCCAATTTCGCACAACCCCAATCGAATCAACCAAAAATTGGGTTCGTTCCTTCATTTTGCCCGCTCCGCATTTCCGAAACCCCGAACCCTTGACGTCCTGCGATCGCCTGACCCGGAACGCCCCGCGCCCTTTGTCTCATACTTTTCGGTATCTTAAGGTCCGATTGTCGAGTTATACTACGCATAGAGCGCTGTCCTTTTCTACAGGTGGTAAGGAGAGTTCGGAATGTACACCCGGCGAGGTTTCATCATCACGGTTGGCGCCGCGGGGGTCGCCTCCCTGCTGCCGGCGGCCCAGGGGTCGGACTGGCCGCAGTTCCGCGGACCCGATCGCAACGGCATCTCCAAAGAGACCGGCCTCTTGCGCAAGTGGCCGGCCGCCGGACCCAAACTCCTGTGGTCGGTCCCGGTGACCGAGGGCTACGCCGCCGCCGCCATCGTGGCCGGACGCGTCTACCACCACGACTACGACGAGGCCAAGTCCGAGTGGTCCATCAACTGCCGCTCCCTGGCCGATGGCAAGCTCGTCTGGCAGTTCCGCGAAGCGCGCGAAATCCGTCCCAATCACGCCATTACCCGCACCATCCCGGCGGTGGACAGCCGATTCGTCTGCTCTCTCGACCCCAAGGCCGTCCTGCATTGCCTGGACGTCAAGACCGGCAAACAGATCTGGCGCAAGAGCTTGGTGACGGAATATAAGACCACCATTCCCTCCTGGTACAACGGGCAGTGCCCCTTCGAGGAAGCCGACCGCCTGATCGTCGCCACCGGCGGCGACGCCATCCTGGCGGCGCTCGACAAAGCCACCGGGAAGGAACTCTGGCGCACGCCCAACCCCGGGCAGTATGCGATGTCGCACTCTTCGGTGATGCCGGCGGTCCTGGGCGGGGTCCGGCAGTATCTCTACGGGACGCTGAAAGGCCCGCTAGGCGTCTCCGCCAAGGATGGCAAGCTGCTGTGGGAATTCGGCCGTAAGTTCAACGTGGCGGTGGCGCCCTCACCCATCGCCGTGGACGACGAGCGCGTCTTCATGACCGCCAGCTACGACGCGGGTAGCGTGATGGTCCGCGTCCGGCGCTCGGGCGATACCTTCAAGGCCGAGCCCGTCTTCGACATGAAGCTCAACGAGTGGAACTCCGAGGTGCACACACCGATCGTGCACCAGGGCCACCTGTTCGCCGTGGGCAAGAAGAAGCGCGGCCTCTTCACCTGCCTCAGTTTCGACGGCAAGGAGGTCTGGACCAGCGAAGGCAAAGCTTCCTTCGGGCTGGGCAGCTACATGCTGGCCGACGGCATGTTCTTTGTGCTGGATGGCGACACCGGCAAGCTGCGGCTGATCGAGGCGAGCACCGCGGGATACAACGAACTTGCCTGTGCGCAGGTGCTAGCCGGACAGGAAGTCTGGAGCCCCATGGCATTGTCGGACGGCAAACTCGTCTTGCGCGATCTCGCCAAGATGGTGTGCCTGGACGTTCGCGCGTGAGGAATTTGCGCCATGGAATACCGGCAGACTAATGTCATCGGCGGCAAGGGCAGCGCGCCCGGCGAGTTCGCGGCCTCGCTCCGCTGCCTGGCAGTGGACGCGCGCGGGCAACTCCTGGCGGCCGGCGATTCCGAGATCAAGATGTTCGATGCGTCCGGCCGGATCAAGCGCAGGTGGTCCACCTCCCGGCCGGTGCTCTCCGTGGCGGTCGCGGCCGATGGCGCCGTATATGCCGGCGAACTGCGCCAGATTGAGATTTTCGACGGCTCGGGCAAGCTGGTCAACACCTGGCGCGACGAGACCCTGCTGCAGCGGGTGACGGCGATCGGCTTCGTCCACGATGGCGTGCTGGCCGGAGACTCCGCCGGCCGCGCGATCCGGCACTTCGACCGGAACGGCAGGTTCCGCAACAACATCGGCAAGGACAACCCGGTGAACGGCTTCCTGGTCCCCAACGGGGTGGTGGATTTCGCGGTGGACGCCCATGGCGTGATCCACGCCGCCAACCCCGGCAAGCACCGCGTGGAGCGCTACTTGCCGACCGGCGAATTACTCGGCCACATCGGGCGCTTTCACGGCACCGACCCAGCGGGCTTCGGAGGCTGCTGTAACCCCACCAACGTGGCCGTCCGCGACCGCATCTACGTGACGGAGAAGGCCGGCCCGCGCGCCAAGGTCTACGATTTCAGCGGCAATCTGGAGGCGGTGATCGAGTCCGCGGACTTCGACCCAAATTGCAAAAACATGAGCGTGGCAGTGGACGCCCGCGGCGTAGTCTACGTCGCCGACACAGTCAAGCTAGCCATCTTGGTTTTCGAACCCTCTAACCTAGGCGGGACAGGCCCGGTGGGCCCGGTGAGCCTAGTGGGACAGGCGGGCCTGGTGCAGGTGGGACAGGTGAGCCTGGTGCATGTGGGCCTGGTGGGACAGGCGGTTTCGCCTGTCAAGCCGGCCGAAGGCCTGCCGAGGTGACCCTATGAGCGAACCCATCACCCGTCGCGATCTATTGCACCAGGTAGCCCGTGGAAGTGTCCTCGCAACCCTCGGCGGCGGCGCCATTTTCCTCGTCCAAAAGGCCCACGGACAGGTGGTCTGGCAGGTGGACGCCTCGCGCTGCATCAACAGCCGCCTGGGCGACACCGGCGGGGAGGCATGTAAGCTCTGCACCACCGAGTGCGTGGTCGCGCTCTCGGCCGTCAGGGCGGTCAACGAATACTCCCGCTGCGGCCGCTGCAACATCTGCCCGGCGTACTTCAACATCACGAGCGCGGTGGATGAGCGGGGGCTGCCCAGCGAGAAGCTCTGCCCGCGCGACGCCATCACCCGCAAGCCCATCGGCAAGGCCGACCCCGAAGACCCGGCCAACAACTTCTACGAATACGTGATCGATGAGGAGAAGTGCGACGGCTGCGGCAAGTGTGTCATGAAGTGCAAGGAACCTCTCGGCCTAGGTTCGATTGTGCTGCGGGTCCGTTACGACAAATGCGTAGGGTGTAATCGCTGTGCCATCTCCCGGGCCTGCCCCAAGGAAGCCCTGATTCAAATCCCGGTGGAGCAAGCCCTTAAACCACCGGAAGTGCGGCAGGCCGCTGAATGAAGGGGGTGCCGAGAGACGTGGCGATACCGCTCCCTCGCGGTCGCGGCTCGGTTTGCACCTTGACAACTCACGCGGAATCGCCACGAAAGCAACCGAGCCGCGACCGTAAGGGAGCGGTAGCCCGATGGCTGGTCCTCCTCGCCCTCCTCTTCCTGTCCCTAGTCCCCGCTCTCCCCGCCCAATCCATCCCCTATTCCCGTCCTGTCGAAACCGCCCCCCAGGAGAACACCATCGCTGGCGGCTACCACACGCCCCCCGTCCAAAAGCCGCTCCCCCGCGACAAGTNNTTCTACCGCGAAGGCTGCATTTGCCCCATCGGGTCGATCCAGAATGTGGCGCTGGCGCTCGCCGACCCCACTTACTCCATCCCGATGGTAGTGACTGCGGCCTTCGTTCTGCCCCTGGTCTTCGCCCTGTTCTTTGGGCGGGCCTTCTGCGGCGGCGTGTGCGCCCTCGGGGCGATTCAGGAACTGGTCGTGCTGAAGCCGGTCCAGGTACCGCTGCGGCTCGACCGCGCACTGGGCCTGCTGCGATACGTCTATCTTGGTCTGGCGATCCTCCTGGCGGTCAGGCCCGCCCTGGCGCGCGACTTCCTGATCTGCCGCTTTGACCCGTTCGTCGGACTCTTCCGACGCACCGGCGCCCCCCACATGCTGATGCTGGGCGGGGGTTTTCTGCTGGTCGGCATGTTTGTGGGACGCCCCTACTGCCGTTACCTGTGCCCGTACGGCGGCCTGCTGGCGTGGTGCACGCGGCTGGCCCGCCGCGGAGTCACCATCACTCCCGACAAAGAGCTCGATTGCGGACTGTGCGCCGAAGCCTGTCCCTACGGCGCCATCGACCACATGCGCGCCGTGCGCAAAGACTGCCTGTATTGCGCCCGCTGCTACCAATCCTGCCCCCGCGCCGGCGACCTGGCGCAGGCCAAAGCGGACTTGGTGACTCTCTCATGAGTAGGACAGACGATCGTCTTTTGTCGTCTGTCAGCCGGCTGAAAGCCGGCCATGCAGCTTGGATCTCGGCCGGCATGATCGCGTTGTGCGTGTCAATCCTACTGACAGACTACGCGCTAGCCTCCCATCGTGCCCCGAAGGATGACCAGCTCATCAAGGCTCTACAGGAGCAAGTCAAATCCGATGCCTCGCAGGCGCCGACATTGGCCGCTGAGCAGAAGCGAGTCACCGCCGCCCGCCGCGCGCGCAAATCGCGGGACAAAGCCATCTCCTGGCTTCTAATTCTCTCTGCAGCAATCTTCCTCACTGCGGCCAAGCGAGTCATACCATCCGTCCCCCAGCCCCTCGCAAAGAAGCTGAACAAAAATCCAGGAACGCAGGCGCCACCACTGCCCCAACCGAGCCGCGACCGTCAGGGAGCGGTCCCCGCCCCGCTCGACCTCTCCTTCGTAGACCAGTTCGTCGCCCGGGAAGGACGCGGCAAAGAATCTGCCATCATCCTCCTCCAAGCCATCCAGGCCCACTACCGCTATCTTCCCGACGAAGCCCTCCACCGCCTCTGCGAGTTGACCGAAATCACACCCGCGGAGGTGGCCGGCACGTCGTCCTTCTACGGCCAGTTCCGCCGCTCTCCCGTCGGCAAACACGTGGTGCGAGTGTGCCACGGAACGGCCTGCCACGTCGCCGGCGCGCGACAGATTACCGAGGAGTTGCGCCGCCATCTCGCCATCCCCGAGGGCGCCGACACCGACGCTGGGCGCCTGTTCACGGTAGACGAAGTGGCCTGCCTGGGATGCTGCAGCCTCGCTCCGGTCGTGACCGTGGACGGCCATACATCCGGCAGACTGACGCCCGCCACTGCCTGCGATGCCCTTGCCCCTTGCGAGCAGACGGAGCCGGCATGAAGCACCCTCCTGTCGAAATCCGGATCGGTCTCGGCTCCTGCGGCGTCGCCAGCGGCGGCGAGCCGGTACGCGCCGTCCTGCAGCAGGCGGTCGAAGGCGCCGGCGCGCGCGTCCAGGTCAAAACCGTGGGCTGCAACGGCATGTGTCACCGGGAACCGATGGTAGAAGTGGTGGAACCCGGCGGCCGTACGACGCTCTACGGCAACGTGACCCCCGAGGCCGCCCAGCGCATCGCCCGCAAACACCTCCGCCCCGGCTGGCTTCCCACCTGGACGCGCCCCGACACCAGCGAGCATGAGCTCGACCGCCAGACCGGCCCCGCCGCGGACTACCTCGGCAAGCAAAAGCGCATCGTGCTCGAAAACTGCGGCGAGATCGACCCGCTGAACATCGACGATTACCTGGCCCGCGACGGCTACCAGGCGCTTGCGAAGTGCGTGCCCCTTTCCAGAGACTTGGCTTCACCTGCCAAAGGCCGCCTCGGCAGCCTTGGTGGGGCGGACCCCCTGGTCCGCGGCCGACGCCCTCGTCGGCCTCTTGGCATCACGCCGAATTCTGGTTCAATGGCCGAAAGCGGGTCCGGGGGGAC
>PMTT01000140.1:14983-15119 GCA_003167275.1 Bryobacterales bacterium | reverse complement strand
GCGGTCTTCATGGTGATGAGCCGCTCCAGGGGACCGGGCGCCTGGTTCAGATCCTCGACGAATTCGCGAATCCAGTTGTAGGAGAACTTCAAGAGGGCCTCGAGTAAAAGAGATGGACGCGGAGACGCGGAGACGC
>PMTT01000140.1:0-14942 GCA_003167275.1 Bryobacterales bacterium | reverse complement strand
TCGCCGCCTTGCAGGTGGCGGATGTCGTCGATGGCGTAGCGCATCATCACCAGGCGCGTGAGGCCCAGGCCGAAGGCGAAGCCGTTCCACTCTTCGGGGTCGATGCCGCTCATGCGCAGGACGTGGGGGTTCACCAGGCCGCAGGGGAGCAACTCCACCCAGCCGCTCTGCTTGCAGACGGGGCAACCTGGGCCGCCGCAGATCAGGCATTGAATATCGAGCTCGAAGCCCGGCTCCACAAACGGGAAGTAGCCGGGTCGCAGCCGCACGGTGACTTCCCGCTTGAAGATGGCCGTGAGCAGAGTCTTCATAAAATAGAGCAGGTGCGCGACGGAGACTTCGCGATCCACCATCATGCCTTCGAGCTGGTAGAAGGTGTGCTCGTGGGAGGCGTCGACGCTCTCATTGCGGAAGACGCGGCCGGGGGCAATCATGCGCAGCGGCGGACCCAGGCGCTCCATGCCGCGGACCTGAACGGGCGAGGTGTGAGTGCGCAGCAGGTTGCCGCCATCCAGCCAGAAGGTGTCCTGCATATCGCGCGCGGGGTGTTCCGGCGGGATGTTCAGAGCGTCGAAGTTGTAATGCTCGGTCTCGACCTCGGGTCCATCGAGCACGGCGAAGCCCAGCGAGACGAACAACTCTTCGAGCTCGCGCTGAATGCGGGTGATGGGGTGCAGGTGGCCGCGGCGGGGGCCGGGCGCAGGCAGGGTGAGATCCACCCACTCGGCGTCGAGGCGGGCACGGAGAGCGGCTTCCTGGAAGGATTGCTTCTTGGACTCCAGCGCCCCTTCGAGGATCTGGCGGGCGCTGTTGAGGATCTGGCCGATTCGCTTGCGGTCCTCGGGCGCGAGTTTGCCCATCTCCTTACTGAATTGCGTGAGCCCGGTCTTGCGGCCGAGGGCGTCCACGCGGACGGCTTCCAGCTCGTCGAGGGAGTTCGCGGATGCGATTCGCGCTTGGGAACGGGACACCAGTTCCTGTATGGATTCGTCAAGCATGAGTGTGGAATTTCCATTGTAGCAAGGGGAGGCGTGGCCGCCGCCGCGCTCATGATCGCCACAACGCTAATTTGACCCGTGGCGAGTGCGTCCCCTATACTAGAAGGACTGAGATGTATATTTTAGTTTTGTTGGTACACATTATTGTCTGCCTCTTCCTGATTATTGTGGTATTGCTGCAAAGCGGGAAGGCGGCGGACCTGGCTGGCGCGTTTGGCGGGATGGGCTCGCAGACGGCCTTCGGGCCGCGCGGATCGGCGACCTTGCTTTCCAAGGCGACGACGATTTCAGCCATACTATTCATGATCACGTCGCTGTCCCTTTCGATTTTGGCCAGCCGGAGCGCGGGACTGGGGACGACGGTTCTGGAGACCGGGCAGCCAAAGAGTGCTCCGACCAAGAGCGCTCCGGTACAGGTCCCGGTGCCTCCGATGACGATGACGCCGGAAGGCGGGCAGCCGATCGTTCTACCGCCGCCGCAGAAGGAGTTGCCGAAGGGCTTCACGGTGACGCCGACTCCGGGGAAGGCTACGCCGGCGCCGGACAACAAAAAGAAGTAGAAGCACCCTGAACGCGGAGGTGGCGGAATTGGCAGACGCACTAGCTTGAGGTGCTAGCGGGAGCAATCTCGTGGGGGTTCAAGTCCCCCTCTCCGCACCATAGCTTTGAAAGCAGTTAACGAGGCTCAGTCAGAAATGGCTGGGCCTTTATTTCTGCGATTGTGCCCCTCGGACGCGTGCAGGGGAATGTCGAAGTCGAAAGGCGCAATCCCTCAGCGCCCCAAGGCTGCCGAAATCTATCGAAAAATGTATTTCTTACAGCTCGCAGCAGCTTCCGTCATGGAGTGGGTCTTATTGAAAACGGTGAGTGCGCAATCACAATAGTTGTCCGCCACGGCCCGGGAGACCTTTCCAAAGCTAATTGAGGATTGCCGGCATGAGTTCTTGAAGCTTGCGTCGAACGATTCCTGGAAGGGTGACTTTGCTTCCGTATTCCGGCTGGTTTGAGCAGTCGCGGCTTGAGCTGTCCCATTGGTGTCGCCGCCACGCCCGATCACGAAGACTGCCAGCCCTACTCCGAAAATCCCTCCGAAGAGGATGGCGCCGGCGATCGCACCGAGTTTCCAGGCATCGCTTTTGGAAGACGCCGGCCTGAGCGGCCGGCCGCACCGAATGCAAGCCTGGGCGGTGTCACTGTTCAGCACCGTACATTGGCATGTCCAGGGCATCGGTCCAACCTTCGCCGAATGGTCTCACGTTTGTGCTTCGCCGTCATGTTCCAAATGGTAGGACGTCAACTGCTACCGATGGTAAGTGGCGCCAGCCCGGATTCTGAAGCAAGGTTAGACGCAAACGGCCGCCGGGTTTCGCTGCGACCATTCTGTTCATTTCCGAAAACTGTCCCGCACTTTTCCCGATCGTGCCGTATCAGCCGTGCCACCTTTTCGGCGACCGGATGTGCGATCGTCATGTAACCTGCTGTGTCAATATAGTTTACATACGATTCAGGACACGAATTGGAGAACTGTGCGCCACGGAGTGCGTGGGAAGTCCGTGCCAGCAGCGGGCCGGTAGGCTGTATAATCACTTGTGCCCCCGGCGGGTCGCGTTTACTGTCTATGCTAAAGCCGTCGCTGGTTCCAACGCCCCTGATTCCCGATAATGACCGGAACATTCTCGAGTTGAAGGGAGTGGAGCCGCCGCGTTGGTCCGTCGGATTGTCGTCGCTTCTGGCTTTCTTCTCCCTCGCGGTTCTGATGTTCCGATTCCGTATCGATCGGGTGGAAACCGCGGTGCGCGCGGTGGAAATCAGGAAGTTCATTGAAGCCAGGGGCGGGTTGTGGTTCAAGATCGGGCAGATGCTGGCGGCGCGGAGGGACACACTCCCGGTGGAGTACTGCAACGAATTGGAAAAGCTCCAGGATCGAAGCACAGGTTTTCCGTGGTCCCAGGGCCAAAAAATCCTGGAGGAGAACCTGGGGCGGCCGGCCGCAGAGGTATTCTCCGAGTTCGACGAGCAGCCGATTGCAGCGGCGTCCATTGGCCAGATTCATCAGGCCCGCCTGCGCGCCAACGATGTACGGGTCGCGGTTAAGATCCGGAGGCCGTATATCGAGAGCACCTATCGCCGCGACCTGGCGCTTCTGAAACTGATCGCGCGGTTCCTGGACTGCGGACTTTTCTCGCGGAGGATGCGATGGACGGAGATGTATACGCAACTCAGCCGCATGTTGCAGGAGGAGTTGGACTATCGAATCGAAGCCGGGTCAACCAACCGGATGCGGCGGTGCTTGAAGGCGCACAAGATATACGTGCCGAAGATTTTCTTCGAGTACTGCGCGCGTGAGGTGCTGGTCCTCGAATGGGTGGACGCAGTGGGGCTGGCGGATTATGCGCGGGTGAAACTGAACGATCCGGCAAGGCTGAGCGTGTGGCTGGCGGAGAACAATGTGATGCCGGCCAAGCTGGCATCGCGGCTGTACATGAGCGCACAGCGGCAGATTATGGAAGACAATCTTTTTCATGCCGACTTGCATCCGGGAAACATCATGCTGCTGCGGAACAGCCGGATCTGCCTGTTGGATTTTGGAGCGATTGGAACCCTGGAGAACGGCTTCCGGAAACTGATGCGGCTTTACAACCGGATGTTGTCGGAAGGGGATCACGCCCGGGCGATGGCCGTGATGCTGCGGCTCTGTGCGCCGCTGCCGCCGGTAGACGTGCAGAGACTGCTCAAGGAACTGGTGGTGGCCTATCAAAGCTCGGTGATGGTGTCGACCTCCAAGGCCTTTCGCGGGATTGAAAAGTCGAGTCACTCCGCGGCAACGCAGCAGGCTCGCATCCTGTCGGAGCATAACATCCCGGTGAACTGGGATTTTCTGCGGGTTACGCGATGCGGCGTTGCGCTGGAGGCCTCGACCCGGCTGCTCGATTCGGAGATCCAGTTTGAGAAGCTCATGAAGCGATACCTGGATGAGTCCGACAGGCGGATCCGCGCCGCGCAGATGCCTCAGATTGGGAACAGGCTCTTTAGCTACCTGGAAGACAGCAGCGAGGTGCAGGCGGACGCCGTCGACAAGCTGGCGTTGTTCGGCGAGCGGACGGAGGAGATTATCGGGGCGGCGCCGAGGCTCATTCAGTTCGGTTCCGACCTGATCCGGGGAGTTCACATGTGCCTGCGGATTGCCATCATTGTCCTGGCGATTGTCTTTCTGTACCAGCATTACACCGGCATTCTGCCTCACTTCCTGCGCCCGTGGGTTGGGAGGCTGAGCGACACGCTCCCGCCGTTGGGGACCGCGCGGTGGCTGACGGTAGCGGTGATTGTGTTGGTGGTCCGGTGGACGATCGTCAGCGCACGACGGTACCTGGAAGTGCGTTGAGCGTGCGCAGACTGAGGCGATACTTGGATACGGGTTGGGGGCCCAGGGCCAGGGAGTAGATGAGTTCTTCGAATAGCCCAGGCAGATTCCCCATGTACTTGAGCTCGAGAATAGCCTGGCCGGCCAGGACAGGAACCGGAACCTGCTTTTCAAATGTAAAATCCAAGGTGGAGCGGCAGCTTACCTGCCGGTCCAGAGTCAGTCGAATGGGGTTTCCGCTATCGAGGGAGGAAAAAGCGGCGCGCTCATAGTTGATCTGGCAGACAGGTTTCAAGGTGCGTGCGCGGACGCGGCGCAGAAACCAGTAGCCGTCCCAGGCGAACGACTCAGAGGGACGACCGAGGAGGCCTAGCTCAGAGGATGAAATCCGGGTTCGGCGCTTTTTCACGGCGGTTCCCCTTTTCGATTTCCTTTCCAGGAATAGGGTCCCATTGTCATAGCGGCGAACCCGGTATTTGTGGCGGCCGTGAGACCCGCGGCGATGGAAGACATCCAGGTCTTCGGTATCGAGATAGAGCGTGCTGGTGGTGTAGATGCCGCCTCTGGAGAGGTCCGCGTGCGGATCGGTCTGCATGGCGTTCCTGGCCCACTCCAGAACCCGGCTGACCTGGTCGAGGCTGGAAAGCAAAAGCTTAGTCTCGCGGGCGGGTGCGGTCCGGAAGCCTGGGAAATACAGCGAGGGAGACGGGGGCATCGGCGCGGTGGGGGCAGACTCCAGCCGGAACGGAGGTAGAACGACGGTAGACACAGTTGGGCTTCATTGTAATACGGCTCAGGGCACAATATAATCATCATCCTAAATGATTTTTCGGGATGCCGGTGCTCCGGCGCGAGGGCCGTTTGGCTTTTTGAATTATGATCTAACATATTATAAGCAAAGGGACAAAAGCAAGGCTGAGGCCCTGCCAGGAACCCTTTCCAAGGTGCAGATCAGGAATTCTTCCGGCATTTCTTGTATTCAAACACCCATAATTCAAACTCTCGCTGTTGATGCTGCCCCAGGTGATGTGGTCTTATGTATTTTTCATAACCGGAACGTTTATTATTCGTTCGGACGACCTTGTCTGATGCGACGGAGGGGACTGCCTGCATCAGCATGGACGACAGCGGAGGGTCTGGGTGGATCACGGCTGCGCGGAGGGGAGAACGAAAGAACAGGCCAATGGGTTTTACCGTCAGTCGAGCGGTGTGAGCCCCGATGGTAGTCCGCTGACATCCAGGTGGAACACCCTCGTAGGAATCCTACGGCATCGGGCATCAACGAAGCCCGATGATACCTCCCACATTTTCCTCAACGACGATTGGAAGGAATCGCGAATGACCTGGGGAGATCTGGATCGCCGGGCGCGCGCGATCGGTTCCACGCTCCAGGGCCGCGTAGCGGCGGGGTCGCGGGTTGTGCTGATGTATCCCGCCGGCTTCGAGTTCCTGGCCGGCCTGTTCGGATGTCTGTACGGTGGGTGCATCCCGGTTCCAGCCGTACCTCCGAGGACCAGGCGGCATTCCGCGCGCATACATTTGATTGTCGAAGACTCCGCGGCTGAAATGATCCTGACCAGCGCGGAGGCTCTCGGGACGTTTGAATCCGTTCCGCGGGCCGGGGCGGCACTCGTCAACACGGACCAGATCACGGGCGATCCGGGGAACTGGCGGCCGCCGGAGATCACACGCGATTCGATCGCGATGGTTCAATACACCTCAGGCTCCACGTCCGATCCCAAGGGAGTGCTGGTCACGCACGCCCAGTTGCTGCACAACCAGTTCCTGATTCGGGAGAGCTTCAGCGTGGACGACGGTGGAACGGTGGTGGGCTGGCTTCCCCTGTTTCACGATATGGGGCTGATCGGCAACGTCTTTCAGTCCCTCTACTGCGGTCATCGTTGCGTCCTGTTTTCGCCTTCTACCTTTCTGCGGTCGCCGGTTCGATGGCTGGAAGCGATCAGCACCTATGGGGCGTCGATCAGCGGAGGGCCGGACTTCGCCTACGACTACTGTGCGCGCCAGATCAGCGCGGTTCAAAAGGAGAGTCTGGACCTTTCGCATTGGCAGGTGGCATTCAGCGGCTCGGAACCGGTTCGAGCGGACACGATCCGGCGCTTCATCGACGCGTTTCAGCCCTGTGGATTCCGTCCCGAGGCCTTTTTACCCTGCTACGGCCTGGCCGAAGCAACCCTGTTTGTGTGCGGCGCCACGCGGCACGATGCACCCAGGGTCTTCCGTGCAGACGCAGCCGGGCTGCGGCAGAACCGGATCGAACTTGCCGGCCAGGGTGATGATGCGCGCGAACTGGTGAGTTGCGGAGAGTCGCCTGCGAGCCAGACCATCGTGATTGCCGATCCGGTCACCGGGACGAGACTACCCGAGGGCCAGGTCGGGGAGATCTGGGTCTCGGGTCCGAGTGTCGCCCACGGCTATTGGCAGCGGGCCGCGGAGACGGCGCGTGTCTTTCAAGCCTGTCTTGCGGAATCCGGGACCGCTCATTTCCTGAGGACCGGAGATCTGGGCGCGCTGATTGATAACGAGCTGGTGGTTGCCGGCCGCTCGAAAGACCTGATCATCATTCGGGGAAACAACTACCATCCGCAAGATATCGAATTGGCGGCCCAGCAAAGTCACGAGGCTCTTGGTGTGGGTGGTTGCGCAACATTCTCCGCGGAAATCGGCGGCAGAGAGCAACTCGTAATCGTCCAGGAGGTAACGCGCGCGTGGGTGCGCAGGCCGCCGGGCGATGTCCTGGATGCGATCCGCGAGGCGGTGTTTCGGAGCCAGGGAGTTCAGCCCTATGATCTGGTGTTGGTGCGGCCCTTCAGCATTCCCCGAACATCGAGCGGAAAGATCCGCCGGGGGGCTTGCCGCGACGCGTATCTGAACGGTGGCCTGAGTGAAATCGTGCGCAGCACAACTGCATCGCAGATGAGCGAGAGTTCAGCCGCGCCCGAGGCCCCTGCCAGCGCCGCGTCCCCGGATTTGACCCTTGTCGAATCGCTGGGGAAATTGGTGACTGACGCTGCCCGGCTACCCGATCTTCGCCTCAACCCCGATGAAGACCTGAGCATGCTCGGGCTCGACTCGCTGGCATCCGTGGAGTTCGCCAATCGCGTGGAACGGGAATGGAGCGTACGCCTGCCAACGGCCGTGTTGCTGTCAGGCATTACGCTTCGAGGCTTGGCAGCCCTGATCCTCGATCGAGGCGAGGCCGCCCGGTGCGCGGAGACAGAGGGAGTTCCCGCGCCTGCCTCTCGCGCTCCTTCCGAAGGGCAGAAGTCTCTGTGGTACCTGAACAGGCTGGTGCCAGGCAACCCGGCGTATCACGTTCCGGTGGTGGTCCGCCTTCATCCGGATACGAATCTCGACGCGCTGGAACGCAGCCTTCATTGGGTCGTCGCAAGGCACGGGTCTTTGCGAACCGTGTTCGGCGAAGTGGATGGCGAGCCCGTTCGGCGAGTGCTGGTTGACTCTGGGTTCCGCCTGGAGAAACTGGATGCGCACAGTTGGTCCGACGCGGTGCTGCGCGCGGCCGTTGTGAAAGAGGTGCAGCGGCCTTTCGATCTCGCGAAGGGACCAATTATTCGCTCCACTCTTTTCGTCGGGCACCAAACAGGTTCGGTTCTGGTCCTGACCGCGCATCATATCGCGGCGGATCTCTGGTCGTTGGGATTGGTTCTCGGCGAGCTCGGGCAACGATACACCTCGGAAGTCACGGGGGTCGCGAACCCGCTGGACGAGCCGCCCGACTATGAGGAATTCGTAGACTGGCAGCGCCGGACGATCCAGGGACCGGCTGGCCAGCGTCAATGGAACTACTGGAATCGCAAGCTGGCAGGCGCCAACAGTGTTTTGGAGCTGCCGGCCGATTTCACCTCGTCACGGGAGTTTGGCTGGAAGGGCTCTTCGTGCCGCTTCGAAATCGATCGCGAAACCACCGCCGCACTGGAGCGCCTCGCCCGGTCGAATCGCTCGACGCTGCATCGCGTGCTGCTGGCAGCTTATTCTTTGTTGCTGGGGAAGCACTCCGGGCAGTGGGACGTTCTGGTCGGTTGCCCCTTCGCCGGCAGAAGCCACGCAGGGTTTGAAAGACTGGTCGGCTATTGCGTCAATACGCTTCCGATGCGGGTAACCCTGAATGGCGATCCGTCGTTCCGCGAGTTTCTCGGGCAGGTGGGAGCGACGGTTCAGGAGGCGCTGGACAATCAGGATCTGGCGCTCTCGTACATCGTGGAGAAACTCAGTCCTGAGCGCGACCGAGGGCGTTCGCCGCTTTTCCAGACGATGTTCAGCTTTCAAGGGAATCCGGGAGGCGAAACTGCGGCCGAGTTGCTGGCGGGGTCTGGGCGCGAAGTCGAAGTCGGCCGGTTGAAGCTGACGTCCATGGCCCTCGACTTCGGCGTGGCTGCTTTCGATCTGGCCGTGACGGCGATTCCAGTCGCGGACCGCGTTGCCGGAACCCTGCAATACGACACCAGGCTGTTCGCACCCGACACCGCCGCCAGAATGGTGAGTCAGTACCTGGCACTGCTTTCCGCGTTGGCAGCGGATCCCGATCGCCCTATTTCCGAAATCGCTTTCCTACCCGATGCGGATCGCCGCCATCTCGATTTGTGGAACTCCACGGGGGTGGAGTATGCCGCCCCGGCCTTGCTGCACACGCTGTTTGCGGATCAGGTGCGGCGCTCGCCCGGCCGCCAGGCGCTGCGGTTCCAGGATGAGCGCCTGAGCTACTCCGAGTTGGACGCGTGTGCGAATCGCCTGGCACAGTATCTCAGGCGGATGGGTGTCGGCCCGGAGGTTCGCGTCGGCGTGATGCTGGAGCGGTCGACCGATCTGGTAGTGGCGCTGCTCGGTGTGTTGAAGGCCGGCGGCGCATATGTACCGCTCGACCCCGGCTATCCGAAACAGCGCCTGGAATACATCGCCAGGGATTCGGCGGTCTCCGTACTGGTGACCGATTCCAGGTTGCGGCCTGCCCTGCCCGAATTCGGCGGAAGCCTCGTCCTGGTAGATGCGGACGCCGCCGCCATCGAGCGAATGCCCGCGTGCGAGCCGGATTCCGGCGTTCTGCCCGACAACATCGCGTACGTCATCTACACATCCGGATCCACCGGCGCTCCGAAGGGCGCCATGAATACGCATCGGGGCGTGGCGAACCGCATCCTCTGGATGCAGGCGCAGTTCGGACTGGATCCGTCCGACCGGATTCTTCAGAAAACGCCTTTCAGCTTCGACGTTTCGGTGTGGGAGTTCTTTTGGCCTCTGGCGGCGGGTGCGGAATTGGTGGTGGCGCCTCCGGGGGCCCACAAGGACAACCGAGCTCTTGCGGCGCTGGTGCGCGATTGCGCGATCACCACGATTCACTTTGTGCCCTCCATGCTGGATGCGTTTCTGGGAACGCCCGGATGTGAAGAGGCCGCCAGTCTGAGACGGGTCATCTGCAGTGGGGAGGAACTTCCCGCCGTGCAGGTGGAAAGATTCTTTGAGAAGTTCCATTGCGGTCTCTGGAACTTGTATGGGCCGACGGAAGCATCCATAGACGTGACCTACTGGGAATGCGTGCCGGGCGCGTCGCTGCGGCGGGTGCCCATCGGCGGGCCAATTGCCAATACGCAAATCCGCATTCTCGACGAAGCCGGGAAGAGCCTTCCGATTGGCTTGGCCGGCGAACTGCACATTGGCGGGACGGGCCTTGCCCGCGGGTATTGGAACCGGCCGGGGCTGACCGCGGAACGCTTCGTGCCCGATCCATTGAGTTCGCAACCGGGCGCCCGGCTTTACCGCACGGGCGATCTGGCGCGGTGGAGATCGGATGGGGCAGTCGAGTTTCTGGGCCGCCTGGACCATCAGGTGAAGATTCGCGGCTTCCGAGTGGAACCCGGTGAAATCGAAACGCGGCTTCTGGAGGCAGATGGGGTCAGACAGTGTCTGGTGGTGGTGCGAGAAAACACGCCAGGCGATCGCAAGCTGGCGGCTTACGTAGTCGCGAACGGCGCAGGAAGGCCGGATGCCGCCGAACTCCGCAAGCACCTGTCGGAGCGCCTGCCGGAGTACATGATCCCGACGACATTTGTGTTCCTGGATGCGATGCCGCTGAGTCCGAATGGCAAGGCGGACCGGCACGCTTTACCCAAGCCGGATGTCGTCAGGCTGGAGCCCGCGGGCGGCAGCGGCGCGCCCCTCGATGAATTGGAGATGCGGCTCGCGGGCCTCTGGAGTGAGGTTCTCCGTGTAGAGCGGGTGGGGCTCGACGATAACTTTTTTGACTTGGGCGGACACTCGCTGCTGTTAGCCCGGCTGCAAAGCCGGGTCCAACGGGTGCTTGAGGTTGACGTGGCGGTCCTGGACCTGCTGAAGTGCCCGACTGTCCGTGCGCAAGCCGAGCACTTGCGGAATATCGAGGCCGGTGCGGCCGCCGCCGAACCGTTGCGAACCAGGGCCGGGATTCGCATGGAACGTCAGTCGAGGTTGAAGGATTCCGGGCGCAAGCCATCTGTGTTCGTCGCGGTGCAGCCGTGACCAGCGTTAGCGAATTCCTCGCCGATCTGCATGCACGTGGCGTGAAGGTGTGGGCGGAAGAGGGACGCCTGCGCTACCGTTCGCCGGCCGGTGTGGTCACCCCAGGGATTCGGGAAGAACTGGCGCGTCGAAAGGACGAGATTCTGCGCCTGAAGCGATGGTGTGGTCCGGAGGTTGGACTCGGCCCAAGGGAAGGGGACGCGAGGCTCTCGGTCGCTCGACTGTCCTTCGCTCAACAACGGCTCTGGTTCCTCGAGCAGATGAACCCCGGCAACGCCAGCTACAACTTTCACACCGCGATGGGACTGGAAGGTCCTCTGGATGTCGCGGTCCTTCGCCGCGTGTTCGGAGAAATCGTCGGGCGGCATGAGTCTTTGCGCACCACATTCGCCAGCAGTGCGGGAGAGCCGAGGGCGGTGGTGCACGGGGCACCCGATTGGCGCCTTCCCGTGACGGATTTGAGGACGGTAGAGGAAGGCTCGCGGCGCTCGCTCGCCGGCCGCCTGGCGCGTGAAGAGGCGGAACGGCCGTTCGACCTGGGTGCGGGCCCGCTGGTTCGCACGAGCCTGCTCCAATTGGACGACCAACGATATGTGTTGCTGGTCACCATGCACCACATCGTTTGCGACCGCTGGTCGGTTGCGGTGTTGGTCCGGGAAGCGGGTGCGATCTACCGGGCTCTCGCCGGCGGGCTCGGAGCGCCGCTCGAGCCCCTGCGCATTCAGTATGCCGATTTTGCCGAATGGCAAAAGACCCATTCCGGGGATGGCGATTCCCGAGAGTCGATCGAGTACTGGCGGCGTCAGTTGGCCGGGGTCTCCACTTTGTGCCTGCCATCCGACCATCCGCGCCCGGCGGTGCAGAGTTTCGCCGGGGCCAGCGTGCGCTTCGAACTTTCTGTCTCCGAGAGCGACGCTCTTCGCGATCTGAGCCGGCGACAGGGCGCTACGCTCTTCATGGTGCTGGCTGCAGCTTTTCAGTTGCTCCTGGCACGGTACAGCGGGCAGGATGACATCGCCATCGGAGTCCCGGTGGCGAACCGCTTTGTGACGGAGATTGAGCCGCTGATCGGCCTGTTCGTCAACACGCTGGTATTGCGGTCGGATCTCTCGGGCAATCCGACCTTCGTCGAGCTGCTGGAACGCGTGCGGCGCGTGGCGCTGGATGCATTCGATCATCAGTCGGTGCCATTCGAGCGCCTGGTCGACGAACTCCGGATCGTCCGGGATCCCAGCCGCTCGCCGGTTTTCCAGGTGATGTTCATGCTCCAGGAGCCCTACGAGGACGAACTGGACTTTCCGGGCATCGCCGCGGCGCACTTCCCGGTGGATACCGGCGTGGCCAAGTTCGACCTGACGCTGGAAGTTACCAACACACCTGCGCTCAAAGGCGTGCTCGAGTACAACACGGACCTATACGACGAAGCGACGGTGGTTCGAATGCTGGACCACTGGAGGAACCTGCTGTCGGGCATTGCCGCCGACCCCAAGCGGCGGATCGGCGATGTCCCGCTTGTTTCCGGGGAGGAGCGCGACTCGATCGTCGGGCTGGCATCGGGCGCCAGGGTGGCGATTCCCGAGGCGCCCTGGGTGCATTCGATGTTTGAGAACCAGGCGGAGAGGACGCCCGAGGCTCCCGCCGCGATTGCCAATGGAAGCGGAATCTCCTACGCCACGCTCAACCAGCGAGCCAACCGCCTGGCGTGGCAGTTGCGGGGGCTTGGGGTTCGGGCGGAGACTCGCGTCGGCATTTTGCTCAAACGCTCGGCGAACATGCTGATCGCGCTACTTGCCGTGCATAAGGCGGGGGGCGCCTTCGTCCCGCTGGAGCCCACTCTACCGTCAGAGCGGCTGGCGTTCCTGTTGCGGGATGGCGCCGTCGGACTCGTCCTGAGCGACACGACCTTTCGAGATCGTCTGCCAAGCGGCGATCTCAAAATCGTGGCGCTGGACGAACTGGAGCCTGCGTTCGAAGGCTACCCCGAGAGCAACCTGCTGCCAGTCGCCACCGGCCAAAACCTGGCTTACGTCCTGTACACGTCCGGTTCCACGGGGCAGCCGAAGGGTGTCGAGATCACACATTACGGGCTGAACAATTACCTGTCGTGGTGCGCCAGCGAATACTTCGGCCGTAGCGGATCGGGTTCGGCCGTCCATACGCCTTTGGGATTCGATCTCACCGTGACCAGCCTGCTTGCCCCGTTGGCGGCGGGGCAGTCGGTGACTCTGCTGCCGGAGAGCGGCGCGGGCCGCGACTTGCTCGAACTGGCGGAACAGGAAGCGCATTTCCGGGTGCTGAAGTTGACTCCGGGGCATCTCCGGATGCTCGCCAGGACGCGAGTCCGTTGCCGGGCCGATGTCCTGGTGGTGGGCGGCGAGGCTCTCTCGGGCGATGACCTCCGCGACCTGGCGGAGCTTATGCCGGACGCGAGAATCGTCAACGAGTATGGTCCGACGGAAGCGGTTGTGGGCTGCAGCGTCGAGAGCTTCCCGATCGCGGAAGTAGCGCCAGGGCCTGTGTCGATCGGCCGGCCCATTCAAAACGCGCGGCTCTACGTTCTGGATTCCCACGGCGATCTGGCACCAGTGGGTGTGCCGGGCGAACTCCACATCGGCGGCATCGGTGTGGCGCGTGGATATCTCAATCGGCCGGGGCTGACCGCGGAACGGTTTATCCCCGACCCCTTCAGCGATGTGCCAGGATCGCATATGTTTCGAAGCGGCGACTTGGCGCGCCTCGGAGCCGACGGGAAGCTGGAATATCTGGGACGCGGGGATCAACAGGTGAAGGTTCGCGGTTACCGCGTGGAATTGGGGGAAATCGAGGAGACCTTGAGAAGTTGTGACGGTGTCGCGGAGGCTCTGGTGATTAAGNNGAACCTGTCCGCCGGCCAACGGCATCGCCAGGGATCATTTCCAATACCAGTCCGCTGGGTCAACAGATCGCGAGTATCTGGCGGGAGGTTCTGCATTTGGATCACGTGGACGAGCAGGCTAACTTCTTCGACCTCGGAGGCGATTCGCTCTCGCTCGTGAAGGTCCATAGCAGACTCCAGGACCTGACGGGTGCGGCGCCCCCGCTGATCGAGCTGTTTCGGAATCCCACGGTGGAGAAACTGGCAAACCTGCTGGCATCGGAGACGTCCGCTCAACCGGCCGCCACGGCGGGCAACCGCGCCGAACACCGGTTGGCGCGATTGCAGCCTGCACGTAAGAGGATGTCCGCGAACGCTTAGCGCCAGGAAAAATGAGTCATATGTCGACGTCCCCGTTCAGCAGCGACAACGATGTTGCAGTGGTTGGTCTGGCGTGCCGGTTTCCCGGCGCGAGTGATGCTGCCGGCTTCTGGCGGAACCTGCGCGAGGGGGTCGAGTCGGTAAGGTTCTTCAGCGATGCGGAATTGGCGGCGGCCGGGGTGGATCCGGCGCTGCTTCGCAATCCGAATTATGTCAAGGCACATGCGGCGCTGGCGGATATCGAGCTGTTCGATGCCGATTTCTTCGGCGTAAGTCCGCGAGAGGCGGAAGTGCTCGACCCTCAGCAGCGGGTGTTTCTGGAATGCGCATGGGAAGCCTTGGAAGATGCCGGGCACGACGTGGAACGCTACCCTGGATCGGTCGGCGTGTTTGCGGGAGCAGGACTGAATTACTACCTCTTCCACAACCTCTACCCCAATCCGCAATACATGGAGGCGGTGGGCGGTTACCAGGTGATGTTGGCGAACGGGCGGGATTTTCTGCCCACACGGGTATCGTACAAGTTGAACCTCCGAGGTCCCAGCGTAAACGTGCAGACGGCCTGTTCCACGTCGTTGGTCGCGGTCCATTTGGCAGTCCAAAGTCTGCTGATGGGGGAATGCGACATGGCTCTGGCGGGAGCCGTCTCGCTCCGGATCCCGCAGACCGCGGGCTACCTTTACGAGGACGGCATGATCTTTTCCCCGGATGGTCATTGCCGCGCGTTCGATGCCGAAGCTCGTGGAATTGTGGTCGGCGATGGCGTGGGCATCGTGGTGCATAAGAGGTTGAGCGACGCCATCCGAGATCGGGACCCCAA
>PMTT01000408.1 GCA_003167275.1 Bryobacterales bacterium | reverse complement strand
CAGGAGTTCAGAGTCTAGTCTCGGCGCGGCAGACACGAGTATCCGCGCCACGTCGCGCTATCGAACCAACACGACCAACCGCCCCAGAATTTCCTCCGCCATTTCTCCGGCGCGCTTCAGGTCGTGGCCGGCGCGGTCGACTACCAACAGATCGGTGCGGGCGGGGATCAGGGCCATCGCCTCCCGGAGTTCCTCCACCGAGCCGAACGGATCGGCCGTCCCATGCACGAAAAGCGCCGGAGTTCGCAGATCCGGGAAGGACGACGTGCGTTTCTTCTCGGGCTGTTTCGGAGGATGCAGGGGATACGACAGCAGCAGCAGGCCCGCCGCCAGGCCCGGCCGTTCCGCGGCTGCCATGGCGGATTGCCGGCCACCGTACGAATGTCCGGCAGCGAAGACCCGTCCGGGAGCCAGCTTCCCGAGCGCGGCGACGGCCTCCGCGATGCCTTCCCGGTCGCGCGCCTGGCCGGCGGGGAACGGCGATCCTTTGGGTCGCTGTTGGCGGAACGGCAGATCGTATCGAAGGACCAGGTAGCCGCGGTCCGCGAACGCCCCGGCCAGGCGGACCAGCAGGGGAGCGTTGGAATTCGAGCCCGCGCCGTGGGTCAACGCGATCGCGTCGCCGTTGGGGTGGTCTGGGCGGTGCAATGTGCCCTGGACGTTGGCGGCTTCGAAAGGCTCGGGCTCTGGCATACAAAACTCCAAAGTTTGGGGGCTTTGACTGCGCTCCGCAAGCTAAAGCATACGGTACGGTGCGTTTACGTCGAATTCAAGCGGCGGGCGATTCCGGCCAGCATGGTCCGCGGCGCCAAGCGCGTTCCCAACATCATCCAGCGGTTGCGGGCGCCGGAAATCACCTCCGCCTTTCCCGCCATCATGGCCCGGTAGCCGTCGCGCGCCACCTCGGCGGCACTCATCGCCGAGCCTTGAAATAGCTTGCTTTCCGAGGTTCCGGCGGCCTCCGAGAAACCCGTGAGCGTCGGCCCCGGACACAGCACCGTGACCGTCACGCCGCTGCCGTTCACCTCGTTGGCAATCGCATGCGAGAACGAAACCACGAAGGCCTTGCTGGCATAGTACATCGCCATGAACGGTCCCGGAACAAACGCGGCGGTGGACCCGACGTTCAAGATGCGGCCCGAGCGCCGCCGCAGCATCTCGGGCAGGTACAGCTTGGTGAGGTGCGTGAGTGCCACGATGTTGACCTGGAGCAGACGCGCCTCCGCCGCCCAGTCCGTCTCCGCGTAGGGTCCGAGCACACCGAAACCGGCGTTGTTGATGAGGATCTCGATGGTGTCGCCACGGGTCTGCTCAAAGATCGCCTGCGCAGCCGCGGGATCGGCAAGGTCCGCCGCCAGTGGGCGAGCCGCGATTCCATGAGCTCGCGACAGACCGGCCGCCAGCTCCGCGAGTTTTTCGGCACTGCGCGCCACCAGGACCAAGTCGTAGCCGCCGGCAGCGCAGAGCGCCGCGAGCTCCGCCCCGATCCCGCTGGAAGCTCCCGTGATCAGGGCGGTGCCCTTCGACATCGCTATTCCTTCTTCTTGAGGGACGCGTCGTTTTCCTGAACCGATTCCTTCTTCTTAAGCAGGGCGTCGTTTTCGACAATGAATTGTCGAATGTGCTCGGCCATTCCCAGAAGCTTGTTCCACTGCTCGCGGTAGAGCGTGACGGGGAAGCGCCCCAACCCGTAGACGGACAGCGCGCCCTTCTCGCTGACCTTCAGGTATGTTGGCCCGCGGGCGGGCTTCTTCAAGGACTCATTCTCGGCCTTAAGTTTGCCCATTTCAGCGTTCTCGGCCTTCAGACGCGCAATTTCTGCTCTCAGTTCTTCTTCGGTAGGCATGGTGTTCAGTTTCCCAATCGGTTTGGCGGTGGCGTACAACCGCGGCGACCTCCGCTCCTCTTCCGTAGGCATGGTGTTCAGTTTCCTTGATACCACACCTTGGCGTGCTACGCTGAAGTCATTCGTCCGCATGTCTGAGTTTGAAGCCATTCTTTTCGATTTTGACGGTGTGATCTGCGACAGCGAACCGGTCCATTGGGCGTGCTGGGCGGCGGTCCTGGCGCCCCTGGGTGTCACGCTCGACTGGGAATTCTATCGCGATCTCTGCATCGGCATCGACGACCGCGAAATGCTCCGCATGATGGCGGTCCGTTCGGATCCGCCTCGCGACTGGGAGACCCTCTGGGCGCAGTATTCCGCCAAGCGGGACCTCTTCCGGACCCGCATTTTGGGCGCTCCGCCCTTTCCGCCCGGCATCAGGGAGTTCCTCGAAGGACTGCGCGGCCAGTACAAAATGGCGGTGGTGACTTCCAGCGGGCGCGCCGAGATCGAACCGCTACTCCAGACGGGCGATCTTCTGCGGTATTTCGATACCCTGGTCTGCGCAGGGGATACCGATCGTCACAAGCCGGCGCCCGACCCGTACCTTTTGGCCGCCAAGCGCCTCCAGGCTCGGACCGCGCTGGTGGTGGAAGATTCCGATGCGGGCATCGCCAGCGGCCGTGCCGCCGGGTTCGAGGTATTGCCGGTAAAGAGCCCGGGCGACATGCCGGAACTGGTGGCGCGGCGGCTCGCCGGCAACCCGTTGTAACCTGGATGTAGTGTCACCCGCCCAACCTAAGAAGAAAACCTCCGAGACTTTTCGCAGCGTGAGTCCCCTGCTCAAAGAGCTGGTGCTGCCACGGCGCGGGAAGCTGGTCTTCGGCTTTTGCCTGATGCTGGTCAACCTGGGCGCCAGCATGGTTCTTCCCTACTCTCCCAGGTTCCTGATCGACACCATCATCGGCCAGAAGCACTACGGAATGCTCAAGTGGCTGCTCCTGGGAGTCCTCACGGCCACCCTATTCCAGGGCGCGAGTTCGTTTTCGCTCACCCAGTTGCTGTCCAAGGAGGCGCAGCGGCTGATCGCCGAGTTGCGGCGAAGAGTCCAGGAGCACGTGGGCCGCCTGCCGGTGGCCTACTACGATGCCACCAAGAGCGGCGCGCTGGTCTCCCGCATCATGAGCGACGTGGAGGGGGTCCGCAACCTGATCGGCACCGGGCTGGTCGATTTCGTGGGCGGCATCCTGAAGGCGCTGCTTTCCCTGGTCATCCTGTTCCGCACCAGCGCCTTGATGACCGGCCTCGCCCTGTTCTTCATCGCCGTCTTCGCGCTTTCGCTCAGCAAGGCCTTCAAAAAGATCCGGCCCATCTTCCGGGAGCGCGGCAAGATCAACGCCGAGGTGCAGGGACGCCTCACCGAATCGCTGGCGGGTGTGCGGGTGGTCAAAGGCTATCATGCGGAGTCCGAGGAGGCCCGCGTGTTCTCGCTCGGCGTCCAGAGGCTGCTCGACAACGTGCTGCGCTCCCTCACCGCCATCTCCTTGATGAGCCTTTCGGCGACGTCCCTGATGGGAATTGTAGGCGGGGCCGTGATGTACATCGGGGCGCGCCAGATCATCGCTGGCACCCTGACGGTCGGCGAGTTCATGATGTTCACCATGTTCCTGGCCATGCTGGTGGCTCCCATGTTCCAGGTCGTGGGCATCGGCACGCAATTGACGGAAGCGCTGGCCGGCCTGGACCGCACCCAGGAAGTGCTGAACGAAAAGCCCGAGGACGAGGATCCCCGGCGCACCCGCGCGGTCGACACGATACGCGGCGACGTGAGCTTCGAAAACGTGAACTTCGCCTACGATCCCGGCAAGCCCGTGCTGCACGAAGTGAGCTTCGAATCGTCGCCCGGGACGGTGACGGCGCTGGTGGGTCCGTCGGGGTCTGGGAAATCGACGATCATCAGCCTGATTGCGGCGTTTCACGAGCCCGGCGCGGGCACCATCCGCGTGGACGGGACGGACTTGTCGACGATGCGGCTAGACTCCTACCGCACGCAGCTCGGCGTAGTCCTGCAGGATACGTTCCTTTTCGACGGGACGATTCGCGAGAATGTGGGATTCGCGCGGCCCGCCGCTAGCGAAGAGCAGGTGCTGGATGCTTGCCGGATCGCGCGCGTCGACGAGTTCGCCGAGCGCTTCGACAAGAAGTACGACACCATCGTGGGCGAGCGCGGCGTGAAGCTTTCGGGAGGCCAGCGGCAGCGGGTGTCGATCGCGCGGGCGATTCTGGCCAACCCGCGGATTCTGATCCTGGATGAGGCGACATCGAGCCTGGATTCGGAATCGGAGGCGGCCATTCAGGAGGGCTTGGCGTACCTGATGAAGGGGCGGACGACCTTCGTGATTGCGCATCGCCTGTCGACGATTCGCCGGGCGGAACAGATTCTGGTAGTGGAGGACGGGCGGATCGTGGAGCGCGGCACCCACGAATCGCTCTACGATTTCCGTGGGCGATACTACGACCTGTACACGCGCCAGCATGGAATCGACGCAAATCTGTTCCTGGCGCCGGGAGAGGGTGACAAGGTGCCGGAGTCAGAAGCCAAGCCCAGGATGGCTGGCGTAGGAGCTCCGACGGCTGCCTCACTGCTTCGCGGGGGGACGGTGTAGGGCGTGGCCTCAAACCCCAGACATAAGGATGTGAGAGATACTGAGAGTGGAGTATTGAATGACCATTGACGAACGCCTGGAAAAGATGATGGAAAGGGACGAAGCCCTCTCCCGAAAGCTCGAGATGCTTGCCAGCTTACATGTCGAGCTGGAACAGCAAATGGCTGACGGGTTCGCTGAAATCAGGGCTCGGTTCGCTGAGACCGACAAGCGGTTCGCCGAAGTGGCCGCCCGCTTCTCCGAGACACTCGTGTTCATCAACCGTCTTTCTCACGTTGCCGAAGCGCACGAACAACGCCTGGACGATATCGAGGGCCAGTGAGGACTTTTCGCGGAGGCTGGAACGCCCTGCCGAAATATCGCGTAACCGCGAAGCCGCATTCTGAGCCTTTACAGCCAATATGCGGAATCTGACGAACTCCACAGTGCGGCTGACGTGGCTTCTGCTCGCGTATTCAATGGGCGCGGCGGCGGCCGATCCCCAGGTGATTCTCCTTTGGCCGAACGGTGCTCCGGGGTCGGAGGGCAAAACAGCGGAAGAAACAACTCGGGTCGCGGCTCCCGGTGGCGACCATGTCGTGGCCGGCGTTCACCATCCGTCTATCACGGCATACCTCCCGTCCAAAGAGACTGCCACCGGAGCGGCGGTGGTCATCGCACCGGGTGGCGGGCATAGCGAGCTGTGGATGGACCACGAAGGCTACAATGTCGCCAAATGGCTGAGCGAGCACGGCGTCGCCGGGTTCGTGCTGAAGTACCGGCTGGCCCGCGAGAAGGGGTCCACCTACAAAGTGGAAGGGGAGTCGCTGGCGGACACCCAGCGGGCCATCCGCCTGGTGCGAAGCCGAGCCGCTGAGTGGGGCGTGGAGCCTGACCGGATCGGCGTGATGGGCTTCTCGGCTGGTGGGGAACTGGCCGCTCTCGCCGCCACGAGATTCGACAATGGAACCGAAGGCGCGCCCGACCCGATCGACCGCGTGAGTTCCAAACCGTCGTTCCAGGCGCTGCTCTACCCGGCCATCCCGCGCGACATGCAGCTATCGAAGGAGACGCCGCCGGCCTTTCTGGCCTGCGGAGAGAACGACCGGCAGAACATCTCGCAAGGGCTTCCCGAGCTTTACCTGGCTCTGAAGAAGGCCGGCGCGTCGGCCGAACTGCACGTCTACACCGGCGTAGGCCATGGATTTGGAGTGCGCGCCACGACGAAGGGTCCGGTTGCCCAGTGGCCCGAGCGGTTCCACGACTGGCTGGAAGCGCGCGGGTTGTTGAAGAAGAAGTAGGACCGATTGTGAGGCAGGTCACCGAACTGCCCGGCCGAAATTGGAAGGCAGATTCGTGATCTGCCCCACGAGTGTTCCCGGCCCGCTGGCGGGCAAGGAAAGGGCGATTGCACCAACATGGTGGGGCGGACCCCCTGATCCGCGAGGGTCCCCCGGACCCGCTGTCGCCCTGGAATCAAAATCCGGCGCGATGCGAACAGGCCGACGGGGGCGTCGGCCGCGGACCAGGGGGTCCGCCCCACCGAGCGGTGTTTTCAAGGGTGACTTATTGCTTCTTCGGCGGATCGGTGGCCTTGGGTGGCTCCACCGCGTTCTTCTTTTGGCCCCCGCGGAAACGCGGCGCTCTTACGGTGGGCTTGGCGCTGGCCATCTCCACGTAAGTCTGGATGACCTTGGCCTTCTGCGCGGCGTCCACCACCAGGTACCGGTGTCGGCCCTCCGGAGAAGGCGTGAACTTCGTCCGGCCATCGTCCAGCACGCCGATCGTGCCTGGGTCCGACAATTTGAAGTAGCCGTCGGGATGGACCGCGTAGAGCATCGCGGCCATGGCAGGCGCCGGGGCATCGTATGGCATCGCCTGGAACGCGCGGTAGGCATCCGCGATGGGATGGTCGGGCGACCACGCGAAATCCTTCTCGATCGCGGAGCCGGGAAACGGCAGCACTGCGCCAACCTCCGCGCCCGCCGCCACGATGGGGGTCGGCCACTCGGCGAACAGGCGTTTGGCGGCAGCTACATCCGTCTTGATGTTGAAGTCCGGGCGGCCATCGGGGTACGATCCTGCCGCCACCACGAGGAACCGCACCTTGCGCTTGATGAGGTCCGCGTTGCCAGGGTAATCCAGCACCTTGACCAGGTTGGTCGCCGGTCCGGCCAACACCACCAGGCAATTCTCATCGTTCTGCGCGGTGAATGCGTTGCGGATGAGCGCCGTCGCATCGGCCGTGTCGTTCAGTTTCAGGATACTGGTGCTGTATACCGGCTTCCCATCGGGCGTCTTCTTCTCCAGCACGGCCTTCAGGACTGGAGTGTCTTCGGCCATCTTGCCGTTGTCCGCCATGCCGATGGGCGGTGCGGGGCGCTGAAAAGCGGCAATGGCACCCTGGGGCGGTGGACCGGCATAGAACTTCGCCAGAGCGTCACAAAAAGCGGCTGCCCGGATGCTGGATTTGGTCGTGCTGGTAGAGATCAATCGCGCTTCGTTCTTGCCCTCGAAGCCGTAGAGCATCGCCAGGGCGAGCGCATCGTCGATGCCGTTGCCCAGGTCGGAATCGAAGACGATGCCAATGGGTGGTTTTCCCTGACCTGGAAATTGGAAGGGCACTAGAGTCGGCCTCCGCGGGGCGAAGGCCCGATCGCGGGCGAGAGCGTCGAAATCTCCTCCTGGTCCCGGATCTGCGTGGCAACCCGAAAAACGTCGAGACGAATCTCGACGNNCACGAGTGTCCGCGCCACATCGCCGGGGCAGACACGAGTGCCTCTTTGCGATCATTGCGGTCACCCAATCTCCGCGAGATTGACCTGGCCGGTGGCGTCGCCGAAATGCTCCATGTGGACGCCCATCCGCTCCATCATCGAGAGATGCAGGTTGCACATCGGCGTTTCCTTGCGGTACACCACGCGGCGGCCGGTCTTGATGGTGTTGCCGCCCTTGCCGGCGATCAGCGTGGGCAGGTCCTCATGGAGGTGCCGGTTTCCATCGGAGAGGCCCGCGCCGTACACCAGCATCGAGTTGTCGAGCAGCGTGCTGTCGCCTTCCTTGATCGACTTCATCTTCCCGATCCAGCCAGCCACCTGCTTCACGTGGTAGGTGTTGATCCGGGTCACCTTCTCGATCAACTCCGGCTTGCCCTGATGGTGCGTACAGGGATGGTGCCCGTCCGCAATATCCAGTTCGCGATATGGCCGCGACGTGCCTTCCCGAGTCATCAGGAAGGTGACCACCCGTGTCAGATCGGCCTGGAAGGCGATCGTGATCATGTCGGTCATCAGCTTGAAGTGCTCGGCGAAGTCCGCGGGGATGCCGTAGGGCTTCTCCATGTGGGGATCGATCTGCGCGTTGGTCTTCTCCGCCTTATCGATCTGCCGCTCCACCTCGCGGATGGACGAGAGGTACTCTTCCAACTTGCGCTTGTCGGTGGGCCCGAGGTTCGCCTCTAGCTTCCGTGTGTCTTCGTTGACGAAGTCGAGAATGCTGCGGCGGTAGTCCGACTGGCGGGCCCGCGCCTCGGCGCTGAGAACCCGGCCATTGCCGAACAGGCGCTCGAACAAAGCCCGCGGATCGAGGATGGGCGGCAGCGGTTGGGTATCGCTCTTCCACGCCAGGTTGTTGGTGTAGGCGCAGGAATAGCCGGAATCGCAGTCGCCGGCCTGCCGCGCGTCTTCCATGCCGACTTCGAGTGACGGGAATCGCGTCTTGTCGCCGATGTGGCGGGCCACGATCTGGTCGCAGGAGACACCCGCCTTGATATCGATGGTGGTCTTCTTGACCTGGATGCCGGTCAGGTAAGAGCCCGAGCAGCGGCCGTGATCGCCCGCGCCGTCCAGCAGCGCGCGCCCGGTGTTGTGAGTGAGATTCCCCAGCAGGAGGAGATCGTCCTTGTACGGTTCCAGAGGCTTCAGAATCCGGGGGAACGTGCTCAGCTTGCCTTCATAATCCGGATTCCAATCGTTCATGATGATGCCGTTCGGCACGTAGGCAAATGCCATGCGAACCGGTGGCTTCACCAGCCGCGCCTGGCTGAATGCCAGCGCCGGAACCATCGCGTCGAGGAAGGGAAGGCCTACTGCCGCTCCCATGCCGCGCAGGAAAGTCCTTCGGGGAAGGGTCTTCCGGGTGATCATCATTTCTGTGCTACCTCCTTGGGTTTCGCCTGCTTTTCCGTGGTAATGGATTCGCCGCGCCGCTGCTGGAACGGCGTGCTCTTTACGATCTCATAGATGGCCGTCTGGAACGGGTACCCGTCGGCGGCGAGTTTCTTGCCGATTTCGTCGATCGAGCGCCGGTCATATGTCGCGATGCCGCGCCCCAAAGCGTAGATCATCAGCTTCTCGATCACCGTATGCGCGAACTGCGGCAACAGCGACGTAAGCACTCCGCGCATCTCGGCCGGGCTTGCGAACGTCTTCCCGTTGGGCAGCGTGCCGCTCGAATCCACCGGGAACTTGCCGTCCATGGTGCGCCACTTGCCAATTCCATCGTAATTCTCGAGCGCGAACCCCAGCGGGTCCATCTTGGAGTGGCACGATGCGCACACCGCGTTCGCGCGATGCTTCTCCATCTGCTGGCGAAGCGATTGCGATGTCCCTACGGCAGCCTCATCCAGCATAGGCACGTCGGGTGGGGGCGGAGGAGGCGGCGTCCCCAGGATCTCCTGCAGGATATACTTGCCGCGGATCACTACCGATGTGCGGGTGGGGTAGCTCGATACGGTCAGCACGCTGGCCTGGCTCAGGATGCCCCCACGCTGGTCGGTGGTCAGGTCCACTTTGCGGAAGTCGGGGCCCTTCACGCCTTCGATCCCGTAGTATTTCGCCATGCGCTCGTTCAGGAACGTGTACTTGGCATCCAGAAAATCGGTCATCGGGCGGTTTTGCCGCAGGATGTAGTCGAAGAACATCCGCGTCTCGGTGCGCATTCCCTCGCGCAATTCGGGACCCCATTCGGGGAACTTCTGCGGATCGGGCTTCATCACGTCCAGGTTGCGGATTTCTAGCCATTGGCCCGCGAAGTTGTCCGCCAGCGCCGACGATCGTGGATCTCCCAGCATGCGCTTCACCTGCGCATCCAGCACGCCTGGGCCGCGTAGTTTGCCGGCTTCGGCCAAACCCATCAGCTCGTCGTCCGGCATGGAGCTCCACAGGAAGTAACTCAACCGCGACGCCAGTTCCACGTCCGAGATGTTGTGGACGGCGCTGGGGTCGGTGGGGTTGGGGTCGTGCTCGATGCGGAACAGGAAATTGGGCGACACCAGCATGGCCTGCAGAACGAGCTGAATCCCCTGCTCCGTGGACTGGCCGTGAGCCTTGGCGATCCCCACGAACTTCGAGAGCGAAGCCACCTCGGCCCGGGTCACCGGCCGGCGGTAGGCATGGTGCGCCATGTTGGTGATGATCTTGTCGACGCAGGCCGGACCGGAATTCGGATCGCAAATCAGGACCTTGGCGCGGCTCGGGGGCGGCGTCGCGGGTTTGAAGGGACCGATGAAGGTCATCGCATCCAGGAACTTATTGGCCTTGCGGTTGTAGTAGTCCTTGGGCGTGAGAGTCTTGACGAAATCGTCGTCGATGAAGCCGACGCGGAAAACGTGGTCGCCTTCGGGAAGCAGCAGCCGGATATCCTCTTCCGAGTAGGGGTCGAAGTACACCAGGCCGGAGGGCTTGGTCTCGACCATTTTCGTAGTGAGGAGCTTGCCATCCATCCAGAAGCCGAGTTGGACCGGCTTAGCGTCCTTGGAACGCTCGCCGGGAAGGGCGAAGCGGATGGTGTATTCGCCGTCGAACTCCACGCGATGGGTAGCCTCTATCGTGCTGGCGTCCACGCGGCGGACGCGCTTGTCGCGGTTGTGGTACATCACCTCGATGGGCTTGGGCAGCGGATCGGCCGCCACCGCGCGGGAGGCGATCCTTTCCGCGGCGGCGACGTACTTCTCCATGAGCACCGGAGAGATCGTCAGGATTTCACCGATATTGTCGAAACCCTCGCCGGAATCGTCGGTGGGAAAGTCCTGTTGGGCGCGGAACTCGACGCCCAGGAAGTCGCGAACGGTATTGGCGTACTCGTTGCGGTTCAGGCGGTGCGCCACCACGCGGCCCGGGTCGGGCTTAGTGCTGCGGTCGATCCGGTCCAGTTCGCCCTGAATGTACTTGACCAGCGTATCGATCTCGGCCTCCGGTCGGGGAACGCCCTTGGGCGGCATCTCGCCGCTGCGGATTTTCGCGAGGATATGGTCCCAGCCGTCCCGCTGATCGAGGACCGACGACGGCGCCAGGAACGGAGCGGCGTCAAAGCCGCCCGAGGCGAACTGGCTGTTGTGGCACTGCGTACACGTCTTGCCTAAAACGGGGGATACGGACTTCTCGAAAGCCGCGGCGTTGGGTGGCTGCGGAGCTGCCAGCTTGGAAGGCGGGGTCGTCTTGGAATCCGCGGGCGGAGGCGCCGCAGAGAGAAGACTGGCTGCCGATACGGCGATAATCAAGCTACGGGCGTCAACGCGCATACCCCTCCGATAATGATATAGCGAACAACTATGTCTTAATGTTACAGGAAAGGGCGAATAAACGGACCTACCGAATTGTAGGGTGGAATGAAAAACAGGACCCACGCTAGCGTGGTGGTGTCTAAGCGCGGGCAGGCTTGGCGTCCCGGAGGATGGGGCCAAATACCTTTGACATAGTGTAAGTACCGGACCGGACTCTAGAATTGAGTGTCCGTCCTTCGCCATCCGGGGAGTGGATGGCGAGGTCAGGAGCCGATCCGGTCGCGCCCCAGACCGGCCCGATCCGAACTGCGTCGCCTCGCCTATTCCCTGGAGGCTAATTTGTACCTTTCCAGCGCGTAGCCGTAGATAAAGTTCCCGGTCCGCACAAATTGGAGGATGGCCTTCGGATCGCTGGCCTCCAGAACGGTCTTCATGATCGAAACGCCGGAGTAGATATCTTCGCGGGCGAAGATATCTTTCACGCTCGCTTGCTCCTTCTCCGCCCTTTCCTTAATCTGATGCTGCATTTCCTGCGTCAAGCCTTTTGGAAGCCGCTCCCAGTGATAGACGGGCTGCTGGTTCCAGGTCCCCGCGCTGAGTTTTGCCAGGAACTTCTCCAGGTCATCCTTGCTGACGATCACCCAATTGTCATCCACCCACTCCGGGTGCATGAAGGTCGCAGTAGCCCATGCGGCCCCGCCGCTCCAATATATCCGCTGCCGATTACCCAGGCACGGAGTATTCATACTCTCCATTTTGTAGGCCGGAGCCACTTTCTCCGACATGAACTGCCGGATGCCGGCGAAGATATCGGTTGGATTCAGTTCGGCGCCCGCATTGCGGCCCGATTTCGAGCCAAACTTGATCTCCACGCTCTTAAAGTTTTTGATGTCCTCCTCGCCCACCAGGCAACCCAGCTTGGTGTTTCCACTCCCAATGTCCAGGTAGACCGAACTGCCACGCCTCTTCTTGGGAACCGCGGACGTCATGCCGAAGTATCCCTCATTCGCCACATCGACGAAATCCACGTCGATGCCGGTGGCTGCCTTAACTGCCTTGACCAGGTCATCTGTGTTCTTGCCGAGGGCCACGCCGCTACTGCCCACCACGTAGTACGGATCCACGGTGATGTTTCGCTTTTTCGCTTCGGCCCGCATGGCTTCGACCACTTGCTTTACCGCGCTGGCCGCATCCGCAATTCCAACCTCCGTGAATCGTCCCTCTTTCATGGAACTGACCAGCTTGGTGTTTATGGTCTGGCTAAACTCAACTTTTGGAAAGGGATCTCCTTCTTCCTCGGCGAAGGAATACAGATACGCCTTCGTTCCCGACGAACCGAGGTCGACAGCTCCGTAGAACCGCGCTTGGGGAGCCTTCGGCAAGCTCACTTGCGTTTGGGCATTGGAAGAAGCTGCCAACGCCAGGCACATGAAGAGAAGTGTTCTCACTAGTCGCATCAATCTTTTCCTTTTCGATTTGAAATTGTTCTACCGCACTCAATCGACTTGGGCTGACTGGGGCCGATCCGGCAACCGGGTAGTTGGCGGCCTTCCCATGACCGAATCAGTCGTACTCCGAGGACGTCCTCATAAATTACCCCCCCGAGAATCTATTCCTTCTGAAAGGTTTGGAAACAGTCGCCTTGAATCAGCCCATTCTCCATCTTGTATTTTCTGCACGCCTGATATTTGGCTTTGTCGTCTTTGAACGCGGCGCTGCAGCAAGAAATGCGCGCATAGTTGAGTTCGCCGCCTTCGGGTTTTGGGGGCGGCGGAACAACCGCCAGCTTCGCGGCCAAACACTTGCTATAGCCCATGCAATCGTTAAGCAATTGCCTGTCACTTCCGATGAGGTTAGGCCAGTCCGCGACTGCCAGTAACCTCTCGGCCTGCTTGTGCCTGTCGGTGCATGGCTGGAAGCCCATGCAATTGGAGAACTCGGGATCATCGTACCTTACGCTCTTCCAGTCCTTCGCCTGCAACGCTTGAGCCATCTGCTTCGCCGTGAGACACAGCGGGACGTCCATGCAATTGGAAAAATCCGGATCGTCAAAGCGGGCTTGCGCCCAGTTCTTGTCCCGCAACCTCGCGACATCCGTGTTCCCAACTGGTGACGGCTGCAGAGACTGCTTGTTGGCGGCGAACCTCTGTATCGCGACGTAAGCCAGACCGCCGAAAGCGACAATGGCAACCGCGGTCAGAACGGGCGTGCGCCACGGCCGGCCCTGCGGCTGCACGCCAAACTCGCCCACGGGGCTGAGCGGAGCGGCCGGGGGTGGCGGCACGATTCGCCGTGATTTCTCTCTTGCCTTCCGCGCCGTCGTCAGCCGAACTTCCAGGTTCCTCCGCAGGTCGGCCACCGAATCCGCCACAAGCCAGCCGCGCATCGCTTCCAGGGTCTGAATCCCTTCATCGAAGGACTTGCTTTGCAGCAGGCTGTCTGCCTCTTCCATGCCTTTCTTGAAGCGCTCTGCCAACGCGAGTCTTTCGCGCTGCCGCTGAATGCGGCGCCGGAGTTCCTGGCTGGGCGAATGGGCGGGGTCCAACTCCAGCGCCCGCCGGGCCTCCTGCTCCGCAGCGTTTAGATCGCCAGCATTCAGTGCCCTCTGCCCCTCGACTGCCAGGGCGTCGGCCCGGATCTTCCGTAATCCGGCTTTGATGGGGGCCAGGTCGAAGAGCATATCCTGGAGACTTTGGTAGCGCTCCGAGGGTCGCTTGGCTACCGCTTTCCGCACGATTGCATCCAGCGCCTCGGGACATTCCGGCGCCAAGGCCGGTAACGGCTCGGGCACTGCGTTCGCAATCAGCAGCGCTGCCGCCATCCAATTGGAAGCGCGAAACGGCTGTTTACCTGATATCAACTCGTAACATACAACTCCGTAGGAGAAAATGTCGCTTAGCGCAGTTGCATCCTTACCTTCGAATTGTTCCGGAGCCATGTATTCCGCTGTGCCAATCATCATCCCCGTCGACGTCTGCCGTGTCAGATTGGGATCCGCCATGCGGGCGATTCCGAAGTCCAGAACTTTCACCGCGCCATCCGCGAGCAACATGATGTTAGCCGGCTTGATATCGCGGTGGATCACGCCGCTTTCATGCGCGTGTAACAGGCCCTCGGCGACCTCTACTAGAACGGCTACCTTCACCAAGAGGGAAAGCGGCGGTCCGGTTTCGATCGCTTGCTGCAGAGTGCGCCCCTCAAGCAGTTCCATCACCAGATACGGCGCCGATTCGTGCTCGCCAAAATCGTAAATTGTGACGATGTTTCTGTGCTTCAGGATGCCAGTAGTGCCAGGCTCCGAGCGGAAACGGGCCACCATGCCCGGGTCGTGCACTGAAGTGAGAACCTTGATCGCGACGTCACGGCGCACCTCGGGGTCCCAGGCCCGATACACGGCTCCAAAGCCGCCTCTCCCGATTTCACTCCGAACCTGGTATCGCCCGATCTGCTGCATCACGCCGTCCATATATGCTTCAAGAGTGGCAGTCGCTACACGATACCTTGGCAACTCGCGGGAGGGTAAACGAATCGCGGCCCGTGAAAGGCATTCGCGGGGGACTCACCCTGAATCCTCACACCCTCACCGTTCCACGGATTCCAGCCATGCTCCCAACACGTCGATAAGTCCAACGCCGTCGCCGATTGTCTACTGCGGGTCCATCGAAGTGATTCTGCCGTTCGTCAGGGTGACCTTCCTGCCGTCGTAAACGTAGATCGTCTGCTTCGGTTGGCCCCACGAGGCCGTTAATTCGTTTACAGTCATCCCCACGGCAGGCTGTCTCCTGGCCGGCCATCCTCCGGAAACCGCCTGCTGGCCCCCGCCCGTTCGCCCGCCCGAAGCGGGCCCGCCACCCCCGGACGGACTCGACCCACTCCCTTGCTTGCTCTGTCCCGCCGTCCCTTGCCCGGCCGCGGTTGAGGGGGTCGGAGTGCTGCCCGATCGGCTCGCGGCGCCCGTGTTGGCCCCCTTAGCAGCGGAAGGCGCTGGCGCTTTGGCTGGCGGTTTGGGCGGAACCGCCGGTTTGGGCGGCGGCAGGTTCGGCCTCTGTGCAAGCAGTCCTGCGGGACCCACACCGAACTGTGTGGCCATCCCGATCAGGATCAGGCCACCGAGGGCTATCGACTGTTTTTTCATGGCGTTCATGTCTGCTCCAATTACCGTTGACGGACGTTGCCTCTGAAAGCGCGGAAACACGCTAACCAGACAATTGACTCCCGCCGGACCGCATACACAAGCACAAAGCATCCGACTGCCGGCGTCTCATCTCTAGTACCGTAATTCACAGAAAAACCTGCCCTCCTCAACAACAAGAAAAATTCGCGGCGCCATCATGGGGGACCGATAGGGCCTCCCCGACAGTTTGTCAGTTGCCAGGTCCGCCGCTGGCTCGACTCGCTGCGCGTCTTGTGATCGGTTCAAGGAACGGGAATGTTGCATTAGATCGTATAAAGGAGTACGCTCAGTAGATCGCTCAAGAGGAAACACCGTTTGGAGATTTCCTGGGACCAACTCCCTGACGTCACGCTGCTCATTCGACAGAGTCAGTCGGGCGACCAGCACGCGGAGGAACGACTCTACCGCGTCCTGTACCCGTATTTGAAGAGTGTGGCGGCGCGCCTGGTGCAGAGGATCGGAGGTGAGGGGGCGATGTCCGCCCAGGACTTGGTCCACGACGTCTATCTTGGCCGCTTGCGAGGCTATCAAGGAGCGGTGGCCGACCGCGCTCACTATATCGCCTTGGTGACAACGGCAATGAAAAACGAGCTGATCGACCAAGCCAGGCACTCGAATACCCGGAAGCGCAGTCCCACCAAGGTGCTGGAGTTTCCGCGGGAAGGCCCCGCCGATCTGCCGTATGAAGTGATTCTCGCCCTGGAGCGGGAAATCGAGAACATGGAACGAATGGACTGGCGGGCTGCGCAAGTGGTCCGTTTGCGTTACTACGCAGGCTGCTCGTGGCCGGAGACGGCGGCGGCGGTGGCTGCTTCGGTGCGCATGGTGCGACGCGACTGGGAGTTTGCCTCCGATTGGCTCAAAAAACGGCTCGGCCGCAGGCTTTTTTAGTCTTCTTCCTCGGCTGCCTGCCAGTGGCCCGTCCCCAGGATGAGCCGTTTGGCAAGTACGCAACACCCATACAGATTGCGCGGACCTTCGCCCCTCCAGGGACGGCCGTAGCCATTCGCGCGATTGCTGCGGATGCCGAGGGTTTTCTCTGGGTTGCCACGAACCAAGGGCTATTCCGGTTTGATGGCGTGCACTTTCACCGGTTCAGCACGGAACCTTTGACCCACGTCGCCGTGAGCAGTGACGGCTGGGTCTGGGAGGGAGGCGCACAGGGCCTCACCGCTCGGCAGCACGATCGGTCGGTGAAACTGCTCTCGAGCCCGGTCACCGGGCTGGTCGCCCGCGGCGCGGAGGTGGTAGTGAGTTCTTCCCAAGTATGGCGGGGAACGGCCGGTGGCCTGTCTCCCACGGGCGTCGTTTCCAACGGCGCGCTTTCGGTCGATTCCAGGCAGCGGGTTTGGTTCGGATGTGGATTGGAACTCTGTAATCTTTCGCCGAACGGGGCGGTAGAGCGTTGGGGACGTGCCCAAGGCGTGCCACCAGAGACATGGCTGGGAGCCATCGCCGAGGACAGCGGAGTGGTTTGGTCCTGGAACGGGCCGAAAGGGTTGCGTATCCGGTCCGGCCAGCCCTTGGTGTTTGCGCCCCGTTACGGCTCTGACATGCGTATGGAGGCCCTGCGAGATCCGCACGGCCGCATCTGGTTGGATGGTCCGGGGTTGATCGAGAACGGCGTCTGGAAAGCCGCCGCCCTGGTGAACCCACGACTCTTCCAACAGTCATTCGCAAGTGACAGCCACGGAAACATGTGGATGGGCAGCACGCAAGGGCTGGCGATGCTTGCGAACCGTCTGTGGGTCGCCAGATCCGGTCCGTCCGAGTTCCCCGCGGGCGCCGAATCGGTGGTACGGACTGACTCCTTCGGGCTATTAGCGGCTACGCGAAACGGAGTCCGCGTATACAACGCGCGATCCGGGAATTGGGACGAGCTGCCCGAACAATTCGAAGGCACGTCCGCGCGCGGGACCCTGGGCGCCGCAAACGGAGACGTGTGGAATCTCTTTGAGACCCGTGGCATCATCCGGTTGAATCGGGCAGGAAGAGAAACGGGTGCAGTGTTTCGCGGCAATATGAAAGGTTACGATTTCCGCAAGCTGTTTCGTGACCGCCAGGGACAATTATGGGTGGGCGCCAAGAGAGGACTGTACCAGCTTGACGAGCGGAGCTTGCGATTGATTCCCGTTCCCCTTCCGAGCAAAGCCGCAAACCCGGTAGCCTTCGCATCCGGACCGGACGGACAGGAGTGGATGGGGTCGGAGGCGGGCATCGCACGATTGGAACATGGAGAGTGGCATGTCGTTGTTCCGGCAAGCCGGCTGTTGAGCTATCGGATTCGCAGCATTGCGGTCGGCCAAGGGCCGGTCTTTTGGGTTTCCTACCGCCTGGAAGCGCCATTCAGCCGGGTGTCCCTAGAAGGTGATCAGTGGAAGCGGCGAGACTTCACCGCCGCCGAGGGCTATGGCCCCGGCGAAACCACCGCGATGCTGGTGGATCGACGCGGCTGGATCTGGCGAGGAACTCCGCAGGGACTGTTCATCAATGACGGCGTGCATCTGGGTCCGACGGACTGGGTTCATCTCGACCCCGCTAACAATTTGCCATCGAACGCTATTACGCCGTTCGGACTATACGAAGACACGGATGCCTCTCTGTGGGTTTCGACGAGTAGCGGCGTTGCCCGCATCGACCCCGATCCGGATTGGTTCCACCGCAGCGGCATCCCGTCACGTCTCAGGGTCACTGGTATGCGCGTGCAGGGAAGAGAGTATCTGTGGCCGGAGCCGGGCAAGACGGTTCCCACGACCTCTTCCACCACCGAATTGGATTTCGCGTACTGGCCAGAGCCTTTTCCGCGTGTGCCCACCGTGCAATACCGGCTATTACCCAGGCAACGCGAGTGGCAGCACGACGCTGACGGGACTTCGCGTTATAGGGCTTTGCCGGCCGGCGAGTACCGCTTTGAGATGCGGAGTGGATCGGGCGAGGCGGTGGCGGCATACGAATTCAGAGTCGATGCGGGGATGCTCTTCTGGTGGTGGCTTCCGCCGTCCTTAGCCTCAATCGCCATGGGTCTGTGGTTCTATAGGCGGCTGCGCCTGAAAGCCGAATACTGGCGGGCGAAGAACGCCTTCCTGTCGCAGCCGCATCCGGAAACGGATGTGGCGGAACGTGTCGGGGAGGTCGTGCTCGGCCGCTACGCCGTGCAGCGGGAGATCGGCAAAGGCGGCTTCGCCAATGTGTACCTGGCATTCGATTCGGAAACGCGCATGGAGGTCGCGATCAAGATTCTGCACGGAATTGACGAATTGGAGGAGCAGCAACGCCGCCGCTTTGAGAAGGAAACAGAAGCACTCCGACGGATTGTCCATCCTGGGATTGTACGGCTGCTAGACGCGGGATGGCTCTCGGAGAGGGAGCCCTACCTGGTGATGAGTTATGTGGACGGTCCTACGTTAGGGGCAATTCTGCGATCGGGGCCGCCAGCGAGAAGCAAAGCCGCCCAGTGGCTACGCCAACTCGGCCAAGCCCTGGCTGAAACGCATGCTTGTGGCGTACTACATCGCGACCTCAAGCCTGAAAACATCATGATTCGGGACTTTGGGGAAGCGGGAGAGCAGGCGGTAGTGGTCGACTTCGGCGCAGCGGCAATTCTGCATCGGGTCGAGAAGAATTCCAGTTCACTGATGTTGGGCTCCTTCCCGTATCTGGCGCCGGAGCAGGTGCAAGGCCGATCGTCCACCGCGACCGACGTCTACTCGATTACCGCCGTCACGTTCGAAATGCTCACTGGAGTTCGGTATGCCAGCCTTGCAGACGGCACGGAGTCTGGTCTGCGGAGTGCACTCGCGGGGTTCCCGGGCGAGGTCATCGGCATGCTGGCGTCGGGCCTTTCCTATTTACCTTCCGACCGTCCCAGCGATGTAGGCCGGTTTGCAGACCAACTGGCTCGTGCGCTCGATCGGGAGCACGATTTCCTGGCTTGGGGCGAGACACCTACATCTCCAACTGGCCAGGCTTAGTCCAGGAGCCATGATGCACACCGGTGGCAAGGGCCCCGGCTAGCGTTTGAGCGCAAACCTTTGGGCAAGGATGCGCTGTAAAATGTTGGGCACATCGGTCGTTGACAAGAAGAAGGTCACCTTCAACACCGGCCACGACGTATCTGAGGATCGGCCAAGCCTGGTGCGAGAGGTCCTCGCATGGCTCGACAAATACTTGGGCCGGGTCAACTGAGGCGCGGCGGATGGGCGGCGCCGATGCAATCGCTCGATCTTTGAGATAGAATTCCCCTAAGTTAGCTTCTGCTTAGGAGGTCCACGTGAGACGGTCGCTCTTCCTCTTGTTCACCACGTCATTTCCTTGTCCGCGCAGGAATTCCGCGGAACCCTGATGGGCCGGGTCACCGATCCTTCGGGCGCGGGCGTGCCCAGCGCCAAAATTGTCATCGTCAAGACCAATACCAACACGCGCTCGGAAACGGTTTCGAGCCAGGACGGCAACTATACCATGCCGTTTCTCGCGCCGGGGTCGTACGAAGTCGCCGTGGAGGTGAAGGCATCAAAAAGTATTCGCACTCGGGAATCCAGATCGGCACCAACGAGCGCGTCAGCGAGAATATTGGACTGGAAGTCGGGAGTTCGAGCGAATCGGTCACCGTGACGGCCGAAGCGCCATTGGTGACCGACGCCACGGCATCCACCGGCCAGGTGATCACCGCCAAAGAAGTCGAGAACCTGCCGATGAACGGAAACACGCCGCTAGCCCTGGCGCGCAACGCGTTGGGGTGATCCCCAAGCAGAAGCACCTGCTGAATGAGGTGAAGCCCTACGACACGGCCAGCGCAGTCGATATCTCGCTGGGCGGCGCCAACTCCGGGTCCAATGAATACCTGCTGGACGGCGTGCCGAACATGAGCAACGCCTCCCGGGCCGGGGATTTCAGCCCTTCGATGGAGGCGGTGGAAGAAGTCAAGGTGGAGCTGTTCCAGACCGATGCGGCCTACGGAGACACTCTCGGCGGCACGGTCAACATCACCACCAAGAGCGGGACGAATCAGTTTCACGGCTCGCTCTACGAATTCAATCAGACTTCCGCGCTGGCGGCCAACCAGTTCTTCCTGAACTCGGCCGGCATCAAGGCAACCGTCACGCGGTCGAACCAGTACGGCGGCACCATCGGCGGCCCTGTCCGGATTCCCAAGGTCTTCAACGGCAAGGATCGGCTCTTCTTTTTCCTGGTCTACGAAGGATTCAAGGATTCGACCCCCGGCGTTTTCACGGGGGCCGTGCCGACCGCCGCGGAGCGGGGCGGCGACTTTAGCGGACTCCTCTCACCGGGCTCGAGCTACCAGCTTTACGATCCATCGACCGCAGTGTTGAGCGGCACCAACATTACGCGCCAGGCGCTGCCGGGCAACGTGATTCCGACATCCCGTCTGAATGCGGTCGCCAAGGCCTACCTGCAATATTTCCCGATGCCGAATCAGCCCGGCAAAATAGACGGCCAAAACAACTACGTGGTGCCGAACCCCAGCATCAACAGTTTTCGGCCTTGGGCGGGCTGACCTTCGCTTCGCCTTCGAACCGCTAGGGCTACTCGCTGCCATCGTTCTTCCCAAGCCCGCGCCTGGGCATCAGTTGGTCTCCGGACATCTTCCACAGCAAGACGGTGTTCCACGGCGGCTTCGGAGTGTTCAACAACAGCATCGGCGCCTTCCTGACCGGACCCACCAGCGGCTTGAGCCAGACCACCAACATGGTCCCGACGAACGACAGCTTTGTCACCCCGTACGCCACGCTGAGCAATCCTTTTCCGGGCGGGAGTATCCAGACTCCGACGGGCTCGGCCGCCGGGGTCAACACGTTCCTGGGCAGCGGTGTCAGCTTCTACACGTCGAATATCACGAACCCCTACAGCGTCCGCTGGAACTTCAACGTGCAGCAGCAGATCGGCAAGGACATGATGCTGCAGGTGGGCTACATCGGCAACAAACAGGTGCACGGTACTTTGAGCAACGATATCGGGGCGACGGCGCTTCTGCCGTTCCTGAGCCGCTCGCCGTTCCGCGATCAGGCCACCATCAACGCGCTGGGGGCGACGGTCCCGAATCCGTTCGCCGGCCTTCTGCCGGGCAGCACCATCAACGGCACGACGATTTCCGTGGCGACGCTGCTGCGGGCGTTTCCGGAGTACAGCGGCATCACGCAAAGCAACAGCAATCCCGGCTGGGGCACCTTCAACGAACTGACCGTGATGTTCCAAAGGCGCTTTGCGAAGGGCCTTCAGGCTACCGTGAATTACCAGCA
>PMTT01000558.1:8071-11186 GCA_003167275.1 Bryobacterales bacterium | reverse complement strand
GGCGAATGCGGTCTGGTATCGGAGCTTGACCATTGTGGGTCAGGGTGTCAACCGGGTGTCAACCTGCGGCGGATTGTTAATCCGCCTGTTGGAGGCGTGCGCTGACTGCCACCAAGGGACGCCCCAGTTCAGCCGGCGGATTACCAATCCGCCGCAAATTGACAATCCGCCCCACATCCTCAAGCTCGGTTCGGCGGCACCTCGTCGAGGCCGCTCAAGGTAAGCGTCCACTCCGGGCCACCGCCCGACACCCGGCAATAGATCGTCACCGGCTCACCGACGTTCAGCGGGACCGGAGGCGCCCGGTACACATCCGGCACCGGGGCGTTGCTCCCGAGATCGAAAGGCTGCCGCCTGCCGTATTCGTCTTCGATCTGATGGAGGTACGCCCGCTTCCCCACCACATACACCCGGTAGCGATACCGGGCCGGCCATTGCTCGGGGCGCAGCACGCGGCCGCCTTCCTCACGGTAATCGGCAAACACCCAATCCGGCGCCAGCGTCAACAGCCCTTCCTCATCCACCGTTTGGCTCGTGATTTGCGGGTCAGGACAACTGCCCGTGGGATCTCCCCAGTCGGCAAGGGAGATCCGGATGGTGGCGCGTGGCTTGGGTAGCCGCGCCTTGACCCGGTTCAACTTCTCCTCAGCCGAGCCGACCACGGCCTCGCACTCCCGGGTCTCGTATTCCCTATCATGCGGCAGGTCCGCCGCGTATTGGCGAAACTTCTCGAAAAACCAGCGCGCCAATTCCGGGTGCTTTTGCTCCAGCAGGTCGCCCGTACGTTCGAGGCGGTTCAAATAGACTGGCCCGTATTTCCCCAACCGCTCGACCTTGCTCAGCAATCGGTCCGCCTCCTGGAAGCGCCGCGCCAAAACCAGGAGTTCCACCGAGTCCATGACATGGCTCCCACCGGGACGCCCCGGAACGAAATCGCTGCCCACCGGGTGGGCGATCCTCTCCTCCAGGACGGACTGCTCCAGCTTCCAGAGGTTCCCGGCGACGCGCTCAGATCTATGCTTCTCACTACTGTTGATGAGCCTTCGCGGAATCAGGTCGAGAGCATCCGACGCAACGCGGTAAAACTCGCAGGCCACGGACGATTGTCCCTTTTCCCGCTGCTCATCGCCCAGCGCTTCGAATCGCTTGGCGATCTGAGGGTAGAAAGCCTGAGCCGTCTTCTCGCGGAGCAAGTTCATCCAGGATGAAGTGTGCCGCGCGCTCGCCATCCTTTGCAGTTTTTGGAGGAGCGCCTCCAGGACCACCTGAGGATCCGGTGGCTGAATCTTCACCTTCTTCGGCGGGGGTGGCCGCAAGACGTCCAGTTTCCGCTGCGCGCGACCCAGGTCCGTGGCACACGCCGCATCTGCCTCACCACCTTTCGCCAGCCGTTTGGCCAACTCGAATCGCCGGACCGCACCGTCCAGGAACCAGATCGCCATCTGAGGCTGAAGCGCCAGGGACTGGTCGGAGGCAGCCTCCAGCTTGCGGCCACACGTGGCGAAGTTCTCGCTCGACCGGTCCTTCTTCCGGTCGAGCCGCGCCAGCAGGCTGTCGGCCTCCTGGAGCCGTCCCATCAGCCCCAACGCGACGATCCGCTCGGTGCCGGACGTCCATTCTACCGGCCCGCTGATGTCCGCTTTGGACTCATCGTCGAACCGCCGCCGCGCATCCGGCCCCTTCTGGCAGAGCCGCGTGTAAGGAGCCACCAGCCAGTTGGCGTCCTCGCCCTTCGCCGGAGCAAACAGCAGAATCATGGTGCAATGGAGCGCCGCATAAAAGTACTCGATGGCATCCAGGAGGGAACCGGACGCGACGCATTGATCGCCGAGTTCCTCGAACCGCACCACACCCTCAGGGCAGAGCACACGATTCTCCGGGCGATTCAGGGCGACCTTCATCTCATCCCAGCGGCGAGCGGACGCCAGGGCTAACAGTGCATCGAAATCCATGGAGGGAGTCTCCTTTCGCTTGACGCTTCGGCTCCCTACCTCAGCTTCGCACGGAATCAACATTGGGGCAGACCCCTGCTCCGCGAATGGGCGCCCAGAAAAACGGATGCATCGTGAGCCATTCCCTTTCCACTTGATCCGCTAAACTGAGTTGAACCCTTCCAATGACCATCTTGGCAGGCGGCCAAAGATGCACAATGCCTGTCGTTGGGCGAGAGAGAGCGTAAACTCGTGGGCGATCAAAACCGACTCGACAGTCTGATGTTGCTGGCAACGGGAATGCGGTGGTCTGAGTTTTCGTATGCCGTGGTTCGTCCCGAGAATCTTAACTACTGCGCCGAGTTGTTGGTCTGGTTGGAGGGTCTTGGGGACGCATCGGCCGCTGGAGGCTTCTTTGGTGCTGCGCTGGCGCAATACGGCGCAGCGGTACAGTGTATCCGGACTCCTACGACCACCAACGCCAGGCAAGCGGAGAGGCAACTCAGGGTTCTGATTTTACGGCTCAGTAAAAAGCAGGAAAAGGCGAAATCGCGGCTGGACCAGGAAATGGCGGCTGCCTCCGATGGCCCGTTGGGATGGAGCACGACGCCGGGCCGCGCGATCGAACTCGCGTTTCAGGCGCGTTATATCGAGGCCCACAAACTACTGGGGCGCCTTGGAGACACACGCACCGCGGAGAGGTGCGCGGCGTGTGCGGAACTGCTGGAATCGACGGCCGATCGGCTGACGGAGCCCGTGCAGGCGATGCAAATCTGGCTCTACGGAAACGCGCTCGAACAGTTCCAGTGGGCGGTGTCGTTGGCGCGCAAAGCGCCGGTACCGGAGTACGCATTGGCCAAGGCTCGGGTCGTCAAGAAGCTGGATGCGTTTCGGCCGGCGGACGTGAAGCCGGCGGTCGAGGAGCCGCCACCCGTGGATCTGGATCAGTTGCTCTCGCGGCTGGAAGAGTTGGCGCGCGCACGAAAGTACAGCGACTGGTCTGCGCTGTTGGAGGAACCTCGTCACGAGGCGTTGGGTGAGACGATTTCCGCACACTTTGAAACTCTGGGGGACGAGTTCGGGAGACGGAACGGCTGGGCGGTAGCAAGGGAATTCTATTGCGTGGCGCGACGGGCCCTTTTCCATACCGATAGGAATCCGCGAGAGCAGGAGCGGCAGCGGGC
>PMTT01000558.1:6228-8064 GCA_003167275.1 Bryobacterales bacterium | reverse complement strand
CTGGCCAGCACATCGGTTGGGACTCGCCTGGCCGATTCGAAGCCTTGGGCGATCATTTGGCTGTGACGCATCCGGAGATCGCGCAATGGTCCTACGAAAAGATGTACGCATTCCTCCGAACCCTGCCTCAGGATTGTGCGGATCAGGCGCACATGAACGCCGGGCTTGAGTCGGCCATTCTCACGAAGTTGCATGCGGTGAAGGAACGAATCCGGCTGTCAAAAGAGGCGGACCAATCCCGGCAGCCTTCTGCGTAACTCGCACCTGAACCTGCATTCTTGCCCCCGATCGCGTAGGCCACAAAGGAGGGCGTGAAACCGTACATCGTCGGGTATTAGAATTAGAAGGCATTGGGGGGATGCGGTATTCCGAGTCTGGTGTTCCCGCCCATCACTTTCTGTCCCAGGAGTTGAAGGACTATGAACTCGCACGATTGGGTACAGGTTGAAGAGTTCTTCCACCGCGCTTTGGAAGTCCCCGAAGCGGAGCGTGCTCAACTGATCGCCTCGGCCACACCCGAGGTCCATGACGCAGTGCTCGGCCTGCTGCGCCATTCCGGCCCGGAAGCAAAAATCGCCCGGACCATCCAAAGCATCGCCGCGCTCGCCACCCAGCCGGCGGTCATGATGGGCCCCTACCGCATCGTTCGCGAAGTCGGCTCGGGCGGCATGGGAGCCGTGTATCTGGCCGTGCGCGACGACGATCAGGTTCGCAAGCAGGTCGCCATCAAGCTGGTCCGCCGCGGTCTCGACACCGAGGAGTTGCTCAACCGCTTTCGCCAGGAACGCCAGATTCTGGCCAACCTCGAGCACCCCTACATCGCGCGCTTCCTGGACGCCGGCGTCGCCTCCGACGGACGGCCATTCCTGGTCATGGAGTATCTGCCGGGCCGGCCGCTGGACGTCTACTGCCGCGAGAACGGCCTGGATCTCCGCGCACGCTGCCGCCTGTTCCTGAAAGTCTGTGAGGCCGTGTCGTTTGCCCATCGGAACCTCGTGGTCCACCGCGATCTGAAGCCCGGCAACATCCTCGTGGCAGCCGACGGCTCCCCCAAACTGCTCGATTTCGGCATGGCGAAACTGATCGCCGAGACCGCCGCCGGTGTGACGTCGACTTTGGCGAACCGGCCGATGACGCCGGACTACACCAGCCCGGAGCACTTCCGGGGCAGTTCGATCACGACCGCCACCGACGTCTATTCGCTCGGCGGGATTCTCTTCCTGTTACTCACCGGCCGGGCGCCCCACCAATTCTCCGGAAGCAGCCTGAGCGAGCTGGAGCGCGTCATCTGCCACGTCGATCCGCCACGTCCCAGCGACAGCTCCGGGGCCTGGCAGAAGCAGCTTCGGGGCGACCTCGACGCCATAGTCGCGAGAGCCATGCGCAAGGAACCAGCGCTGCGTTACGCGTCGGCGGATTTGCTGGCGGCAGACATCGAGCGCTACCTGGATGGCCGCCCCGTGCTGGCGCGGCAGGGAAATCTCGAATACCGCGCGCGCAAATTCGTGGCTCGCCACCGCGTCGCCATTGCGGTCAGCGGCCTGCTCGCCGTCACCCTCATCGGGGGCGCCACAGCGGCCGCCATTGAGGCACGGCGCGCCAACCGTGAGAGCCTGCGTGCGCTAGCCAATCAGCGCGCCGCCGATGCCAGCCGCCAGGATGCCCAGCGCCAGGCAGCCGACGCGCAGCAACAGCGCGTCCTGGCCGAGGAACAACGGCGCCGCGCCGAACTGGAAAGCGCGGCGGCCGAAGCGCAGCGGCTGATCGCCGAGCGGCGTTTCGAACAGGTGCGGCAGCTCGCCGGCAAGTTCCTGTTCGATTTCGATAACGCCATCG
>PMTT01000558.1:0-6142 GCA_003167275.1 Bryobacterales bacterium | reverse complement strand
GTCCGTATCGGGGGCTGGATGCTGACACGGGGCGATCTGGGAGAAGCGGAACGCGTGCTGAAGACCGCCTTCGAAATGGGCCGCCGGCCGGGAGCGGATGACGACGCGACGCGCAGGCTGGTGATGGATGCGTACATCCGATACGCCGACGTGAAGATTCGCCAGGGCGTCCACGGGGAAGCGGTCGAGCCGCTAACCCAGGCGCTGGCGATCAGCGAAAAACTCGGAAAAACTTCGCGCGCGGCCCCTGCCGACCAGACGCCGATCAGTCTCGCCCACAATCGCCTGGCTGATGTTTACCAGCGCATGGAGCGCGCTCCGGAAGCCCTCTCGCATATCCGTGCGGCGCTTGCCATCGATCGGCCGCTTTACGAATCCAACCGCTCCAGCGCACCCACCCTGCGCCGCCTGCTGCTGGAATCCAAGACCTACGCGCGCATTTTCCTCATCCCCGGCGCCGAGGGACTCGACCCGTCGGAGGCCCAGTCCGCATTCGAAGCTGCCGCGGGCCTTGCCGATCAGGAGGCGGCCAACGACGCCCGTGCGGCAACCGACATCGGCTCCACGCAGACCGCGTGGGGCGATTTTCTGGTGGACCACGGCGATGGCGAGAACGCGCTCCTGCATTTCCGGCGCGCTCTGGCAGCCTTCGAAAAGATGGCAGCCGCCACGCCAACGGCCGTTACGGGTAAGGAGGCCCTGCTGCAGGCCCACCAACGCCTGGGCGCCGGTTATCTTGCTGCTGGAAAGCCGGCTGAGGCACTCGAACAGCTCAAACTGGCCGACGATTATCTTGCCGCTGCCAGCAAGCAGAGCCCCGGCACTCTGCGCTGGATCGGTTGGGGCACCGACATCAACCGCGTCAAGGCGCGCGCCCTCAGCCGCCTGGGACGCCGCGACGAGGCGATCGTGCAATACGGCGCCGAAATCGAGGGCCTCCGCGAAGTCATCAAACAGGACCCCGCCAGCATCGCTTCCTGGAACGACCTCCGCCATGCCTATGACGAACGGGCCTCATGCTATGCCGACGGCGGGCAGTGGGCTGAAGCCGTGCGGAGCATCGAAGGCGCGCTGGACAGCCTCGCCGGAATTGCAGCCCGCCGCACACTTCGTCCTGACGAAGACCGGGCACGCAGCGAGAGCAATGAAAGAATGGAAGCCTGGAAGAAGCGTGCGGAGCTGAACTGATGCCGCCGGTCTTCAACAATCTTCAACCGGCCAGCCTCTCACTTCGTGGACGGGTGGGGGTCCGCGGCGACTATGGTCGAGAGCCAAGTGCGTAACCGTTCTGGGGATTTCGCGGTTCAAGCGGGCAACCGCTCCCTGACGGTCGCGGCTCGGTTGCGATTGTCGCCGATTCAGCGTGAGTTACCGAGCCGCGANNCGACCGTGAGGGAGCGGTGTTGACTGGTGAGGAATTTCCCCAAACGCTTAAGCACCCTCAAAAGCCGCTGCCCTTTTCGGTTATTGTTTGTGGGCACGCCTCCGGCCAGCCCGGTAGATCCCGACGCCGGCCAGATTCGCCACCATCACGACGCCAATAATGCGTGCGGCGTATGCCCATTTGCTAACCACATTCACAACCGGATAAACGATCGCGCACAACGACAAAACGCTCGCCAGCAGTCCCACCAACGCCACCGGTTTTAACCAGCGCGGCAGCGGTATCGCGCCGGAAAGGGGAATGGCGAACAATGCGATATAAGCGATCGCGTAGTGCGCGACCGAGCCAATCACGAGAAGCTGCCAGGATTCCTGCTCGTGCACACCCCGCATGCTGAGAACCACTAACGCCATCACCAGTACAGCCATCGTCAGAATCGAGTTCACCGGAGTGCGATGCACGGGGTGTAGCCTCGCAAACCAGGCCGGAACCAGGTTGTCCCAACCGGCCGCCATAGGCAGCCGTGTAATGCCTGTGAAGATCAGGCTGGCGCCCGCGATGGCGTGCACCATGGTACATCGTATTGGGCGGGTCAGCACAGTCGCGAATCACGATCAGGCGTTCCATGCGCCGGCGCTCGCAGAAATCGAATGGGCGCCAGATTCCAACGCCGCCTCCCTGCCTGCTACGGTGCGCGTTAGGCTAAGTGGAGGATGGAAAACCCGCTGCTGAACCTGGAGTTCCCGATCCCGTTCGATCGCATCCGGCCAGAACACGTCGTGCCAGCCATTGAGGCACTGATCGAGAATGCACGCCGGGGAGTCGAAGATCTCACTCGTCATCGGTTAAACTTGAATATCTTTCAGACAGAGGTGCCCATGGTTGAACCCTCCCCACAGGATGGCCAGCGAAGCCTGGCTGATATTCTCGAAAGCATTGCGGACCCTGTCGTCGCATTCGACAAACAATGGCGGTACACATACGTGAGCCGCCGTGCAGCCCAAGCTCTTGGCAAATCTCAGGAGGAGATGATTGGAAAGTCGATGTGGGACCTCTTTCCCAAGGATGTCGAGACCGGATTTCAAGAAGCCTGCCAGCGTGCATGGATGGAACGCACCCCAGTCACGATCGAGCGCTATTCGAATGTTCAAAAAGCGTGGGTGGAGAATTACATCTTTCCATTCGAGGACGGCGCATCGACCGAGTGGCGGGACATCACCGCGCGAAAGCTATCGGAACAGGCTCGCGAGCGGGAAACGGAGTTGTTGCAAGGGATCGTCAAGAACATTCCGGTCATGCTCTGTCTCTACGATCCGAGACTGAACACCATCAACCTCAATCACGAATTTGAGCGGGTCCTTGGATGGACCACGGCTGATGCGGATGGGGGCGACCTTATGGCCAAGGTTTATCCCGATCCCGCTTACCGTGCAATGGCCGCTGATTACATGCAATCGCTCGCACCGGGCTGGCGAGAGTTTAGTCTGATGGCCAAAGACGGGGCGCAGATTCCGAGCGAATGGGCCAACGTCCGACTCTCCGATGAAAGAATTATCGGAATTGGAATTAATCTGAGTGCTCGACGCGCTGGCGAAGCCCGAGAACGGGAGCAGGCTGCCGAGTTACAGGCCGTCATGGAGGCGGTCCCGGTCGCGACATTCATCTCGCACGATCCCGATTGCCGAAAAATTGTCGGCAATCGGATGACGTACGAACTCCTTCGCCTGCCTCCAGGCACGAATCTTTCAAAGTCGGCATTGGAAGCCGAGATGTCCACAGCCTTTCGCATCGTGGACAAGGGGCATGAAATACCTCCGTCGGAGCTGCCAGTCCAGAAAGCTGCTTCGACTGGTGAGCCGATCCGGAACTACGAATTCGATGTGGTCCTCGACGATGGCTCGCGGCGTTGTATGCTCGGCGATGCCGTACCGCTTCTTGGTGAAGATGGCCGCCCTCGCGGTGCAGTAGGCGCTTTCCTCGATATTACGGAGCGAAAGCGCAACGAAGAACGCCTCCGCCAAACTCAAAAGTTGGAGAGCGTCGGCCTGCTTGCTGGAGGCATTGCTCATGACTTCAACAACCTACTCACGGGCGTGATGGGGAACGCCAGCATTCTGTTGGAAGACGTTGGAGGTGAGCAGGCGGAGCTTGCGAGGGGCATCATCGTCAGTGCTGAGCGGGCCGCCCACCTTACCCGTCAACTGTTGGCGTACTCCGGCAAGGGTCAGGTTGTAGTGCGGCATCTGGACGTTTCGCAAGCCGTAAACGAAATGGCGGACTTGGTGCAGTTTTCGATTCCTAAGAGCGTGAGCCTGGCGCTCAATCTGGAAAGACGGCTTGCGATGGTGGCGATGGACCCCAGCCAACTGCAACAGATCTTGATGAATCTCGTGATCAATGCCGGTGAAGCCATTGGCGAAGGCAATCCAGGCAGGATTACGGTCGCGACCTCGAAGACAGATGTTCAGACGCCGTTTACTGACGCAATTGGTGAAGAGATCGCACCGGGGCGGTATGTAACTATCGAGGTGAGCGACACAGGAAGTGGCGTTGACCTTGAGAAGAAAGCCAAGATCTTCGATCCATTCTTCACCTCTAAATTCACCGGGCGAGGGCTGGGCTTAGCCGCAGTCGCGGGCATCTTGCGGTCTCAAAAGGGCGGCATTCTGCTGGAGAGCACGCCCGGAAAAGGAAGCACCTTCCGCGTTTTGCTGCCAATTGTTCGCACGAACCGAGACAGAGCGGCGGAATTCTCTGATACGGATGGCCGGACGACCGTTCTGGTCGTGGATGATGAAGGTTCCGTACGGGATTTCATCGGATCGGTCCTTCGAAGGAAGGGGTATCACGTGCTGCAGGCTTCGGATGGTCAGGAGGCCTTGGCGGTGTGTCAGGGCGCGAGTGGCGATATCGATGCGGCCATCGTGGATATCGTCATGCCAAACATGGCGGCAAACGAGCTCCTGCCCGCACTTAAGGCCAAACAACCCGAAATCAAGATTCTCTTAACGAGCGGCTATAGCGAATCCGAGGCCCGCCTACTCTGCGCTGCCTATCCCAACGATGCTTTTATTCAAAAACCGTATACGGCGCAACAGCTTGCCAAAGCCCTTGGTAATCTACCCGGGGTTGAAGAAGCAACCTGACAGGAATGGGCCGACCGCGAAGCCAGTTGCACTAATTTTAAGGGCGTGGTGATCGATAGCGTGGAGAGGGTGATCGCCGGCAACCAGGCACATTGTTTCGCAAGTACGGTCTCGTATTCTTCCTCAGGCGAAAAACGTCGACACGAGTGTCGACGCGGCAGACACGAGTGTCCGCGCCACAGCGTCACTTCAAGTCGCGCCCGGTACGTTGACCCTCCAGCCACACCAGCGATTCAAGCAGGTAGTAGTCGCTGTAGGTGAGGGTTACGTCGGCGGGGTGCGTGCTGCAGCCATGGCGCAGGATTCCGGTGGAACTCAAATACCGGTCGATCAGCGACTGCACGATGCGTTCGCCTTCGCGGCGGTAGGTGGCGGCGCGCGCGGAATCGGTGGTCAGACCGGACAGCCGCAGCAATCCGCCCGCGAGAATGGCGGCGGCGGAAGAGTCGCGATTGCGGAAGAAGACGCCTTCATCGGAGAAGTCGTACCAGGGCACGCCATCTTCGGGCAGACGATCGAGCGCATAGGCGGCGACCTTCTCGGCGGTGGCGAGCAGTTGCGGATCGTGCGTGGCGCGGAACGCTTCGCTGAAACCGTAGACCGCCCAAGCCTGGCCGCGCGACCAGGCGGAATCGGCGGCGAAGCCCTGGTGCGTGTGGGTGAAGACCACCTCGCCGGGCGGCGTGTGATTCGGATAATCGAGCACCTTCTCGCTGGAAGTGAAGCGCTGGCGATTGTCGCCGGGATTGTAGTGCACCGATTGAATCGTGGAGCCGTCGGGGCGCACCAGCCATTCGGCGGAGCGGAGCGCGTGCTTGTGGCCGAGGTCCAGATACTGTGCGGCCAGGCTGAACCAACTCCCATTGTCTTTCTGCGGTGCGGACTCCTGCGCGGCAGTCTGATCGACGGCCCACCACCAGATCTGGAGATTCATCATGGTGTCCATGATGGTGTCGTCGCCATTCACTCCCCAGGACGACACGAGTTGCGTCAGGGGGTTGTAAAGCTGCTTCAGGCGCTCGGCCGCGCGCAGCCCTTCGGAGCGATATTTCGGGTCCTTGGTGGCTTCGTAGGCGGCCACCGCGGAGTAGTAGTTCAGGAAACCGGTATCGTGGTTCTGCTTGCTCTGGTTGCCGCTGAGGCGCGAGGTCCAGAGCTCGGCCCACTTCCGGTAGCGCTCGTCGTGCGTGTAGCCGTAGAGCTTCCAGAGCTCGCCGGGCCAGAAGCCGCCGGTCCAGAAGTAGCCTTTCTGTTCCTTCCACTCGCCGGTCTCGCTGCTGCCCTCGGTGAAGAATCCGCTGCCGGTGAACTTGTCGGGGGCGCCGGGTTGGGTGGCGGTGATGAGCGGCTCATACTTCTTCGCGGTGCGGTCGGCAGCCTGCCGCAGCAGCGCAATCGCCTGGGAGAAGGTGCGGTGGGTGGCCGCCAGAGTGTCGGCCGGCGCCGATTCGGGACCGGCGGGTCGTGACAGGAGTTCCACGGTGGCCGGACGGGCTATCCGGCCGCTCATCGCGTTGACGTAGGCGAGGAAGCGGTCGTGGGTGGGCCGCGTGACGTTGGCGGGCGCCACGGAGCCGGCGATCCGCTCGGTGCCTTCCTGGTCCCAGAGAGC
>PMTT01000178.1 GCA_003167275.1 Bryobacterales bacterium | reverse complement strand
ACCGAGCCCGATCCGGCGACCACCGAACGGATTCTGCGCGAGAATGGGGCGCTCTTCGGGAAGATGCGGGGGTAGCGCCCGAACGCGTCGTGGTGCGCCTGAAGCCACAAAACCAACACAGGCAAGAATGCCCGTGCTACACTACCGGAACCCCGGAGCGGATGAACGTGACGATCGAGTCCAGGGATGCGCCGGGTTGAAAGACGGCGGCTACGCCCTGCTGCTTCAGCGACTCGGCGTCCTCATCGGGGATGATGCCGCCGACTACTAACATGACGTCGGTCATGCCTTTCTCGCGGAGTAACTCCAGCACCCGGGGGACGATCGCATTGTGCGCGCCGGAGAGAATCGACAAGCCGATCACCTGTACGTCTTCCTGCAGCGCGGCATTGACGATCATGTCGGGAGTCTGCCGCAGCCCGGTGTAGATGACTTCCATACCAGCGTCGCGCAATGCCCGCGCAATGATCTTCGCGCCGCGGTCGTGGCCGTCCAACCCGGGCTTGGCCACTAACACTCGAATGGGTCGTGACATGTTCTTATAGGTGCGTCGTTTCTGTGTATGTGCCGAAGACGGCGCGTAACGCGTCGCAGATCTCGCCCAGCGTGGCATACGCGCGGACCGCATCCAGCAGATAGGGCATGGTGTTCTCCGTCCCTTCCGCCGCGCGCTTCAGAGCATCCAAGGTCTTCTGCACTTCATTCTGACTCCGCCGCTGCCGCAGGGCAGCCAGTTTCCGCTCCTGGTGCTGAGCGGAGCTCTCATCGACCTGCAGTAACTCGATCGGCTGGTCGTCCGACTGGAACCGGTTCACTCCCACGATGGTGCGCTCGCCGGACTCCACTTCCTTCTGGTAGCGATAACTGGCTGCGGCGATCTCGGTCTGCGGGAAGCCCGCTTCGATGGCGGCGATCATGCCGCCCATTTCGTCGATCCGCCGGATGTACTGGTTAGCGGCCGCCTCGCTTTCGAGGGTCAGCTTTTCCAGGAAGTAACTGCCGCCCAGCGGATCGGGGGCACTCGCTACGCCGCTCTCGTAGGCCAGCACCTGCTGGGTGCGCAACGCGATGGTCACGGCATGCTCGCCCGGCAGGGCATAGGCCTCGTCGAGCGAATTGGTATGCAGGGATTGCGCTCCGCCCATCACCGCGGCCATGGCCTGCAGGGCGGTCCGCACCACGTTGTTGTAAGGCTGCTGCCAGGTCAACGAGCAACCGGCAGTCTGGGCGTGGAAACGGAGCTTGGTGCTGCGCTCGCTCTTTGCGCCATAGCGGTCGCGCATGGTGTAAGCCCAGATTTTGCGCGCGGCGCGGTACTTGGCGATCTCCTCAAAAAAGTCGCTGTGAGCGTTAAAAAAGAAGCTGAGGCGGGGCGCGAAATCGTCGATGGCGAGACCGCGCTCGATCGCCCAATCCACGTACTCGATGCCATCCCGCAGGGTGAAGGCCAGCTCCTGAACGGCGGTCGACCCGGCCTCGCGGATGTGGTAGCCGCTGATCGAAATGGGGTTGAAGCGGGGGGTGTGCCGCGCCCCGAATTCGATGGTGTCGGTGACCAGCCGCATGGAGGGGCGCGGCGGGAAAATGTACTCCTTCTGCGCGATGTACTCCTTCAGGATGTCGTTCTGAATGGTGCCGGAGAGCCGCGACCAATCCACCCCCTGCTGCTGGGCGACCGCCAGGTACATGGCCCACAGCACCGGGGCGGGCGAATTGATGGTCATCGAGACCGTCACGTCGCCGAGCGGGATGCCGCGGAAGAGAATCTCCATGTCTTCGAGCGAACAGACCGAAGCGCCGCACTTGCCCACTTCACCTTCGCTGAGTGGATGTCCGGCGTCGTAACCCATCAGGGTGGGCAGGTCAAAAGCGACGGATAGGCCCGTCTGCCCCTGGGCCAGCAGATAGTGGTAGCGGCGATTGGTCTCCTCGGGGGTGGCAAAGCCCGAGAACTGGCGCATGGTCCATAGCTTGCCGCGGTACATGTCGCGGTGAATGCCGCGGGTGTAGGGGAATTCGCCGGGCGAACCCAGGTCGTGGAGGGGATCGAGCGCACGCAAGTGCTCCGGTCCGTATACGGATTCGATGGGAACTCCGCTGATGGTGGTGAATTGCCGTTCGGCGGTTTTCATAGCTTCCGCTAAGGCTTATCTTAACGCGGATGCGCACAACTTGTCGGGGGTGCGGGGAATTACGGGCTGGTCCTAAAGGGCCAGGTTGAGAACCAGCCCACCGGCGCATAATTGGGAGGGGAGGGGTTGCGATGCGCTTTGTGAAGGCGATTCTCGTGCTGGCACTGACCGTGCCTGGCTGGGCGCAGACGGTGACCATTGTGCAACCCGATGTGGCAGGCTTGGAACTGATCGGCTGGCAGTCGCCGGAGTTCCAGGCGTCACTCGACGCGGCCTTGGGACCGCAGGTGATAGGGCAACTGGGCGCCTGGGTACCGTATACCGTAGTCCTCAAGAATAATTCGGCGGAGGCTCTGGCGGCCTATCAGATGCAATGGTCGGCGAATGGCACCACCGCGGGCACGGGTCTGGGGAGCGCCAGTCCTGGCCCGAACTTCATCCTGAAACCCGGCGACGCCCTGGTGTTCCTGCCGGGGCTTGAAGTGGCCACGCACATGGCCGTTGACCTGCCAACGAGACTTCTGCAAAGGAACATGACCATGCAACTGGCAAGCCTGGGGAAAATGAAAGCGGTGGTCATATCCCTCGATTCCGTGGTCTTCGCCTCCGGCCGATTTGTGGGCCCGGATAAGCAAGAGAACTTCGCACGAGACGTAGCGCAGTTTGCAGCCGGGCGTACCGTCGATGTGGAGCTTCAGTCGAAACTGGCGGCAGGCGATTCCTATGACAGCATCGCCTCGTGGCTCTCGGAGATCGCTAATCAGCCAATCGCAGGCGGCCCAAGGGCCACACGGGATTGGAATACGGAGTTTCAGATCACCGAAGCGCGCCATCTGCTCAGACGCCTCCAGGGAAGCGGCGCACCAGCGGTCCTCAAGTTGGTGCAACAGCAGCTACAGGCGCCAGCGATCACGGTTCATCGGTAAGAACTTGGGTTAGAAAGCCAGCGCTCGGCCGTTGTTCATAGCCCGGAGCCTGCGCATCCGAGTGGCCAGGGTCAATTGCGGGCGCCGACACTTTCGGTGCGTCCGGCCAAGGGCTGCACGACTCCGATTCCGCAAACGGCCACGCCGGTCTTATTGAGGGCGGTCAGGAAGTTGAGCAGAAGGTGGTAGAAGACCTGTTCGGTGAGGGGCTGCTTTCCAGGAAGGCGGAAAGTCGAGGGCAGTTCTTTGGCGATTCCCAACCGCACGGAGTTTCGGTGGGCCTTGCCGCTGCGATCCCGCTTGTTGGCTAACGTCATGGGCGTTTGCATGACCGCTCCGGTGCGCCCGTCAACGTAGAATTGGCACCGCGAAAACCACCCCAGGTTGGCCGGATCGGCGGCATCGAAGAGCAGGAGGGGGCCTTCCCTCCCCGAAGTGGTGAGGTCGAGCTGGATGCTGCGGTGCCCGTCCTTGATCTTGGCTTCGAACCCCGCCTGCCGGGCGATGTTCGTGACCAGATCCGGTTGGAGTTCCAGGTAAATCAGTTTGTATTGGCCAGCCTGGAGAACCTGCATGTCGAAGGGCCATTGTAGCGCAGGGGCTGGTCGTGCGGTGAATTTGGTGTTTGGAGCGGCCGGTTCGCGGACCTTGCCGCAAGTGTTCCTCGTGAGAAGTCGTGGCTTGGGAAGTCTTGTTCCCGGGCCCAAGAGCGATCCGTTTGGGCCTTATCGGTCACCAACATCAGTCCAAAGGCGGGCGTCCACAAACTGGCTTAGATGGCGGGCGTTCGTGGTTACGACAGTCACGTCGATACCATCATCGAGAGTGAGCGCTTGGGCGGCAAGGATGACGTCGATATCGAGGTCGAGCGCCGACGAGGTAGGGCGCCCTTGCTGGCGGGATTTTGCCCAAAGCTCCGCGGCGAACCGCAATGCCTCGTCGCTCAGTTCCAGGTACCCGTAGCGGCTCATTTTGAATCCAGGAGCCCTACGATTTCCTCAAGGCTCCAAATGCGATCCGCGACGCCAACTTGGACGGCCGGAGTTGTTCCCAGAGTCATTTGCTTCCGCCCAAAATTGTAGTACATCATATGGAGTGAAACAGCAGCAGCATGGCTTTCCACTTTTTTGGAGAAGGCATTCGTGAACCGCGTGTAGCGCCTTATGCCCATGCGCATGTCGAGGTTCTGCCTTTCAATGAAGCTCGTAGAAATGTGTTCCGGATCAGGATCTCCGATAACCCCTTCTTTCCTGCAGCCGGTGCAAACTGCCGGGCTGTAGCGCTTCTCTCTTTCGGCATAAACTCCGCAAATCTTGATAAGCTTCGCGTAATCCACTTCTTCACCGAATGCCTTCGCGATGGCCCCCAGGTATGCGGCTAATCCGTCGGACGTAAGTTGAACTCGATCTGCAAGCCGAGAGGCCATATCGGATACAAACGCATCAGCGGTCTCCGCATCGCGCTTGCCGAGGGTCCAGCACGGGATCAGTTTGGTGTCCGCATCGATTGCTGCCCACGTCCAAATGTCTCCAGCAATCCGCGCTTCTGCGGTATCGGCGGTGGCCTGTTTTTGCTTGCAATAGCAAAACGCCCATATCTCGTTCACTTGAATCCGTTTACAAGCGAGGTTTCGGAGGGTGGTATCCTGGAATTTAGAACACGCCGCACCAAGTTCCACTAGCAGTTTATCGATGGTATTCCGGGCAACACCAGCAATTCTGGCCGTAACGCGCATCGAGCAGCCGTCCACCAAGCACCGGACCACCTTGACGCACTCTTCCATGCTCAGCTTGTTCATATTGAACATTATGCTTGACGGAGTTTGGAGTCGTCAAGCATTTTGTTCAAATCGGAAACCGAGGAGAATATGATGCATCTAAAAACATGGATAACCGCACTGGTTATCATTGCAAGGTCTCCTAATGGACCGTATCATTGTTCTGTGGCTGATTACCATTGGCTTCTGGGCTGGAGGAGCGCATGGATTTAAACAGCAATGCTTTTCGGATTGTGCAATCCCTTACCAAAGAAAAACCAATCAACTCTCGATCTGAAGCCGCGCGCGTGGCGGGTAAGGTTGGAGGACGGTCGAGAGCAAAGCGGTTGAGTCCAGAAGAGCGGCAGGCTATCGCTGTAAAAGCGAATCAAGTGCGTTGGCAGAAGCGCATAGTTTCTAACAGGCAAATAGAAAATGAACTCGAATGCAATGTGCGAAGCTCTTGAATTGCCAGCAATCGGAATCCGAGAGCCTGTTCCATTTGTAATTTCCTCTTCTCCAAAAGAAGTGGCGTCTGGTGCCGTAGAGGATTTGGTCAAAAACATCGGGGTCGTGCTCCAAAAGTTTTTCTTGACCGCTATCGAGAAGCGAACCGCAACGGAATTCAGGAGCTTTTATGGTGAGATCTTCCCCAATTACTCCAAGATCATGTACGCGCTCGGAGTGCTCTCCGCAGCCTTAATCCCACGCGGCATGCTGGAGCAGATGACATACGACTCCCTTTGTGAGATGGAATCGGACTTTAGAGATAACGCCATCGGGGCGTTCGGGTCGTCAGTCAGGGACCAAGCCATGTTTACGGTCTGGACGCTTCGAAAAATCAACGATCTTGCTCAGAGACTCTCCAAAACGCTGGCAAACCCGTCTGAGGAGGGTAAAGACAGCCATTATTCATCCTCCTTTATGGTGCATGGATTAAGGATGCGGTTTGGTCTAGACTGCCTCCTAGTGTCCATGCACAATCGCCGTCCAATATACCCGGAAGTCCTTGAAGTCATTTCTGATCATCTCAGGTCTGCGGTTGATGCTTATGCCTGGCTTAGACAGGCCGTAGACTTAAGACACCAAGCTGAAGAACCAACCCTGCCGTTTATCAGCCTGGATGACGAAGACCGTGAGTTCATAGATGCATCGGCTCATGACTTCGCTGCTGAGCTTGAATAGTGATGGGGATTGAACAGGGCGATATATACTGGGTCACGCTACGAGGCGAAGGAGCGATAATCAAAGGACGTCGCCCGTGCATAATCATGTCGCGGCTGGCAGTAAACAACGCCGGTAACACCGTGGTCGTTGTCCCGATGACGACCCAAGGCACGCCCAATCCGTATTATCGAATCAGTCTTCCATCCGCTGAGATTCTGCGCGACGTCGCCTCCTCCTCTAAAGTGGAGACGAGTATTGCCAAATGCGATCACGCACGAGTGATCGATAAAAGTCTTCTTGAGGGGAAGATAGGCAAGCTAACCCAAACAGCGACTATTGCGGTTGGCCTTGGGTTGGCGTACATCTTCGATTTGCGTTAAGCAAAACTGAGCCAGTAACGGCTTGAGTCAATCTGCACGAAGGCGTCCAAACGGGCGAGTCCGGCGGTCTTCTGCGCACGCAGCAATTCACGGCGCAGCTCGTAATAGATGATGGCTGGCACAAACACGGCGTCACCGCTCGAAAGGCGTTCCAGAAGCCAACGGTTCATCCCCAGGACTTCCGGTGAGATCCTGGGCTGAGTCACGAGTCCGAGGGGGCCGGAATCCAGGAGAATGTTGCGGCTCACGGAAACACGGGGCTTTCAGGAGGACGATTGGCGTTCAGAGCGGCCTTAAACTGGGCCAGTTCCTGTTCCGCTTGTGCAACGGTTGCCGGGTCGGTCGTGGCGTCTTCACGTACCCACTGCTCCAGAAGAGCGATGGTGCGGGAATTGTCGGGGCCTAGCCGTGGCGTTCGACGCCGGGGCGGGAGCACAGAATCAAGCGGACTGAAGTTGGGCTGAGGCATCGCTAAGACCTCCGTTTCAAAACAGGCATTCCTCTACCATGATCCGGTAAAGCGGTTCGATTCGCAAGGTGCCGATGGCGCGCCAAAGGTCTTGACACCGCGCACAGGCCGCTGACACTCCGGGCCCCGGCGGTCCAATCAGGTGGGAACGAAGCCTGAAGAACACAGGCAAGGATGCCAGGCAAGGATGCCCGTGTCACACGGCTGCCGTGCTGCCGCCGCTTACTACCCAGCCGTCGGCCAGGTTGATGACCCGGTGGCCGTACGCGGCGTTGGCTTCCGAGTGGGTCACCTGCACGATGGTGGTCCCTTGGTCATTCAGCTTCTTGAAAAGCTCCATGATCTCCTTGCCTTGGCTGGAGTGCAGGTTGCCAGTAGGCTCGTCCGCCAGAATCAGCTTGGGATGCGCGATCACCGCGCGCGCTACCGCTACCAGTTGCTGCTGGCCGCCCGAAAGCTGGCTGGGATAGAGATCGCGCTTGCCCACGATGTGGAAGCGGTCGAGTGTATCGCACACCATCGACGCCCGCTCGGACCCCTTCACGTTGCGGTACGAAAGCGGGATGTCGAGGTTTTCGTAAACCGTCAGGTTGTCGATCAGGTGGTAACTCTGGAAGACGAACCCGATGTACTTCTTGTTCAATTCCACGCGGTCTTTGGGCTTCATCCGATGGACCATGTGGTTGGCGAACTCGAACTCGCCGGTCCATGCGCCGTCCAGCATGCCCAGGATGCTCAGCAGGGTCGA
>PMTT01000561.1:4905-8685 GCA_003167275.1 Bryobacterales bacterium | reverse complement strand
ATCGCCGAGCAGTTGAGGCCGCTCGCCAAACAGGAGGGCAAGCCGGTGCTGGCGAGCTGGATGGGTGGACTGGATGTGGCGGCCGGCGAGGAAGTCCTGAATCGCGCGAACATCCCGACATTTTCGTACCCCGACACAGCGGCGCGCGCCTTCAACTACATGTGGCGGTACAGCTACAACCTCAAAGGTCTGTACGAGACTCCGATGATGCCGGAGGATTCCGCCGATTGGTCGCCAGACCGCAACCTGGTGGATGGGATCATTCAGAAGTCCCGCGGCGAGGGTCGCACCATCCTGACCGAGTTCGAATCCAAGCAGGTGCTCAGCGCGTACGGAATTCCCACGGCCAAGACGATCATCGCCGCCAACCCGGCGGACGCCGTCAGGGCCGCCGACCAGATCGGCTACCCCGTGGTGCTGAAGCTCTACTCGGAAACCATCACGCACAAGACCGATGTCGGGGGCGTGCAACTCAACCTGGGCAGCTCCGAGGCTGTCGAACGCGCCTTCCACGCCATCGAAACTTCGGTTGCCGCGAAGGTCGGGATCGAGCATTTTCAGGGCGTGACGGTGCAGCCCATGATCAAGCTTAAGGACGCCTATGAGCTGATCATCGGGGCCAGCCTCGATCCGCAGTTTGGCCCCGTGCTGCTATTCGGCACCGGCGGCCAGCTCGTGGAAGTGTTCAAAGACCGCTCGCTCGCCCTGCCTCCTCTCAACAGCACGCTGGCCCGCCGCATGATGGAGCAGACCAAGATTTACAAGGCGCTCAAAGGGGTTCGCGGGCGGCGTCCGGTGGACCTGGCGGCGCTGGAAACCCTGATGGTGCGGTTCAGCGCCCTGGTGGCGGAGCAGCGATGGATCAAGGAGATCGACATCAATCCGCTGCTGGCGTCTCCCGACGGCCTGATCGCCTTGGACGCGCGCGTGGTAGTGCACGGACCGGAAGTCGAGAAAGACCAGATCCCCAAAACGGCAATCCGCGCCTATCCTACGAAGTACATGTCACCCTGGACCATGAAGGACGGTTCGGCCGTCACCATCCGTCCCATCAGGGCGGAAGACGAGCCGGCCATCGTGCGGTTCCACGAGACCCTCTCCGAGCGGAGCGTGTACCTGCGCTACTTCCATCTGATGAACCTGGAGCAGCGCACTACGCATGAACGGCTGACGCGCATCTGCTTCATCGACTATGACCGCGAAATGGCGCTGGTGGCCGAGCGGCGCAACCCCGAGACCGGAGAGTCCGAGATACTGGCAGTGAGCCGCCTGATGAAGATCCACGGCACCAAGGACGGTGAAGTCGCCGTGCTGGTCAGCGACAAGTGGCAGGGCAAGGGCCTGGGCAAGGAACTGCTGGCCCGGTCGCTGCTGGTAGCCGCGGGCGAGAAACTCGCACGAGTGACCGCCGATATCCTCCCCGACAATCGCGACGTGATGCGGATTTGCGAAAAGCTTGGCTTCTCGCTGAAGCATTCCCTGGATGACGAGGTGGTAAAAGCGGAGTTCAAGCTGTAGGATTGCCGCCGGCGGAGCAGTCCGGTTCTATTTTCGACCGAATCGGAGAAGGTAGTACCGGACTGTTACCTGCCGAGTGAGGTTGTGCTTGATCCAGCAGCTTGAGCCACTGCCAATTAGCGTCGCAGGGTCTACTTTAGGACCAATACTGTTCACTTAGCAGCGCTATGTGGGGCAGGTTGTCAACCTGCGGCGGGTTGGCAACCCGCCTGCTGACGCCGTGCGTTCCCCCGCGCCTAAAGTGAACAGTATTGACTCTAAGCCGTTCGCAACCGTTTCGCGGGCAGGAGCCGAATTTCTACGCGTTTACCGAGTGCCCCGGCAATCCGCCTTAGCATGGAAAGCGTGTGCCCCTCGTAATCGGCATCCTCCAGCCGGCAGATGGCGAACTTGGAGGTGCCGACGCGCTTGGCCAGATCCTGTTGTGTGAGGCCCGCCTTTGTCCGAAGCTGGTAAATCTTCCGCGCAATCTCAGCGTTGACAACCTCTTCCTCGTATTCCTCTTCGCGCCGCGGGTCACCAATAATATAGCGGTCATAGAGAAACTTCGAAGCGCCAGAATGAAATCTCTTCCGTTCCATATTGTCCTACCTAAGGTCTGAAGGCACCTCGTCCCCCGCCACCGGGGGTTGTCCTCGGCCAGCCTTTTTGAGGATACGTTTCGCCTGGCCGATGTTGGCCCGGCCGGATCGCTCGCGGAAGTAATCCTCGGTGCGTATGGCCGAGAGCTTCTCTGCCACCGCAACATTGATTAGCTGGTTCAACGCAACGCCCTCCGATTCCGCGACTCGCTTTGCTTCATCCAATAACGACGTCTGCAAGCGAAGCGCTACGTTACTTCTTCTCATCGATTCCTCCTCGGATCTCCCGTAATGCCGCACCGGGCAATCTCGTGCGGACCCCAAATGCCATCGCGGCCCCGGCCAGATGCCGCACGTTAAAGGTGACCAGTCGATCGGCGCCGCCATTGACCGCCGTCTCCAGGACCATCTCGTCGGCGGGATCCTTCAACCGTGGTCTCCAAAGAAAATGCAGCGTCACCGGCTCGATAACCGCCGCCAAAGCGTCGAGCACCTCGTTGACTTCCTCCGCGCTTAGACCAATCACCTTCAGATGCTCCGGCCGTGTCAGTACGGCTTCGTACTCGAGCATCAGTGGAACAGAAGCCAACAGAGTGATCCGCCGGTCGAGCGCCGCAATCAGGAGTTGCCGGGAGGCGCCTCGATCGCTCCGCATAGCAGCGACAACAACAGCCGTATCGAGTACGAGCCGCATGGACATCTACAGAAATGATATCACATGCGATATCGGTCTCCCTTCCAGCACCTACGGTTGGCGCGATTGTCACGGCTTCCTGTCCGAGGCAATTCGGAGCCGGGCGGCAGCGGCGCTTGGCAACTTGCCATTCAACCATTTCCATCTGCCACACGTCTTCCAGACCGTCAGGGCCCAGAATCCGCCACCAGAGCCCGTGACGCATCTTGCAAAACACTCCCCAAAGATGCGTCACAGATTTTTGATGTTTCCCCGCAATCCATACAAACAAATGGACTTCGAAAACGCACCAAACATTTCTCCCCTCCTCGCAAACATGCGTCACAACCCGCTCGCAGTGGGGCCGCTCCCGCCTCGACCCCAGTTCCCTGAACCCATCGGCAACCGAAAGGAGTATACTGGCTCAGAGCATTTTTCCATGCCGGACTTCGACGTTCCGGGCAGCCTGGGTAGCGGAGCGTTCCTGGTGCGAGGGGTAAAACTCTTGCTCTCTTGGGGCCTGGCCGCGAGTCTGCCTCTCGGCGCCGCGGACCGGCCTGTATCCTTTACCTCCGACATCCGTCCCGTTCTCGAAAGCAGTTGTTGGAAGTGTCACGGCGGCGCCGTCCAGCTTTCCAAGCTCGACCTGCGGACTCGCGAGGCCGCTTTGCAGGGTGGTGCAAGAGGCGCTGCGATCGTTCCGGGCAAAGCCGAGGAGAGCCGCTTGTACCGACTGGTCGCAGGGCTTGAGAAACCGTCCATGCCGATGGACGGTAAACTCACCGCAGACCAGGTCGCCACCATCAAAGCGTGGATCGAACAGGGTGCTCCGTGGGATGCCGCACCCGACGCGAAGCCGACCGAGTTCGCGATCGCGGAGATGCCGATCCCTCCCGAGGTCCGCAATTCCTGGGCGTTTCGTAAGCCCGTCCGGCCGCCCGTGCCCGCCGTTGCGGATCGCGCCGCCGGCGGACTGACCAATCCGATCGATCGCTTCCTCGAAAAAAC